>NZ_DASVSG010000089.1:0-37948 GCF_036388195.1 Jatrophihabitans sp. | reverse complement strand
TGAGATACCTCTATAGCTGTGGATCGGCAGTTGCCGCAGGCTTAACCGCATCGGCTGTCGTTCATACATTTGGCGGCGGCCTGGGAATTGGACTCGCATTACTTACATACTCTATTATTGACATTGCGTCCACAGTTATTGTGTTGGTCCTGGCTCGACAAACGCATGTGCTTCGGATGTTTACCAAGCCCTCCGCGCACGCAGTTGAGATTTCTACTCAGTGCTTGGGCGTAGCTCTTGCCGGGCTCCTCAGCTGGCATGTCGCACTCGGAATCCTGGTCGTCCCCGCGGTCCTACTCGTCCACCGTTGGTCGCTGCGCGAAACCGTCAAGACCGAGGATGCCTTCGACGCCGAGACGGGATTGTGGTCAGAGACCGCCTGGCGGGTGCAAGCGCAGCAGAAGCTCCACGACACCCACGGCCACGTCGCCTTGCTCATGATCGATCCTGATGAGGCCGGCCAGGAGCGCCAGATCCTCGAGTCCATCGAGTCCGGCCTCAGCCCGTCGGACCTGCTTGGCCGGTATGGCACCCGCCAGATCGTGGTGCTGATTCCGGTCGGCCGGGCCCAAGCAGGCCGCTTCCTCAGCGCCGGCTTCCGGGCCGACCTCGCCAACTCCGGCATCAAGGCGGCGCTCGGTTGCGCGACCACGGATGACTCCGAGCTAGAGGGGCTGCTGATCGAGGCCATGTCCGATCTGATGGCTCGGCGTGCCGCGGCAGGCGTCGACCGAAGTTGGTAAGGCGGCTGGCTCGCTAGTCGCTTTCGGCTTCCCCGGTCTCTTCGATGGCCGACATCAGAACACCTTCAAGGAACGACAGCACCGACGCCAGCGCAGTCTGGCCCTCTAACTTCTCGGCCCTGCTCCGGTTGCCCAGCTCCAGCAGCAGATCGGTGACCTGGCGCCGCTCGGCGCTCGTGAAACCCGAGATATCCAGCGACCCGACCTGGGCCGGTGACGCCGGGACCGGTGAGGCCGCGTCAGAAGGCGCCGTGAACGCCCGGATCAGCCCCGCCACCGCCTGGGCCTGCTCGATCGTCAGCGCACCGGTCGAGGCCGGCAGCATCGACGCCAGCAACGACCGATCCTCTGACACATCGATCTGGAACTGGGTCGCGTAGCTCAGCACCACCTCACGGGCGTCGACCCCGAGCGCGCTCGCGGTGCCCTCGATGACCGCCCGGGACTTCGGCCAGCCCTTGACGTCACCCTTGCTGATCTTGCCGAAGGTCTGGTACGGCACCGAGCCACCCGAGCGCTCTTCCAGTTGCCGCAGGGTCAAGCCGGTGGCAAGCTTCTGACGGACCAGTTGCGCGATCGTCGGCACTTGCCCGGAACGTGGGTCAACCATGGTGTTGATCGACCCCTCTCGTTGCTGAGCGGCGCGCTGCCGTCTGCGGTGGTCCCGGGGATGCTCCGGGCGTCTACCAAAGGTAAAGGTAACCCAGCCTTCCTAGCCCCGGATTCTCCGAACTAAATATCAGTGATCGCGATAATGAGTGTCTATCACTGCACGACGTTTGTCAATGTCAACTTGACAGATATGCGGCTAGCACGCGACGATTTGAGGGCACCAACGACGCCCGATCCCCCTGAGGAGAAGCTGGATGAGGTTACGAAGCGCCGAGACACTGCGGGCGCTGATGCGCCAGCAGAACCTGTCCCTGAGCGCCTTGGCATCGGCCGCGCAGTGCTCCAAGAGCTTCATCTCGCACCTGCTGTCCGGCCGTCGCAGCACCTGCACCGACGAGTTGGCCAGCCGCATCTCCTCAGCGTTGGACGTGCCCGTGCACGTTCTGTTCCTGCCCTCTAAGTCAGTCAGTGATAGACGCGCTGATGCTCGGCGTTTGCCGCTACCCACCGGCATCCGGGAACGGATCGGCTACCACCCGAACGGATCCGAGGGTCGTCGCCGCGCGCGTCCCACGATCACCGAGCAGCAGGCTCGGTTCGACTCCCGAGGCGGCTGGGAACCGCAGCGGGTCCTGTTGGGGGACAGGGGGAAGGCGGTGGGGTGGCTTACCCGCTCACTCCACCGCCGCCTGCCCCGCGGCATCGTTGTAGCCGGCCAGTCATCTGCTCCGGAGGTGAGCGCCCCGTGCAACTTCGAAGCCGCGACGCGCTGATCATCTGCCTGGAGGCGACCGGCATGTCCGAGCGGCAACTCGCCCGGGTCGCCGGCCTCGGGCATGCCACGGTCAACCATCTGGTCACCGGCCGCCGCACGCGCTGCTCGCTGGCGACCGCACGCGCCATCGAGACCGCGCTCGGCTGCGCGGCAGGGACGCTGTTCGAGGAACCCCAGCTCGAGGACGATCCGCAGTGGGATCGGTTCGGTGGTCAGAGCCGGCACCCAAAACCGCTGAGGGCCTAAGCTCGCCGCACACCCGCGAGCAGCCCCCCGAAGGAGGTGTGTTCGATGACGCGTACCTGGAACTGGGGCTAAGCCCGCTGGCGGCCGTCATGCCAACGGAAGTGACAAGGAGGTGTTCGGATGGCGCGTCACTGGAACTGGGGATAAGCCCGCTGGCGCATCCGTCATGCCAACGGAAGTGACAAGGAGGTGCTCGAATGGCGCGTCATTGGGACTGGGACTGAGCAAGCGGGGATGAGCACGACCGTCTGACCGGCAGAGGAGGTGTGTTCGATGGCACGTCACTGGGACTGGAGCTGACCCGAGCAAGGCAGGCACCGCCGCCTCATCGCGAACGGCGGCTGGCAGCGCCCCGTGTGCTCGACCAGGTCGCGAGTCCCAGCACCACTGCGCCGACCGTGATCGAGAGCAGCCCGGAGCGCAGGTTGCTGGCGCCTGCCAGCGGGTCGGTCAACCACGCTGAGCCCGCGGCCAGGCCCAGTGCCGCCGCACGCAGAAAGCTGACCGGACCGAATCGATCGTGCGCGCCGGTGCAGCCGCAGGCGATTCCGGAGAAACCGTGGCGGCGAGCGAGCACGCCCAGGTAGCAGAGGAAGGCGACGGCCAGCGCCACCGCCAGCGCCGCCCCCAGCCGCACCACGAGGAGCACCTGCCTCAGGTCCGGCCCGAGCACTGCCGCGCATCCCGCCGCTGCCGCCAGTTCGGCCAAGGGCACCAGCCGCCCCACGGCCGGCACCCGGCGGGGCGCGATGATCGCGTGGGCGCGCAGCACGCCGCGGAACTGCGCCGGTGCCCTGAGCTTCCAGATCGCGCTCACTGCCAGCGTCACCGCGCATCCCAGGATCAGCGCGCTGGCGGTGAGCGACACAGCGTCAGCCATCGGTCGCGGAGGTCAACGGCCGAGCAGGAACGCGGCCACCAGCAGCGCGACGAAGCCGCCCGACAGCATCGCTTGCAACGCCGCCGCCGACCGGTCCCAGGCATCTGACCAGGACGGCCAGCGATCCTCAGGATCGTCGTAACGCACAGCCGCCATCGTCATCAGCAGCCGGCCCAGGCCGAACCCGACTCCGGTCGACACCGCCCCGATCGGGCTGCTGACCAGTGCCACCGCGACCACCACCGCGTAGGGCAACGAGCTGGTGACATAGGTGCGGATCCCGGTGCCGAGCTCGAAGCCGAACTCGAACGAGCCCAGGTAGGGCCCGTGCCGGAAGACGGTGTGCGGGATCAGCCGGGCGTTCTGGGGGAGCGCAAAGCTGACGACCCTGAATTCGCGCAGCAGCAGCACGCCGCAGGCGCCGTAGACCACCAGCCAGCCGAAGCCGAATGCCGCCCAGCGAATCAGCGAGCCGAGCACCAGCACGCCGGCGGCGCTGACGACGGCACCCACCAGCAGGCCGGCGCCCAGCGCCGCTTCAGGTCCTCCTCGCCAGACCGGCGAGCTCAGCACGAAGGCCGAGTTGCGGCTTCACGTCGACCCGCTGACGGCGAAGCCCGCGATGGCCCCCATCATCAGCCACAAGAGCGGCTGGCTGCCGGCCGTGGCTGCCAGCAGCAAGGCGCAGCCGGCCAGCAATGTCAGCAGCGACACCCCCGACCACGGGTGCAGCGCCGCCCCGGGGCGGCGATCACCGAGCTTGGGAGCAGCCAAAGCCCCCGCCTAACTGACCCGGTACTGGCAGACCGCGAAGTAGGGTCCCTGACGCGCGCCGCCGAGCCGGTCGTAGCTGTAGTTGCCGTCAGAACAACGGTAGATGTGCCCACCCGTGCTCCACCGCCAGGCGTTCTTCTTGGTGGTCGACGCGCCGCAGGCTGTGGAGATCGGGGTGTAATAGTCGTGGCCGTTGTAGACGTTGAACGTGCCGCTCTTGAACCAGCCGCTGGAGCACCACGCGGGACCGATCCTGCTGCTGCCGTAGCAGGCGGCGGGGTAGCCGCTGCCATCAGTGGACGCCTGCTCGCCGTAGCCGCTCGGGTAAGCGTCTGCGCAGGTGTTGGAGTTCCACCCGGTCAAGCCGCCCGGCCCCGTCTCGGCGTAGGCCTTGCGCTGAGCAGAGGGCAACGTCCACCCGACGGCCGTCCAGCCGATGGTCGCGGCCGACAGCGTGAGCGCCTGCAGGACCGTCCGGCGCGAGATCGCCGCTCGCGGCTGACGCGGGGCAGCCACGGCGGCCGCCGCTGGGGTGGTGACTACCGGTGGAACTTCGACATCGGCGACATCCGCCAGGCTCCAACTACGCATAATGGATCGCTCCCCTATCCGCCTCGGCGGTTGCTGTGACGATGGATAGTGCGTCGGCGCCGTTCAGCGGTAGCCGGATCGTGTCGATCCGCCCTGAGGTGTCGACGTGCATCAAGGTGGGCGGCGTGAGCGGGGCGAGTTCGGACCACAGCGCGCGGTCGGCGCGGACCTCGCCCGACCAGTGCGGCGCCCACACGCCGGGGTTGTCGTAGGTCAGCAGCACCGTCGCATCGCCGGCGTGGGCGCCGAGCGCCTCGACGACTTCGTGGCACAGCGGGCACCCCGAATCCACGGCCAGCAGCCAGCCGCCCGACATCCAGGTGACTCGGACGTCTGCCAGCGCGTCCTCGGCACGCGATCCGGGTCGTGGCTCGGTGAGCAGCCGCGACAACCGGTCAGTGCGCTCGCGCAGCACCATGATCTCGCGGAGCAGGGCCGCGCAAACGCAGAAGACGATCAGCAACCCGGCACAGAGCACGCCGAGCACCGCGCTCTGCATGCTCACGCGGCGTGCTGCCAGTCGATGCGCAGCCCGTCGGTCCAGTCCAGCAGGACGTCGTCCGGCACTCCACGCGGCGCAGGTACCAGCTCGACGAGCGCACGGGGAAAGGCGAGCAGATAGTCCGCGCGCCGGGCGGCCGACAAGCCGGCCCGGTCCGGCCGGTTGGCATTGCGCCAGAGCTGGCCATGCTGGGTCGCGGAGCCACGCCACTTCGGCAGCGAGCTGGGCGAAGCTGCCGCGATGCTGAGGTCAGCCAGGCCGGCGCAGATGATCACCGTTGTCTCAGAGAACAGCGACACCATCGAACCCGACCGAAGCCGCACGGTCATGCCCTCGGCAGAATCGCGGATGTCGACCGAGTCGAAGACCCCGAGCACACGTGAATTCGTAGGCGCGGGGCCGGGGAACACCGTCATGACCTCGTGGTGGTCGCCGATCAGCGTGGCGATAGTGGTGTCCTCATCCTCGCTTCGCGACACCCGCACCTCACGGCGATCGGCCGTCATCAACCGCCCGACCAGCTTCGCGTCGTGCATGACATCGCGCTGCAAGTTGTCGTGGTAGTTAGGCCCGCCGACCTGGAAGCCCCTGGAGTAGGAGCTTCCGGCGAACCGGATCTGGCTTGCCATGGTCTCGATCTCGAAAGGCAGCGCGGCGCTGTCCAGCGTGAGTCGGGCTCCACTTGGGGTGAGAAAGCTGAACCGCGACTGCTTCGCTGTCATCGAGCACGACCTTCACATCAAATCAACAAGCGTTGATCACTGCACCCTAGATGAAGGATGTGATGCAGACAACACTGTTTTCCTCTAAATATAAGGCAAAAACAGTCATCTACCTTGGTTGGCCACTCCCTGGATGGCGGCCTCGGCGGCCGCCGGGTCCAGGTACTCCCCGGGCCGCACCGGCAGCATGGTCTTCTCGTCGAGCTCGTACCGCAGCGGAATCCCGGTCGGGACGTTCAGCGACACCACCGCATCGTCGCTCAACCCGTCCAGGTGCTTGATCATCGCCCGCAGCGAGTTGCCGTGCGCGGCGATCAGCACGGTGCCGTTGCGCAGGTCCGGGACGATCGCGTCGTAGAAGTACGGCAGCATCCGGGTCACCACGTCGGCCAGGCACTCGGTACGCGGCACCGTGGTCAGCAGGTCGGCATAGCGGTCGTCGCCGACCTGGCTGTACTCGTCGTCCTTGGCCAACGGCGGTGGCGGCACGTCATAGGACCGGCGCCACAGCATGAACTGCTCGTCACCGAACTCGGCTCGCACCGCCGCCTTGTCCTTGCCCTGCAGCGCGCCGTAGTGGCGCTCATTGAGCCGCCAGCTGCGCCGCACCGGGATCCAGTGCCGGTCGGCGGTATCCAGCGCGATCTGCGCGGTCCGGATCGCCCGGCGCAGCAGCGACGTGTGCACCACCCCAGGCGCCAGCCCGTGCTCGCGCAGCAGCTCCCCCGCCCGCTTGCCTTCGGCCACGCCGGCTTGGGTCAGGTCGACATCGACCCAGCCGGTGAACAGGTTCTTGCGATTCCAGTCGCTCTCACCATGACGAAGCAGCACGAGGGTGGCGGTCATGGAGCCAATCCTGCCAGGTCACTGCCGGCGCTCAGCGAGCGCGCTTGACGAAGCCCTCGAAGGCGGCGAGGTTGGCCATCGACTCGCCCCGGCTCTCCCGCCAGGCCCATTCCCGCTTGATCGAGGACCCGAAGCCCAGCTCCAGCAGCGTGTTGAACGCCGAGTCGGCATAGTCGAGCACCACGCCGAGCAGCCGGTCGACCGACTGCGGCGTCACCGCGGCCAGCGGCCACCGGCCGGTCAGGTAGATGTCGCCGCTGTCGTCGATCGACCAGTACACCCCGAACATCCGGGCGTTGTGCGCGAGCAGCCAGCCGTGCACCTGGGCCACGTTCTCGTCGGGCTTGCGCACCACGAACGCCTCGACCGCCAGCCCCTGGCTGCCGACCACCAGCCAACAGGCGGTCTTCAGCCGCTTCTGCCCGGGCAGGTTCACCACGAACGCGCCGGGCTGCGGCTCCTGGTGCTCCACCTCGGCCTCGGCGAGCGCCTGCCTGATCGCGGCGACGGCTTGATCCTGCTGGTCGGCTTGGCCTTGCTGGTCGGCATAGTCGGGCTGGTCGGCGGTCATGGCCTGCCCATCGACCCAGCAGTCACCGCGAGTCCGAGCCGGTGAGCGCGAGCGATCCGAAGTCGGCGACCACATCCCGGTACGCGGCCAGCAGGCCGTCCGCGGTGTGCCGCCAGGAGAACTGCTCGGCATGCAGCCGGGCAGCCACACCCAGCGCGGCCCGCCGTTGGGGCGCGCGCAGCAACCCACCCAGGACGTCGGCCCAGTCCTCGGTGCGATGGCTGCCCACCAGCGCCCCGGTCCGGCCGTCCGCCACCGCGGTCCGCAGGCCACCCACCCCCGCGGCCACCACCGGCACACCACACGCCTGGGACTCCAGCGCCACCAGGCCGAAGGACTCGTTGTAGCTGGGCACCACCGTCAGATCCGCCGCGGTGTAGAAGTCCGCCAGCCGGGACCGCGAAGCCGGCGGCTCGAACCGCACCCGGTCGGCGATCCCCAGCTCCGACGCCAGCCGTGACAGGGCCAGCGGGTCATTGACGCCCGAGCCGCTCGGCGCGCCCACGATGACCACCTGCAGCCGCCGCGCGAGCTCCGGGTCCAGTTCGACCAGCCGGGCCACGGCCCGCAGCAGGACGTCCGGCGCCTTCAGCGGCTGCAACCGCCCGACGAACAGCAGCACCAGCGCGTGCTGCGCGATGCCCAGCCGGTCGCGGGCTGGCCGGGCCACCCGGGGACGGAAGATGTCCAGATCCACGCCGGGCGGGACGGTCACGATGCGGGTGGGGTCGGCGTCGTACCAGTTGATCAGCTCCTTGGCCTCGTCCTCGGTGTTGGCGATCAGCCGGTCCGCCTCCGCGACCACCTGCTGCTCGCCCACGATCCGGGCCAGCGGCTCGGGGGCATCGCCGGCGGCCAGGTACGCGTTCTTGGTCCGGGCCAGCGTGTGGGCGGTGTGCACCAGCGGGACGCCCCACCGTTCCCGCGCCAGCCACCCGACCTGGCCGGACAGCCAGTAGTGCGAGTGCACGACGTCGTACCAACCCGGCTCGTGCTGGGCCTCGGCCCGCAGCACCGCCGCGGTGAAGGCACACAGCTGGCCCGGCAGGTCCTGCTTCGACAGTCCCTCGAAGGGCCCGGCCGTCACATGCCGGACGATCACCCCCGGCTCGACCTCGACCACCCGGGGCAGCCCGGAGGAGGTGGCCCGGGTGAAGATCTCCACCTCGACGCCGGAGTCGGCCAGCCGGCGCGCCGTCTCCAGGATGTAGACGTTCATGCCGCCGGCATCGCCGCCGCCCGGCTGTTCCAGAGGTGAGGTGTGCACGCTGAGGGTGGCTACCCGTTTCGGCAATGTGCCGTGCCTTGCTACCCGCGCTGACATCTCGCGTCGCACGCCCTGTCGCACATCGCCCCCTGGTTCGCCGCTGCCTGGCCCAGCTCTGTCGACCCACAACACCGAACCACCCCCGATCATGCCGCACCTGCCCAGATCGGTGAGAATGGAGCCATGGCAACCTCGCGCGGACTGGCAGTGGTGACCGGGGCGTCCAGCGGGATCGGCGCGGCGACCGCCCGGCAGCTCGCCTCGGCCGGCTTCACCGTGTGGGCGTGCGCCCGGCGGGTGGACCGGCTCGCGGAGGTGGCGGCCGCCAGCCCGGCGATCACCGCGGTCACCCTCGATGTCACGTCGGCGGACTCGGTGGCCGAGCTGACCGCCCGGGTGAACGCCGAGCGCGATGGCCTGGCATTGCTGGTGAACAACGCCGGCGGGGCGGTCGGGCTGGAACCGGTCGCCGAGGCCGATCCGGCGGACTGGCTGACCATGTTCCAGACCAACGTGCTGGGCGCGATGCGGGTGACCCAGTCCCTGTTGCCGGCGCTGGAGGCCGGTTCCGGCGGCCATATCGTGCTCACCGGCTCGATCGCCGGCTACTCGGTCTACGAGGGCGGGGCCGGCTACTCGGCAGCCAAGTACGCCGCCCGCGCGATGATGGAGACTCTGCGGCTGGAGCTGAACGGCCGACCGATCCGGGTGTCGGAGGTCGCGCCCGGCCTGGTCGCCACCGAGGAGTTCTCACTGGTGCGCTTCCGCGGCGACGCCGCCCGCGCCGCCGCGGTCTACGACGGGGTCGCCGAGCCGCTGACCGCCGAGGACGTGGCGGACGTGATCACCTTCGTGGCCACCCGGCCGGCGCACGTGAACATCGACCTGGCAGTGGTCAAGCCGCTGGCCCAGGCCGCCCCGTACAAGCTCGACCGGCGCCGCTGACCGCCTCACGCGGCTGAACCCCCGTCAGAGCAAAGCCGTCCGAGCAAGCAAAGCCGTCCGAGCAAGCAGAGCCCGTCCGAGCACCAGAGCCGTCAGAGGGTGACGGATTCCACCCGGTCGCGGCCGGCGCTCTTGGCCGCGTACAACGCGCTGTCAGCCACGTGCAACAGGCTCTCGACGTCGCCGGCGCTGTCCGGGTAGAGCGCCAGGCCGATCGACGCGGAGAAGCCGCCGAGCGGCACCGCCGGCGCGTCCGGGCTGAAGACCTCGAGCTCGCGCACCCTGGCCAGGATCCGGTCGCTGACGGCCCGTGCGGTGGCCAGGTCGACCTCGGGCAGGATCGCGACGAACTCCTCACCGCCGAATCGGCCGATGCTGTCGTACTGGCGCAGCTCAGCGGTCAGCCGTTCGGCGACCGCGACCAGGACGGCATCGCCGACCAGGTGCCCGTGGGTGTCGTTGACTTCCTTGAACCGGTCCATATCGATGATCATCACCGCCACGGTGTGCCGGTCCCGGGCAGCACGGGCCAGCTCCTTCTGCGCGACCTGGCGCCAGGCCACGGCGTTGAGCAGCCCGGTCTTCGGGTCGGTGGTGGCGGCCACTTCGAGCTGCTTGATCAGCGCGCCCCGTTGCAGGACCACCATCGGGACGATGCTGAGGGCGGTCAGCCACGGCGTGTACATCACCGTCAGCGCGGTCATGCCACCCAGGCACAGGGTCGCCACCTCGAGGCCGTTCTCCTCGGCGGTGCCGAACAGCGCGCGGACCGGCAGCGGCCGCGCCGCGAGGAAGATGGCTCCGGCGGTCATGGTGGTGTTGACCGCGGTGTAGATGACCATGGTCAGCAGCACGATCGCGGCTTCGCTGGCGCTGCCGGACATGCCGTCCAGGTGCGACGTGGTCATGTGCAGCACCGCGGAGCTGGTGAGGCAGGGCAGCACCACGTTCGCGGCGTTGAATGCCTGGCGGTACAGGCGAACGCCGGCGCGCAGCCGGAGCACGGACATGGCCAGCGCGATCAACAGCGCCAGCAGAGCCGACAAGCCCGGGGGCAGGGCGATGACGCCAGCGAAGGTCCAGACCGAGGTCATGTCGACCCGATGGCTGTCAGCCATCCGGATCCGCATCCGCTCGATGCGCGGGGAGATCAGCTGGAAGGCGGCGAACAGGGCGGCCAGCATCCCGAACCGCATCAGATCCGTACGGTCCACCGTCTGGGTCACCACGGCGGCGACCGTCCAGACGACGGCCGCCAGCTCGGCAAGCAACAGGTACCGCAGGAGATCGTTGGGCAGTGACCACAGCTCCCAGGACCGGGGCGCCAGCTTGCTGCGCTTCCCCGGTTCCGGCAGAGCCACCGTCATCCCGTTTGTACTCCAGACCAATCGCGTGCTGCGAGCCTTCACAGTAACGGCTTCGTAGCAGTGTGTCACCGTATCGGCCGGAGGCGGCAGATGGGTGACAGAGAGCGACCGACCTACGTAAGATCTGTGACCACGGCGCCCTATAGCGCACTTATGGCCGGACTGGCAACTTACCTCCTGCCTTGTCTGGCCATGACCTTGCAGCAGTTCTGTGGCAGGATGCTCACAGTAATCTTATATGCGCATAACTCAGGCAAGGAGGATAAAAATGTACAACCACGGTAGGTAGAGCTCGGCGCAGGTCGAAAAAATACGTCCCAGCCAAAAAAGATCTGGCGGATGTCTTGGGAGATCTCCCCGGCCGCCGATCAAACCCCCGAAAGCAGGCCCCACGTGAACAACCACAACTGGCAGCCCGCCCTGACTGAGCGCCCCGTCCGGACCCACGAACGAAAGGGCGCCCCCGTCATGAACAACCACAGCTGGTAGTAGCCCGACCCCACTGCGCCTGGCCCCGACCGAACGAAGAGGCTCCCCCATGGACAACCACAGCTGGTAATCGCTTGCGGAAAGCTGCGCCCGGACGGCGCCGATCAGCTCTGGCTACTCACCCTGGCCCAGAGCACGGTGAACCACACCGCGAGCCCCGCCGCTACTCCGCCCGCCAGGCCCACCGCCGAGGCAGCCCCGAACCGGCTCGCCACTATCCCTCCCAGCAGGATCCCGATTCCCTGGGCAGCAAGCAGGCCCGACGCGGCGACGCCGACCGCTTGGGCCCGCCTGTTGTCCGGGATGGCGCGGATGTACTCGGTGACGACCTGGACCTGATACGCAGTGGCGGCGCCGCTGATCGCCCAGAGCACGATGGACACCGCGATTCCCGGACGCAGCCAGCAGACCACCAGCGGCAGGCCGCCGATGATCGCGAGGGGGGGCATCCAGGCCGGCCGGGACGCGCTCGGCACCAGCCTGATGAACAGGTAGGTGCCGATGGCGGTGCCGGTCGGGCAGGCAGCCATCAGCAGCCCGACACCGGCGGCGCCGGCGCCGAGTGAGTGCGCATACGGCGGCGCCACTCCCTCGGGAACCACGTAGAGGCCCAGCAGCCAGGAGAATCCGAGCAGCGTCCGCAGCTTCGGGGTCTTGGCGACCAGCTTGGCGCCGGCGGTGACCGAGGCCAGGTAGCTCGGCTCGCCGTCGCCGGACTGCCTGGCCGGCGCAGGCCGGCGGCGAACGCCGAGAGTGATCAGCAACGCCGATACCGCGAAGGTGAACGCGTCGATGGCGAGACTGGCCCGGGCGCCGATCGTCGCCACCGCGATCCCGCCGAAGGCGAATCCGCCCAGCTGCGCCAGCTGGTTGGTGATGGTCCGCAGACCCGTCCCGACGATGTAGGTCTCACCGGGCAGGATCTCGGGAAGCAGCGCGGACTCCGCGGCGCTGAACGGCGAGCCGACGAGCACCACGAGCACCAGCAGGGCGCAGACCAGCCAGAGCGACGTTCCCGGGATCGCCATCATCGCGAGCAGCACCGCGCGCATCAGGTCCCCGGCGATCAACACCCGGCGGCGGGGCATCCGGTCGGCAAGCCCGGCCAGCAGGGCGCCACCGATCAGCGCGGGCAGGAAGGTCAAGGCATAGGTCACCGCGGTCAGCAGCGCCGACGCGGTCCGTTCGAACACCAGCACCGACAGAGCGACCCGAGCAAGCTGGTCGCCGGCCATCGACTGGGCATCGGCGAGCCAGAGCACCCGGAACTCAGGAAACCGCAGCACATCGACAAACGTGACGCGCGAGGGGGCCTGGACATTTGACACGTTCTGGATCTACCTCACCTTCGGTGACACGGTAGCCGTTGAACCGGCCACCGGATACACCAGGTGCTCATTCGAACACAGAATAGGAGCCAGATTCACCGAGCGGGACGGGCCAGATCTCACACAGTGGCTGAATGGCAACCAAGGTGTGCTCCGTGTTCCCTACAGCGGGCACACCACGACACGATTGCGGCCGGCCCGCTTGGCCGCGTACAGCGCGGAGTCCGCGGCGTGCAGCAGGTCCTCCAGCTCGGCGCCGTGCTCGGGATAGCAGCTGATCCCGATCGAGGCCGACAATCCCGTCATCGGCGGCTGCCCCTGCACCGGGGCGGCCACCTGGAGCAGTTGGATCTGCTGCCGGACCCGCTCGGAGATGCCGACCGCGGTCAGCTCGTCCACCCCGCAGAGGACCGCGACGAACTCCTCGCCGCCGAAGCGGCCGATCGCGTCGTACTGGCGCAGCTCGTGGACCAGGCTGTCGGCCACCGCCCGGAGCACGGCGTCACCGGCGATGTGGCCGTGGGTGTCGTTGACCAGCTTGAAGTTGTCCATGTCGATGATGAGCAGGGCGGCGGACTCGTGCTCCCGATGCGCCCGGGCCAGCTCGCGCTGCGCCATGTGCTGCCAGGCCGCGGCGTTGAGCAGCCCGGTCTTGGCGTCGGTGGTGGCCGCGATCTCCAGTTGCTTGGTGAGCACGCTGCGCTGCAGGACGAACAGCGGCGGCACCACCAGCACGCTCCACAGCGGCTGGTACGCCAGCGCCAGCGCGGTCAGCCCACCGAGGCACAGGGTCGCGAACTCCAGCGTCACGTCCTGCCGGTTCTCCAGCAGGTCGCCGAGCTTCACCGGGCGGACCGCCAGGTAGATGGCCAGGAACAGGACGACGAAGTTGACGGTCGCGTAGACCAGCATGGCCACCACGACGGCGAAGATGGCCCGGAACGCCTGCGCCGACTCGTCGATCCCGGTGGTGAAGAGGTTCAGCACGAGCCGGGAGGTCAGGCATGAGGCGATCACCACGGCGGCGCCGAACACCTGCCGGTACGCCCGCATGCCACTATGCCGTTCGTGGCGGATCCAGGCATAACCGAGCACGACCACACAGAGCAGCACAGCGAGGGCCGGCGGCAGGACCAGCGCCCCGGCGAACGTCCACACCGAGGTCATATCGACGTGGCCGTATGCTGCCAATCTCACCCGTAAGCGGGCAATTCGATTCGAGATCTCCTCGAAAACAACCCACAACGCGAGCAAGATCCCGAGCCGGGCAACATCCGAGACAACAGGCTCAGTGTTGATTATGAGACACAAAGACACTAGGAACATCAGGGCGTCGACCGCGAGCACGAAAGCCAACATCGCCCGCGGGGTGGCCCACAGGTCCCACGAGCGGACCCTGGCCAGCGGCGATATCGGTGTGCCGCGTGCTGTTCGAGACATACACCCCACCCGGTTGTTCCTGCATCGAAAGCTAGTGGATCGCCGTCCGGTTGTCATCCTGACAACTGCTCATATGCAGAGAATCCCCGGATACTAGCTGATACCTCCACCTAATCACCCTAAAGCCGTGGAAAGGAGGCGCGGACATGCTCGATAACTGGCGCTGGCCCTAAACCAATGGGCAGCCCATCCGATTGAGGTCATAGGAAAGGTCGCGTGATCGACCCTGGCGCTGGCCCTGATCAACAGCTCATCGTCCCAGCTACCCCGAAGGAGGGTCCACCTTGCTCCGCAACTGGCGCTGGTCCTGATCCCCGGCAAGCCGTCCCGCTAACCCCTGAGGACGCCCCCACAGAACCCCCGAGGAAGCCCCGCAGAATCCCCCGGAAAGCCCAACCGCGCCGGCCGGAACCGAACCGGTCTCAGGCCGAGGATCGGTCCTCGGCCACCCGGTTCTCGGCCACCACATCCTTCGCCACCAGATCCCCGGCCACCAGATCCCCGGCCACCCGCTCCTCGGCCACCCGGTCCTCGGCCACCCGGTCCTCGACCGACGCCGCCAGCCGGATCGGTTCCGCCACTTGTGGATGCAGCCGCGCCGGACTGGCGCGATGC
Organism: Jatrophihabitans sp.; assembly: GCF_036388195.1. GTDB lineage: Bacteria > Actinomycetota > Actinomycetes > Mycobacteriales > Jatrophihabitantaceae > Jatrophihabitans_A. Next base: position 23,235 of record NZ_DASVSG010000089.1, on the reverse strand, counting down.
CAACTCCAGGACAGGCCCACGGCGAGCGCCGTGCCCAGCAGGCCGGCGCTCGCGACGGCTGCGTTGACTCCCCACAGGCCGGCGACCGCGCCGCCGAGCAGGATCCCGAATCCCTGCACGGCCAGCAACCCGGACGAGGCGATGCCGATCGCCTGGCCGCGCTGCTGGTCGGGCACCGTACGGACGAACTCGGTGATCACCTGGACCTGGTAGCCGAAGAACAGCCCAGCCACCGTCCACAGCACCAGTGACAGGACCAGGTTGGGATGCAGGCCGCACAACGCCAGCGGCAGCCCGACCGCGGCAGCCATCGGCCCCATCCAGCGCGGACGCTGCTCGGTGGGGACGAACCGAACCCACAGGTACGTACCGAGCGCGGTGCCGGCCGGCATCGAGGCCATCAGCAGGCCGGTGGCGACGGCGCCGTGGTCGAGGTCGTAGGCGTAGGGGGCGGCCACCCCTTCGGGCACCACATACAGGCCCGCCAGCCAGGACAGCCCGAGCAGGATACGCAGCCTCGGGTCGTGGAAGATCAGCCGCAGGCCCGAGACCACCCCACTCAGGACGCCCGGGCCGACGCTGTGCTGCGCCGAGGGTTCGGCGATCGCCGCCGGCCGGGCCTTGACCGCGAGCCTGATCAACACCGCCGACAACGCGAAGGTCGCCGCGTCGAGGGCAAGGCCGGCCCGGGCGCCGATCAGCGCGATGACCAGGCCGCCACCTGCGAAGCCGGCCAGCTGGGCCACCTGGTTGGTGATGGTGCGCAGGCCGGTGCCCACGATGTAGTACTCGCCGTCCAGGATGATCGGCATCAGCGAGGACTCCGCCGCCATGAACGGGGCTTCGGTCAGCACGGCCACCACCAGCAGCGAGCAGAGCAGCCAGATCGGCACCCGTGGGATGGCCATGCATCCCAGCAGCACGGCCCGGATCAGGTCGCAGCCGATCATCACCTGGCGCCGGGGCAGCCGGTCGGCAAGCCCGGACAGCAGCACCCCGCCGAGCATCGCCGGCACGAAGGTCAGGGCGTAGGCAAGGGCGGTGAGCAGTGCGGAGGCGGTTCGCTCGAACACCAGCACCGAGAGCGCGACCCGGGCGAGCTGGTCTCCGATCGCCGACTGGGCGTCAGCCACCCACAGCACTCGGAATTCGGGAATTCGGAGGACAGCAGCGAAGGTTACGCGATCGCTGGCCAACCCGATCCTCGCAATTCGTGGTGTCCGATGTGGCTTAATACGTTAGCCGGTCGACGGCCCACATACGCACCGTATCGGATAGTTTAGAAAGCACAATTCCTCAGGTGCGCCTCTGGCCCGAGCCGGATGCCGAATCTGGCCTGGACGCCGTCCCGGATCTCGGCGGCAAGCTCCAGCAACTCCGCCGTGGTGGCCCCGCCGCGATTGGTCAGGGCCAGGGTGTGCTTGGTCGAGACCGACACCGTGCCGCGGCCGCGATCCAGGCCCCAGCCCCGGCAGAAACCGGCCTGCTCGATGAGCCAGGCGGCCGATAGCTTGGTCCGGCCGTCGGTCTGCCAGCGGGGGCAGCCCTCGGCCGCGGCCGGCACCTCGTCCAGCAACGGGTTGACGAAGAACGACCCGACGCTCCAGCTGTCGTGGTCGGCCTCATCCAGCACCATGCCCTTGGAACGACGAAGGTCCAGCACGGTGTCGCGGACGTCGGCAAGCGGGGCGCTCTGGCCCGGCTCGATGCCCAGCCGGCGGGCCAGCTCCAGGTACCGGACCGGTGCGGACAGCGGGCTGCGCGTCAGCCGGAAGGTCACATCCAGCACCACGAAGCGGTCGGTGTGCTTGAACGCCGAGGTGCGGAAGCCGAACTCGCACCGCTCCGGCCCCCAGGGTTGCACCATCCGTTCCAGCCGGTCATAGACCCGCAGGCCGGTGAGCACGTCGGCCACCTCGGAGCCATAGGCGCCGACGTTCTGCACCGGCGTCGCCCCGGTCGATCCGGGGATGCCCGACATGGTCTCCAGCCCGGCGAGCCCGTCGGCGACGGTCGCGGCCACCAGATCGTCCCAGGGAACCCCGGCGGCGACGGTGACGAGCTGTGCGCCGTCGGACTCCTCCCGGCTGATCGTGTCCGAGGCGACCCGGATCACCAGCCCCGGCCAGCCGGCGTCCCCCACCACCAGGTTCGACCCGCCGCCGACCAGCAGGACCGGCTCCCCCGCGGCATCCGCGGCCGCCACCAGCCGCACCAGCTCGTCGCTGCTGGCAGCTACCTCGACCCGGCCGGCGGGGCCTCCCAACCGCAGCGTCGTCAGCTCGGCAAGGGTGGTAGGCACAGCAATCAAGTTTAGGTGTTCCGCGGCAGCGCCCAGGACGCGCCGCAAGCCCGAGGATCGGGAAGAATCGGCGCTCGTGACCAAGCAGCCCCGGCTGGCAGCCGGCCGGGCCAGGGCCCTGGGGATGCCGACCCGGGGCACCACCAATCCGAATCGGCTGCGCCGGATGGACAACTGGATCGCAGCCGAGCTCGCCGAGCCGCTGCGCCGGGCGGCCGTGCCGCTGGTGATCGATCTCGGCTTCGGCCACAGCCCGGTCACCGCCGTGGAGCTGCTGGGCAGGCTGCGCCGGAGCCGGCCCGACGTCGAGGTGCTCGGCCTGGAGATCGACCCCGAGCGGGTGGCCGCCGCCCAGCCGGCAAGCGGGCCCGGGCTGAGCTTCGGGCTGGGCGGTTTCGAGCTGGCCGGCCGGCATCCGGTTCTGGTCCGGGCGGCGAACGTGCTGCGGCAGTACCCGCCGGCCGCGGTGGCCGACGCGTGGCAGCGGATGCAACGGCAGCTGGCGCCCGGCGGCGTGATCGTCGAGGGCACCAGCGACGAGCTGGGCAGGCGGGCCAGCTGGGTGCTGCTGGACGCCGACGGCCCGCGGAGCCTGACCCTGAGCTGCCGGCTGGAGCACCTTCGGCGACCCTCGGAGGTCGCCGATCGGCTGGTCAAGGCGCTGATCCATCGCAACGTGCCGGGTGAGCCGATCCACCGGCTGCTGCGGGCGATGGACGCTGCCTGGGACCTGCACGCTCCGCTGGCCGCGTTCGGGCCACGGCAGCGCTGGCAGGCAATGGCCGCCACCATGACTGCAGACTGGCCGGTATTGAGCACTCCGCGGCGCCACCGGCTCGGCGAATTGACCGTCCAGTGGGCCGCGGTAGCCGGTGAGCCCGCGGAATAGACGCGCGTAGACAATTTATCTATGCAATAGGTGTTAAGGAATCAGCACATGGCAGTCACACAGGCGGAGCTGAACCCGTCCGCGCAGGCCTTCGACTTCGACGTGCTGGTGATCGGGTCGGGGTTCGGGGGCAGCGTGACGGCGCTGCGCCTGACCGAGAAGGGCTACCGGGTCGGCGTGCTCGAGGCCGGCCGCCGCTTCGACGCGGACACGCTGCCCCGGACCTCCTGGGACCTGGCCAACTTCCTCTGGGCGCCGAGGCTCGGCCTGACCGGCATCCAGCGGATCCACCTGCTCAAGAACGTGGTGATCCTGGCCGGGGCCGGCGTCGGCGGCGGGTCGCTGAACTACGCCAACACCCTGTACGAGCCGCCCGAGCCGTTCTACTCCGATCCCCAGTGGGCGCACATCACCGACTGGCGTTCGGAGCTGGCGCCCTGCTACGCCCAGGCGAAGAAGATGCTGGGGGTGGTGGCCAATCCCACCATCACACCCGCGGATGTCGAGATGAAGCGGCTGGCCGAGCAGTTCGGCAAGGGCGACACCTTCGGCCCGACCCCGGTCGGGGTGTTCTTCGGCAGGGACGGCCGCAAGGAGCCCGGCCAGCGGGTGCCGGACCCGTTCTTCGGCGGCGCCGGGCCCGAGCGCACCGGCTGCATCGAGTGCGGCGAGTGCATGACCGGGTGCCGGCACGGAGCCAAGAACACCCTGACCACGAACTACCTGGCGCTGGCCGAGCGGGCCGGCGCCACCGTCCACCCGCTGACCACCGTGACCGGCGTCCGGCCGGCCACCGGCGGTGGCTACCTGGTCACCGCGACGGCCACCGGCAGCTGGCGTCCCCGCCGCGACAGCCGGGAGTACACCGCTCAGCAGGTGGTGTTCTCGGCCGGGGCCTACAACACCCAGAAGCTGCTGCACCAGCTGCGGGCCAGCACGCTGCCCAGGATCTCCGCCCGGCTGGGGCAGCTGACCCGGACGAACTCCGAAGCCCTGCTCGGCGCCGTCACCGACGACCCCCGCGCCGACTACACCCGGGGCGTCGCCATCACCTCGTCCTGGCACCCGGACCCCGACACCCATATCGAGCCGGTCCGCTACGGCCGGGGCAGCAACGCGATGGGGCTGCTGAGCACCGCGCTCACCGAGGGCGGCAGCCCAGGCAGCCGGCTCCGGCAATGGCTCCAGGTGGCAGCGCGCAATCCGAAGGTCATCCTGCGGACGGTGGTGCCCCGGCACTGGTCGGAGCGGACCATCATCCTGCTGGTGATGCAGTCGCTGGACAACTCGATCACCGTGCGGCTGCGCAAGCGCCGGCTCGGACGTCCGAAGCTGACCTCGACCCAGGGCATCGGGGAGCCCAACCCGTCCTGGATCCCGGTGGCCAACCAGGCCGCCCGCCAGCTGGCCGACAACATCGGCGGGGCGCCGGGCGGCACCTGGGGCGACCTGTTCAACGTGCCGATGACCGCCCACTTCATCGGCGGCTGCCCGATCTCCGACTCCGCCGAGACCGGGGTGATCGACCCCTATCACCGGCTCTACGGCTACGGCGGCCTGCATGTGGTGGACGGCTCGGCGCTGTCGGCCAACCTGGGCGTCAACCCGTCGCTGTCGATCACCGCGCTGGCCGAGCGGGCCGTGGCGCTCTGGCCCAACAGCGGCGAGCCCGATCCGCGCCCGCCGCTGGGCCAGCCCTATCGCCGGCTGGACCCGGTGCCACCGGTCCGTCCCGCGGTGCCGGCCGCTGCCCCGGCCGCCCTGCGGCTCGGCCCGACCCGGCTCACGTCCTAACCCTGGTCAGGCCCACAACGGGGCGATCGCCTCGGCCAGCAGGCCGGCCACGTCGCCCAGGACGTGCCGGCCACCGGACACCACCACCCGGCCGTCGACCAGCACCGTGTCGACGTCGGCGGCGCCGGCCACCAGCACCAGCTGCTCGGGCAGCGCGCCGGCGGTCCGGACGGTGTCCAGCCGCAGCGCCACCAGGTCGGCCCGCTGGCCGGGCGCCAACTGCCCGGCGTCGGGCCAGCCCAGGCTGGCGTGACCGGCCCGGGTCAGCGCCTCGACCAGCGCCGCCGGGCTGAACCGGCCGCGCTGCAGGGTGGCCAGCCGGGCGTCGAGCTCCAGCGCGCGGGCCTCCTCGAGCAGGTCCACGCTGGCGTTCTGGTCGCTGCCCAGCGTGATCGGCGCACCCGCGGCCGCCAGCTGCGGCGCCGGCCCGATGCCGTCGGCCAGATCGCGCTCGGTGGTCGGGCAGAAGCTGACGTTGGTGCCGGTCCGCCCGTACAGCGCGATGTCGTCGTCGCTGAGATGGGTGGCGTGCACGGCGGTGTGCAGCGGGCCACCGAAGCCGTGCGCGGCCAGCAGCTCGGTAGGGGTGCAGCCGTAGTACCCGCGGGTGGCCTCGTTCTCGACCGGCTGCTCGGAGACGTGGACGTGCAACGGCCGGCCCGCGGCGGCCACGACCACCGGGCCGAGCTCCCCGGCCGGCACCGCCCGGACCGAGTGGATCGCCGCGCCGATCCGGACGCCGTCGGACTCCGCCTGGGCAAGCTGAGCCACCCGCTGCTGCCAGCCGGCCGCGGAGCCGTCGCCGAACCGGCGCTGCACCTCCTCCAGCGGCAGGTGCCCGGCCGGTCCCAGGCCGCCGCTGAGGTAGCAGGTGTCCAGCAGGGTGATCCGGATGCCGGCGTCGCCCGCCGCCCTCAGCAGCGCGTGCCCGAAGGCGTTCGGGTCGGGGTAGCGGCTGCCGTCGGCCCGGTGGTGCAGGTAGTGGAACTCACCCACCACCGTGACGCCGGCCAGCGCCATCTCGGCGTAGACGGCCCGGGCCAGCCGGTAGTAGCCCTCCGGCTCCAGCCGCCGGGCCAGGGCGTACATCCGGTCCCGCCAGGTCCAGAAGGTGCCTCCGTCGCCGTGGGTACGGCCGCGCAACGCGCGATGGAAGGCATGGCAGTGGGTGTTGGCGAACCCCGGCAGCACCAGGCCGGGCAGCCGGACGTCCTGATCCGCCGGGGGCGTCCCGGCCTCGACGCGCGCCCAGCGGCCGCCCTCGGCGACCAGCCTGACCTGCTCCGCCACGCCGCCGGGCAGCCAGCCGTAGGGCGCCCAGTAGCTGGTCATCCGGCCCCGCTGGTCAGCCGGCAGTAGCCGGTCATCCGGCAAGCTCCGCCACCACCGAGGTGAGCGCCCGGACGCCGGCGTGGCAGTCCGAGGCCTCGGCGTGCTCGGCCGGCGAGTGCGAGACACCGGTGGGATTGCGGACGAACAGCATGGCGGTGGGAACGCCTGCGTTGGCCAGGATGCCGGCGTCGTGTCCTGCCCCGGTGCCGAGCACCGGGGCGTCGGGCAGCACCGAACCGACCCGGGCGGCAAGGCCTGGATCGAAGCCGGTGGCCTCCGTCCAGGACTCCTGCTCCAGGCTGCCCCCGGCGTCGCCGGCCAGCGCGCGCAGCTCGGCCACCACCGCCAGCACCTGCTCGGCGTCCGGGCCGCGGGCATCGAGCCAGGCGGTGACCTGGGACGGGATCGCGTTGACCCCGTTGGGGAACACGCTGACCTTGCCCATGGTGGCCACCGAGTTCCGGCGCTCGGCCGCCTCCCGCGCCGCCAGGATCAGCCGTGCGTAGGCCAGCATCGGGTCCCGGCGATCGGCCAGCCGGGTGGTCCCGGCATGGTTGGCCTCGCCGGGCAGCTCGATCCGCCAACGGCCGTGCGGCCAGATCTGCGAGCCCACCGCGACGGGCTGCCCCAGCTCCACCAGTCCGCGGCCCTGCTCGACGTGCAGCTCGACGAAGCAGCCGATCAGGTCGAGGGTGTCCCGGTCGGCGCCGACGCCGTCGGGGTCCAGTCCGGCCGCGCGCATCGCCACCGCCATGCTGGTTCCGTCGGCGTCGGACAGCGCCCGCGCCCGGTCGGCGGCCAGCGCGCCGGTGATCAGCCGGGACCCGGCGCACGCGATGCCGAACCGGGCGCCCTCCTCGTCACCGAAGTTGACGATGCCGATCGGCCGGCGGGGCTGGACGCCCTGGCTCCGCAGGGCGTCCACGGCAGCGAACGCCGACACCACGCCCAGCGGACCGTCGAAGGCGCCGCCGTCGGGGACGGAGTCCAGATGGCTGCCGATCACCACCCCACGCTGCCCGGACGACGGCTCCCCCCACCACGCCCACTGGTTGCCGGCGCGGTCCAGCACCAGCGACAGGCCGCGGGTGGCCGCCTGGCCGGCGAACCACTCCCGCAGGTCATGGTCGGCGCGCGTCCAGGCGAACCGCCGGTAGCCACCGGTAGCGGCCGACCGGCCGATCGGGCTGAGCTCGTCCCACATCCGGTCGAAGGACGGCTGGTCGGCCATCGCCGGTCAGCTTCGAGTCAACGCAGGCCGGCGCTAAACCAGCCCGGCGTCGGCGAGCCACTTCTGGGCCACCGTCTCGGGGCTCTGCTTCTCCAGCGACACCTGCTCGTTCAGCTTGATCAGGTCATCGGTGGTGAGCTTGGCCGACACCGCGTCCAGGGCCGACTTCACCGTGGCCGAGGCCTTGGTGCTGTTGATCAGCGGCACCACGTTCTGCGCGGTGTAGAGGTTCTTCGGGTCCTCCAGGACGACCCAGCCGTTCTTGGCGATCAGCGGATCGGTGGTGAAGATGTCACCGGCGTCGATCTGGCCGTTCTTGAGGGAGTTCTGGGTGAGCGGGCCCCCAGGATCCAGCTTCTTGAAGGTCTTGAACTTCACGCCGTAGGACTTCTCCAAGCCCGGAACGCCGTCGGGCCGGGTCTGGAACTCAGGGGCCGCGCCGAGCGTGAGCTTGTCCGCGACGGCGGCCAGGTCGGCGATCGACTTCAGGTTGTACTTGGCCGCGGTCTCCTTGGTGACCACGATGGCGTCCTTGTTCTCGGCGGCGGACTGCTGCAGGACGGTCAGCGGCTGCGGGGTGGCCTTCTGCAGGGCGGCATAGACGTCGGCATTGCTGACCGCGGTGGCGGTCTTGTCGAAGTACTGCAGCAGCACGCCGGAGTACTCCGGGATCAGGTCGATCGAGCCGTCCTTCACCGCCGGGATGTAGGTCTCGCGAGTGCCGATGTTGAGCTTGGTGCTGACCTTGACGCCCTTGGCCTTGAGAGCGCCTGCGTAGATGTTGGCCAGCACGACGTTCTCCTGGAAGTTCGCCGAGCCGATCACGATGGTGTCGGTGGGAGCGGTCGAGCCGCCGCCACCGGCCGGGGCCTTGCCGGTGGGGTCGGAGCTGCTGCCACACGCGGTGACCAGCAGCAGGCCGGCGCCGACGGCAGCCGCGGCCAGGGCACGGATCGATGTCATGTCGAATCTCCTGTCGTTTGCCCAGATCATAGTGCGAGCCCTCAGCAAGGCTCGGACCGCTCAGGTCAGTGGGGCGGCGGCGATGACCGCCTTCTGCTCCGCAGGGTCGACGATGCGCTTGCGGGAGTACCGGCCGGTGATGCCCCGGGACACCGCGTAGCGCTGGACCACCGCGAGCGCGACGTCGATCAGCAGGGCCAGCACGGCGACCAGCACCGCGCCGGAAGCCATCTGCGGATAGTCCTGCTGGGCAAGGCCGTCGATCAGGTAGCGGCCCAGCCCGCCGAGGGACACGTAGGCGGTGATCGTCGCGGTGGCGATCACCTGCAGGAACGAGCTGCGGATGCCGGAGAAGATCAGCGGCAGCGCATTGGGCAATTCCACCTGCCAGAGCGTCTGGCTGCCCCGCATCCCCATTCCCTGCGCCGCGTCCCGCACCGCCGGATCCACCGCGCTGACCCCGGCATAGGTGTTGGTCAGCATGGACGGAATGGCCAGCAACACCAAGACGATCTCGCTCGGGATGAGGTAGGTCGCCTCCCCGGTGCTGTGGATGTGCGGGGCGATCAGGATGACGAAGAAGGTGAGCAGGCCCACCGTCGGCAGCGCCCGGAACGAGTTGGCGATGGCTACCACCGCGAAGCCGCCGCGGCCGGTGTGGCCGATCAGCAGCCCGAGCGGCAACGCGATCGCGGCGGCGATCAGCAGCGCGATCAGCGAGTACTGCAGGTGCTCCTTCAGATGGATCGGGATGCCGTCGGGACCGTGCCAGTGCTCGGCGGCGGAAAGCCAGTTCCAGATATCGGTGATCATCGCGCCACCGCCCGCCGCCACGGCGTCAGGACGCGGGCCGCCAGCTGGATCACGGTGTCGAAGAGCAGGGCCAGCAGCACCGACAGCAGGATGCCGAGCAGGATCGGGGCCTGGTAGCTGAGCTGGAAGCCGTTGGTGAACAGCTGGCCCAGCTCGGGAACCCCGATCAGCGCCGCCACCGACACCAGGCTGACATTGGACACCGCCGCCACCCGCAGCCCCGCCGCGATCACCGGCACCGCGATGGGCAGTTCCACCTTGAGCAACCGGCCGATCCTGCGGTAACCCATGGCGGTGGCAGCCTGCAGCACCTCGTTGGGCACCGCGCCCAGCGCATCGGCCACCACCCGGACCAGCAGCGCCACGGTGTAGATCGTCAGCGCCACCACCACGTTGTTCGGATCCAGGATCCGGGTCTTGAGCAGCCCCGGCAGCAGGATGAACAGCGCCAGCGAGGGGATCGTGTACAGCAGCCCGGCCACCGTCACCAGCGGCGGGTAGAGCCAGCGGTAGCGGCGGGCCAGCCAGCCCAGCGGCAACGCGATCAGCAGGCCCAGCACCAGCGGCAGCGCCGAGAGCCAGGCATGCCAGGCCAGCCAGTTGAGGACCTGGTCCTGGTTGTCCCTGAAGTACTGGATCACTGGCTGCCCCCGACGGGTTGCTCAACGACCGGTTGCCCGACGGCCTGTTGCCCGACGGCCTGTTGCTGCTCGGCCGGCTGGGCCGCCGAGCGCTGCTCGATCACGGCCAGCACCTCGGCGGCGGTGACGGTGCCGGCCAGCCGGCCGGTCCCGTCCACGATCACCCCGCGCCCGGACGGCGAGGACAGGCAGGCGTCCAGGTAGGAACGCAACGAGCCGTCCTGGTCGGCCACCGTGCCGCCCCGGTGCAGCAGGTCCTCGGTGACGGACTTCGCACGGTCTACCTCGGCCAGCCGCAGCCAGCCCTGCGGCGCGCCCTGGTCATCGACGGCCAGCAGCCAGCCATCGGCGGATTCGGCGCCGGCCAGCGCCGAACCCATCGCGATGGTCGCCTCGTCCCGGATGGCCAGCTTGCCGGCAGGGGTGAAGCCCAGCGCCCGGTAGCCACGGTCCCGGCCGACGAAGGCCGCCACGAACGCGTCGGCCGGCTCGCTCAGCAACTGTCCCGGGGTGGCCAGCTGGGCCAGCCGGCCACCGACCCGCAGCACCGCGACCTGGTCGCCGAGCTTGATCGCCTCGTCGATGTCATGGGTCACGAACACGATCGTCTTGCCCAGCTCGTTCTGCAGCCGCAGGAACTCCTCCTGCAATTGATCGCGCGCGATTGGATCGACTGCGCTGAATGGCTCATCCATCAGCATCACCGGCGGATCGGCGGCCAGCGCACGGGCCACTCCGACTCGCTGCTGCTGGCCACCGGACAGCTGGGCGGGGTAGCGGTCGGCGAAGTGGCCGGGCAGGCCGACCCGTTCCAGCAGCTCCCGGCTGCGGGCCCGGGCCTTCTTGCGGTCCCAACCCAGCAGCAACGGCACCGTGGCGATGTTGTCCAGGATCGTCCGGTGCGGGAACAGCCCGGCGTGTTGGATCACGTACCCGATCTGGCGGCGCAACTCGTGGGTGGGGATGGTCGAGGTGTCCTTGTCGTCAAGCCAGATCTTGCCCGACGTCGGCTCGATCATCCGGTTGATCATCCGGAGCGAGGTGGTCTTGCCGCAGCCGGACGGCCCGACGAACACGGTGATCTGCCCGGAAGGCGCCACCAGGTCCAGTGAGTCGACGGCCACCGTGCCGTCGGGATAATGCTTGGAAACCTTGTCGAAGCGGATCACAAGCGGTCACTTTTCTGCCGGTCGAGGCGCTGCCTCGAGTGGAAACGTCACGCCCTCCGCCGGACCGTTGCCTGGTCAGCCGGCGTGAACGTGCATTGTTCCACCGCGCGTCCGATATGTAAGCCCCGCGCGCCGCCGCGCCGTCCGGGCTGCCGGCGCTGGACGCCGCCCAGCGGTTGATCCCGGCGCTGGCCGAGCTGGTGGTTGACTCCTACGACGGCTGACCGGGCGGGAGGTCACCGTCCGGCGGCGTCCACTCGTCGGCCAGCAACGCATAGCCGATGCCGTCCAGCCACGCCCCGGACCGGTGCAGCGACTCGCGGACGGTGTACAGCTCCCGGCGCATGCCGACCCGCTCCATCAGCCGCCACGACGCCTCGTTGTCGGCGAAGCAGTTGGCCGTCACCCGGCGCAGGCCCAGCTCGGTGAAGCACAGCCGGATCAGCTCGCGGACCGCTTCGGTGGCGTAGCCGCGTCCGGAGTGGTCGGGAGAGAAGACCCACCCGAGCTCGGCCTGCACGCCGCGGGCCTGCTCGGCGACCTCGGCCTGTGACCAGGCGTCCTCGACGGCGACCATCAGGTCGCCGATCACCGCGCCGTCGAGTTCGACGATCAGCGCATTCGCCAGCCGGGAAGGGTCGGCGAACATCGCGCGGTACTCCTCGAACGTGGCAGGCATGCTGGTCAGCCAGTTGCTGACGGCCTCCAGCTGCCGATATCCCCAGGTCGTCTCGGCGTCGCCGGGAACAGCTACCCGTAGCTGGAGCCGGGCGGTGCGCACCGGCCAGCGGACCGCCTCCAGCGGGGAGCCCGCAGCCGGCTCCGGACCGGCCTGGGGCATCGTCTCCTGCTCAGCCGTTCCCGCTGGCCGATCGACCCGCGTGTCGTTCTGTGGTGCCGCCACCAGGTACCCCCGTCCTCATCCGCCACCATGATGACGCCCACCCGCTGGCCGCCGCGCGCCGCGCCACCACCCCCGGTCTGGCCAACCGCAGCCGGACGAGCCACCATGGCAGCCATGACTTCTTCGACACGGGTGATCCGCGCGGCCCGCGGAACCGAACTCAGCGCGCTGGGCTGGCAGACCGAGGCGCCGCTGCGGATGCTGATGAACAACCTCGATCCCGAGGTGGCCGAGCACCCCGAGGACCTGGTGGTCTACGGCGGCACCGGCAAGGCGGCCCGGGACTGGAACAGCTACGACGCGATCGTCCGGACGCTCACCACCCTGAAGCTGGACGAGACCCTGCTGGTGCAGTCGGGCCGTCCGGTCGGGGTGATGCAGACGCACGAGTGGGCGCCGCGGGTGCTGATCGCCAACTCCAACCTGGTGGGCGACTGGGCCAACTGGGAGGAGTTCCGCCGGCTGGAGCAGCTCGGGCTGACCATGTACGGCCAGATGACCGCCGGCTCCTGGATCTACATCGGCACCCAGGGCATTCTGCAGGGCACCTACGAGACCTTCGCGGCGGTGGCGGCGAAGAAGTTCAACGGCACCCTGGCCGGCACCATCACGCTGACCGCCGGCCTGGGCGGGATGGGTGGCGCCCAGCCGCTGGCGGTCACCATGAACGACGGGGTGGCGATCTGCATCGACTGCGACCCCAGCCGGATCGCGCGCCGGATCGAGCACAGGTACCTCGACGTGCAGGCCGATTCCCTGCAGCACGCGCTGGACCTGGCGGTAGAGGCCCGCGATGCCCGCCGGCCGCTGTCGATCGGGCTGCTCGGCAACGCCGCGTCGCTGGTGCCGCAAATGCTGGCCAACGGCGCCCCGATCGACATCGTCACCGACCAGACCTCCGCGCACGACCCGCTGGCCTACCTGCCGATCGGGGTCGAGTTCGAGGACATGAAGGAGTACGCCGCCCGCAAGCCGGAGGAGTTCACCGGACGGGCCCGGGCCTCGATGGCCCGCCACGTCGAGGCGATGGTGGGCTTCGCCGACGCCGGCGCCGAGGTCTTCGACTACGGCAACTCCATCCGCGGCGAGGCCCAGCTGGCCGGCTACTCCCGCGCCTTCGCCTTTCCCGGCTTCGTCCCGGCCTACATCCGCCCGCTGTTCGCCGAGGGCAAGGGCCCGTTCCGCTGGGCGGCGCTGTCGGGCGACCCGAAGGACATCGCCCGCACCGACCGGGCGGTGCTCGAGCTGTTCCCGGAGAACGAGTCGCTGCGCCGGTGGATCACCATGGCGCAGGAACGGGTGCACTTCCAGGGCCTGCCGGCCCGGATCTGCTGGCTGGGCTACGGCGAGCGGGACAAGGCTGGCCTGGCGTTCAACGACCTGGTCGCCCGGGGCGAGATCAGCGCGCCGGTGGTGATCGGGCGCGACCACCTGGACGCGGGCTCGGTCGCCTCGCCGTACCGGGAGACCGAGGCGATGGCCGACGGCTCCGACGCGATCGCGGACTGGCCGCTGCTCAACGCGATGATCAACGTCGCCAGTGGCGCCACCTGGGTCTCCATCCACCACGGCGGCGGGGTGGGGATGGGCCGCTCGATCCACGCGGGCCAGGTCAGCGTCGCCGACGGCACGCCGCTGGCCGCGGAGAAGCTGGCCCGGGTGCTGAGCAACGACCCGGGGATGGGCGTGATCCGGCACGTCGATGCCGGCTACCCGCGCGCCGACGAGGTCGCCGCCGAGCGCGGGGTACGGGTGCCGATGCGCGAGCAGTGAGGCTTTCGGCGAACGGCCGTGCGATCGCGCGGGGTTGTTCATCTCGGCCGTCACCGCGGGCATCTTGTCCACCAGCGGCAGCGCCGCCCACCTATCTGCGAGATGACATCGCGCAGCTCTGCCGGCACCCCGATGCCGAGGCGCCGCATCCGGGCGACCCAGCCGCTGCTGGCAGGCCTCATGATCACAATTACCGACTTGTAGTTCCGAGAATGGGGTTATGGGATGGTTCGGCTACCTCTACCTTCGTAGACGCCAAGCCGCGGCCTGGCAGGCACTGTAGTCAGCAGCCGTTCACCACCGAGAGGGGTCGATCAACGCAGTGGTTGACCCAGCCTCCGGACACATGCCGACCATCGCCGAACTCGTCCGGCAGAAGCTCGCTACTGGCTTGACCCTCCGCCAACTCGAAGAGCGCTCCGGCGGCTCGGTGCCCTATCAGACGTTCGGCAAGATCAGCAAGGGCGCGGTCAAGGGCTGGCCGAAGTCGCGCGAGGTCATCGAAGGTACGGCGCACGCCCTGGGTGTAGACCCTCGCGAGGTCGTGCTGAGCTACGCCGCCCAGTTCGAGATCGACGTGTCGGAGGATCGGTCGCTGCTGGCGTCTATGCTGCCGGCGTCGACCGGGACGCTCACGATCGAGCAGGCGCAAGCGGTAGCGGAGCTGATCAAGGCGTTCACCGCGCCTACTGCCGCGGTCTCACCGGCGCAAGCACCGCTGCTGGACATCTCCACGTTCACCACCGCGGAGCGGCGGCAGGTCACCGATCTTCTATTCGAGCTGGGCGACCGTACCCGGGCAGCTGGCGTGGATGGGCTCACCACTTTCGCGGCGGTCTTGTCATTTCTCGAGAGTGTGCTGGCGTCCGCCGTTGAAGGATCGGAAGGCAGCTAGCCCCTGGGTGGCCGCCGGGCGGGAAAGACAGCTAGTCCTGCCGCGGCTACCAGTTCCGGTGGACCCCGGCCGCGGCACGGCGGCCCATCAGGTCAGACATCGCCTCGATCAGCAACGCCTCTAGCTCGGAGTCTGCCGTTGTCGCGCAGCCGAGCGCCGCGTGCACCCCTGCAGCGGCCAGGTCGGCTCTAAAGCCGGTGCTCAGGAAGGGGCCGGCCGCCCGCCGGCCGACGGGGATCAGCACCACGATCTGCCTGGTTCCGTACCGGCCCAGCAAGTCCGTGGGGGCGAGGCCGGACTCGATGGACTGCAGGATGCGCAACTCCTGGCCGGCCTCGTCCGGGTCGATCATGAGCAGGGCGACGTGGCCGTGCACGTCATGGAGCTTCTGCTGGGCTTGAACCATCCACGCCGTTTCGGACCACAGTCGGGTGGTCGGGTCGAACGATTCGGTGACCTCGACGACGTGCCGAAGCGAGGCGAGGTGCAAGCCGTACAGCAGCACCAACGCGCCGACCGCGAGCAACGGGTGCCAGTAGAGCATGGCCAAGCCCACCCCGGCGCCCACTCCCTGAGTGCTGACCTCGATTAGATGCAGCCGCGGGTCAAGGAACATCCGCAAACCGCTACGGCCGCCTGAGACGTAGTACAGCGCCGCGACGTACCCAACGTTCAGCAGGCAAACAGTGGGCACTGCTAGCGCGGCGCCACTTGGCCCTGGGACATGGTCCACCACGATGGCCGCAGCCAAATATGCGCCGGCCAACCCCGCGACGCTGACGGCATATTTGACCGGCCGGCCATCCTGGTGCACCTTCCGCGATGGCCACTCACCGAGCGCGGCGACCATTACGAGCGCCGCTACAAGCGGCAAGGGGAGCACTACAGCCCCCGCGAACGTCCATACGCCGGTCATATCGGGAACGCGATCAAGACTAACGGCGCGCCGTAATCGCTCCACCCGCCTCAGGGAGGTCGAATAAGCGAGACTCAGCGTTATCAAGAGCGCGAAGTACTCAATCGCATGGGTCATTTTCGCGCGCCTGTCATCGAATGGAGAGGGGGCTTGGGTATGTCTAGCTGGCACTGGGGTTAAACGCGCTCAACAAGGGTGCCCGGGACAGCTGACACTGTCTCGGGCCTCCTTTTCTAGATGACATACTGACTAGATCACAGCGATGGAAGGGGGTGTAGTCGATGTCGCGTCAGTGGGGCTGGCCGTAAACACGCGCGTGTGATCAGCAGGGTTAAGGCGCGGCCGGACAGGCCGCGCCTTCCCGCCGAGCAAACTGTCTCTCATCGCAATCCCCCGTATCAACCGTGACAGACCGTACCCGCCATGTTCGGACCTGTCACCACTGGTAGACACTAAAACGTGGCAGTACACACGAACCCTCTGCCTGGTGTGCTCAAACGCGCCTCGCTCGATGGTGCATCATCCGGGTTTCCCCTTGCGCCGTAGGGCGCGCACGCGCGGTGGTGTCTCGCTAGCGCTGCGTGAACCGGAATCAAACTGCGTCGTTAGGGCCAGCCATGGGTGGTTTGACCAGCTGCACGAGTGGTCGTTGGAGTATGCCAGGTTGCGTTTCCTCAGAACCCGGGATGCGAAATCAGTCAGGCTTATCACTGCCTCACTCATGCAAGATGCTGCTGACGGGAGCATTGGAGGCAAGGCTCGAACCTTGCCTCAAGCAGCAAGCTCGGGAACTCAAGGCCGCGGTATCAGCAACAGAGGGCAAAGTTTACGCATGAGGAACCGATAGCATTTCTAGACACTTCGTCTATAGCGGTGCTGCAATACGTCGGGCGTCCTCGTCAGCAGCTTGGGTTATTAATGAGCTAAGCGGGCCTGTCATTACCGAATCCATGACAGCAGCGGAGTAGTGAGATGACAGGGTGTAGCTACACGTCCCACTAGACGAATTGCCTACAAGCGCTTATCGCCCCTGCCATTTATCTTGCCGATGCGAGCGCTGGATTCGGCCCGGGCTGCTCCGCTGGTTCCGTGACGAAGCGGCGGCCGACGGCTCCGATGCGATCGCGGACTGGCCCTCTGCTCAACGCGATGATCGGCGTCGCTGACGGCACGCCGCTGGCCGCGGAGAAGCTGGCCCGGGCGCTGAGCAACGACCCGGGGATGGGCGTGATCCGCCCACGTCGATGCCGGCTACCCGCGCGCCGAGGAAGTCGCCGCCGAGCGCGGGGTACGGGTGCCGATGCGCGAGCAGTGACCTGGGGACGAACCCGCCTCGCATCCGGCGCGAGACTGTTAGCCTTCCCGGCTGTCACTGTGCGTAACTGAACCCGGCCGGGCCCCCCTCCAAGCTGGTTGCGCTGAGGAGGTCACCGTGCTGCCGGATGCCCGGCCGTTCACCGCAACCGATGCCGACCGCTGGCTGCATGCGGGGCTCCCCCGGTGGGTCACCAGCATCGCCCTACCCTCGCTGTGGGCCGTCGCGCTGGTGGTGGCAGCCGTGACCGACAGCACGCGGTGCACGCCACAGGATCCCTCGGTCTGCGGGCCCGACTCGATCTTCGCGTTCGCGTTCGTAGTGGTGATGGCGACGCCGGTGCTGCTGTGGTGGATGCCGGTGCTCGGCTGCGCGGCGGGAGTCCTGTTCGCACTCGCCGACCTTCGCTACGACGACGTGCAGGGCGCGCGCTGGGCGTTCGGGCTGCACGGGCTGCTGTGCGCGCTGGTCGCGGTTCGACTGGTGTGGGGCGCCGCCCAGCAGCGCCGGATCGCGGGCGCGGCGTCGGCCGGCGGGCGTATCCCCGCAGCGGGGGACGTACCCAGCGATGCCTTTGCGAGCTCCCCTCCCAGGTGGACGGCCGCAGGTCTGCTGGTGCTCGCCGGCATCGGGTTCTTCGCCTGGTACGGGCACGAGGTGTCCGACGAGCAGGCGCATCTGCGGCGGGCGGTCCAGGTGCAGGGACGGATCGTGGCGGTCCGTTCGGACGAATCCATCAAGGTCGCGGTCCGCACGCCGTCGGCCGGCACTCGGGAGTATCGGCTCGGGGTCTATGACTACACCGACTCCTACCCGCTGCGCTCGAGCACCCCGGTGTTGCTGGACCCGCAGGACCCGGATTGGATCCGGCAGGTGGCTGAGCCGCGGGACTCGACCGGCTGGCAGTCCGCCGGCGCTGGCTGCTTCGCGCTGGCGTTCTGCTTGCTGCTGCACCGGGAACGCTGGCGTCGGGGCCTGCGTGCGCTGGGCTCGAGCGACCATCCGGCGCTGCGGGTCAGGATCCGTCCCGACGAGGAGGGGACGCGCGCTGATCCTGCCTGCGCTCGGTGGCGAGCCCACCGCAGCTGCCGAACGCCCGATCGGCAGGCTCGCGGTGGTCGCGGCGCCACCCTCGCCAGGACCGCGCGATGCGGACGCCGGAGCGGGACCCTGGCAGGACCGCGAGGGCTGGGACGATCCATCCGAGCAGGACCGGCACCCGGCCGAGCAGGACCGGCGCCTGGCCGAGGAGGACGGGGACGACGACGGCTGGGACGACGAGGGCTGGGACTACGAGACCCAGGCCGCCTTCGGCCGCAGCTGGCGTGGCGAGGAGCCGCCCGACGAGCGGTTCCTGCCGGCGGAGGTCATCGAGGACGCCGTGCTGGTCGGCGCCCTGCACGATCGCGGCATCGCGATGCTGGTCACCGCCGATGCGGTGCTGCTGCCGACGGGACGGCTGCGGGCCGGTCGGCTGCGCCGGCAGGAAACGTCGGCGAGCGGAGCACCAGAGGCGAGCCGGCCCTGGCCGCTGGCCCTCTGGCGGCGGCTGGCGGGCCGCCGGGGGACCTCGGCTGACCGCGACGTGTCGACGGGCGAGGACGAGCTGTTCTCAGGCGTGCCGGTGCGGCTGGAGAACCTGCGGCAGCCCCCTGACCTGCCACTCACAGCTCGGCCGCCCGGCCGGATCAGGGTGGTCGGAGCGCTCATGCTGCTGGCCGGTTTCGTCGGGTACCCGGTCTTGGTTTGGCTGCTCCGGCCGAATCCCGTGGAGGCGGCGCTGATGACCGCGGCGTTCGCCCGGCTGGCCCGCGCCGGCGCGGCGCGGCTCCTCAACCATCTGCGGCTCAGCCATCACCAGTTCGAGATAGCGGGCACCTGGCGTATCCACTCGGTTCCGTGGGACCGGCTGCACGGGGTCCGCCGGGGCGGCGAGATGCTGTCGGTGGCCTGGCAACCCGACATCGTGATCGACGTCGGCCCGTTCGCCGCCCCCGGCGGCGAGTCCGGCCGGCGGGACCGTGCCGAGCAGCTGGGCGCGGCGATGCTGCTGCAACGCCGGCGGGCGCTGCTGGGCGGCCTGCCGGGGCGCGAGATCAGCAGCCGTCCGAGCCTGACCTGGCTCGTGCTGGCCGGCGCCGCCGTGGTCGCTCTGCTCTCCCTCTGGCGGTGGTAGCAGCCGTTCAGCCGGGAGACCGCTGCGCCAGCGGTTCGACGGCCGCCGTGGCCAGGTCGGCCGGCACCGTGTGGCCGCCGGCGAACTCGCGGTAGTCCACCTGGTAGCCGTCCGCCCGCAGCAGCGGGACGATCCGACGGCTGCAGCGGTCGATGGGCAGCACTGTGTCGGCCTTGCCGTGCGAGACGAACACGGCCGGCTTGCCCGCGCGGCGGCCGGGCACCGTGAATCCGGGCGAGAAGGCCAGGATCCGGCTGAACAGCTCGCCGTTGATCAGGCCGATCGTCAGCGCGTAGGAGGCGCCGTCGGAGAAGCCGGCCAGCGCGATGCGGGCCGGGTCCACCTCGAAGCGGTCGAACACCTCGACCAGCAATCGGTCCAGCACGGCGAGGTCGGGGCCGAAGGAGCCACCGATGATGTCCCAGGTGTAGCCGCGCGACTTCGGCGCCAGCAGCAGGAACCCGCCGCGTTCGGCATCGGCGCGCAGCACCGGCAGCGCCCGCTCGGGATGGCCGGTGGCGCCGTGCAGGAGCACCACCAGCGGCAGCCTGCCGCCGGTCGCCGGCGGCGGCACGAACAGCGCCGACTCGGCGTCCCCGGCGCTGTCCAGCCGGTGCAGCCCGGCTGGCAGCGGCTGGCCGGTGGGCGGCCCCGGCCGGGCCGAGAGCTGGCCGGCGCGCCAGCCGAGCTGGGCCTGCGCGGAGAAGGTGGCGCTCATCTGGTCCGTCCGGTCCGATTGGTGGCTCGTGGGTGATGTTCGTGCTCGCCGGGCGTTGATCGCGTTTCGCTGAGCTGCTGTCTGCGCTTGGCGAGGACCGTCTGGGTTTGACGGGTCGGTGTGAGGGTGCATGATGATCACACACCAAGTCGGGTCAAAACACGATCCCTGCCCCCTTCATAAGGAGCACCTCTCGTGACTGACAGCTCGTACGGCTCCAGTTCCTACGGCTCGATGCCGGCCTCCGGCCAGCCCGTCCCTCCCGCGCGTCCGGTCGGTGGCAGCGGGATGGCGACCGCGGCCCTGGTGCTCGGCATCCTGGCCGTGATCACCTCCTTCACCCTCATCGGCGGGGTGCTGCTCGGGCTGCTGGCGATCATCTTCGGCATCATCGGCCTGCGCCGCGCGAACCGGGGCCTGGCGCTCGGCCGGGGACGGGCGATCGCCGGCATCATCCTCGGCCTGCTCGGCATCGTGATCGCCGGCCTGCTCATCGCTGTGGGCGTGTCCCTGTTCAACTCGGAGGAGGGCAAGAACCTGCAGGACTGCCTCCGCGACGCCGGCAGCGACCAGACCCAGGTGCAGCAGTGCGAGGACCAGTTCCGCGACCAGGTCGGCGGCAGCTGAGCCGACCGCGGCAGTTCCTACGGCGATGCCGCCCCCAGGCCAGCCAGCCCAGCCCCCGCGGCCGGTGGTCGGCGGCATGGCAACCGCGGCCCTGGTGCTCGGCATCCTGGCCCCGATCACCTCGGCGGCCGAGTTCGGCGGGATCATCCTGGGTCTGCTTGCGGGTCTGCTTGCGGTGATCCTCGGCGTCCTCGCGCTGCGCAAGGCCCGTCGCGGCCTGGCCACCGGCCGGGGCCGGGCGATCACGGGCATCATCTTCGGCCTGCTGGGCCTCGCGATAGCGGCCGCGGTGTTCGCGATCCACCTGTCCTACCGGCAGGACTGCCTCCGCGACGCCGGCACCAATCAGAGCCAGCTCCAGCAGTGCGAGGACGTGTTCCGCGAGCGGGTCATCCACAACCCGTAGGCACATCGAGCCGTAGCAGGATCAACCGGATCTACGCGATGCGGCAACCCGCACAAGCTGACCCGTCTCGGGGCCGAGGCGCAGCGGGGCCGGTAGCTGGCCCTCGGCGCCATCTCGGTGGCTGTTTGTACCAAGATGGGCGCATGACGCTGCACCTGGCCACCACTGCGGACGCCAACGCGCTGCTGGCCGAGGACCCGCTGGCACTGCTTGTCGGCATGCTGCTGGACCAGCAGATCCCGATGGAGAAGGCGTTCACATCGCCGCAGGTGCTCGCCGAGCGGCTGGGGACGCCGCGGCTGGATGCGGCGCTGATCGCGGACTACGACGCCGCGGAGTTCGAGGAGCTGTTCCGGCGGGCGCCGGCGCTGCACCGGTTCCCGGCCGCGATGGCCAAGCGGGTGCAGGAGCTGTGCCGGGCGCTGGTCGAGCAGTACGACGGCGACACCGCCTCGGTGTGGACGACCGCCGCGGACGGCCGCGAGCTGGTGCGGCGGATCGCCGGGCTGCCCGGCTTCGGCGAGCAGAAGGCCCGGATCTTCACCGCGCTGCTCGGCAAGCAGTTCGGCGTCCGGCCGCCGGGTTGGGAGACCGCGGCGGCGGCGTACGGCGAGTCCGGCTCGTTCCGGTCGGTCGCCGACGTGGTGGACGGCGAGTCGCTGAAGAAGGTGCGTGACTTCAAGAAGCAGGCGAAGGCCGCCGCGAAGGCTGGCTCGTGAGCGAGCGCAGCACCGTCGGCGATACGTATCACGTACGCTCAGTACTTTACGTACTTGACGTACTTGTTGTTGGGGCGGATGCTGATCGTAGGGAAGCCACGTAGGACTTAGGGATGAGAGCAATGACCGCTGCCGTGCACTTCGAGACATACAGCTCTGCCAGGACCCACTTGAAGGATCTGCTCGATGCCGCGGCGGCTGGCCGGGCCGCTACTGTGCGCCGGGATGACGAGACTGCAGCCGTGGTCGATGCCGAACGGCTGCGGTACGCGCTAACCCAGCTGCGACCGTCCGAGGCTGTCGTGGTGGCCGAAGCTGGCGGCTGGTCCGCGTTCGTGCCCGGGCTGCCCATCGCTGGTGACGGCGACACGTTCGACGATGCGGTCAGCGATCTAGTCATGGCATTGCGGGAGTACGCCGATGACTGGAACGACCACCTGCTCACGGCGCCCAATCACCGGGAGAACTGGGGTCTCGTCCAACTGGTAGAGCTGTCGACCGATGAGCAACTTCGGGAGTGGGTTCTCGGACAGAGCCGGTGAGCCGGCTCCCCACGCGGAGCGATCATCACCGTTTCTGCATGGTAGAAGGCTGGCGGGAAGTCCGCAACGCTCGGGGGCAGAAGGTCAGACACCACGAAACCTTCGAGCTGGAATTGGACGATGGGCGCGTCCTGCGCACCCGCATCTCTCGGCCGGTCAACCGGGACACCTACGGCGAGCAGCTGTGGAGACACATTCTCACCGACCAGTTGATGGTCACCGAAGAAGCGTTCTGGCGTTGCGTGGAGGATGGCACGCTCCCGCCGCGCGGCGCGGCGGAGCATCCTCTGCCGGCCACCGCGATTCCCGCATCGCTGGTCTACCAGTTGCTTCACGAGGTCGGTCTGGACGAGCAGACCGTGGCCGGGATGAACCGGGAGGAAGCCATCGCCCGCATGCAATTGCATTGGTCCCAGCCACCGGCGTAAGAATCGCCGAAGCCGGAACACCAGGACCGGGTAACGTGCGGCCGATGATGTGGCTGCGACCGGCACGGCAGGATGGCCGTCGGCTCGCCCCAGCTTGGGTGCGACGCTACGAGCGACTAGCGGTAGCCAGGTGAGCCTGCTGCTGACCGGGATCGGGCTGCTGGTGACCCAGGACCCCGAGCTCGGCGAGATTCCCGACGCCGCGCTGGTGATCGAGGACGCCCGGCTGGCCTGGATCGGCCCCGCCATCCAAGCGCCCGAAGCCGACAGCGCCGTGGATCTCGGCGGCCGCTGCGTCCTGCCGGGGTTCGTCGACTCACACGCCCACCTGGTGTTCGCCGGCGACCGGGCCGAGGAGTTCGCCGCCCGGATGACCGGCCAGCCCTACACCGCGGGCGGCATCCGGTCCACGGTGGCCGCCACCGTGGTGGCGATCCCGCCGCCGTCGTAGGGCGCGCCGGTCATCCGGGCCTCGAACTCCGCGGCCCGGTCGCCGGCGAACACCAGGTGGGCGTGGCTGTCGACGAACCCGGGGACGACGGCCCGGCCGTCCAGGTCGACCCGCCGGTCGGCGTCCGGAGCGGACCCGGCGGGCCCCACCCACGTGACGACGCCGTCCTCGACGACCAGCGCGGCGTCGGTGACGGTGCCCAGCGGGCCCGGCCCGAGCGCCGGGTCGTTG
>NZ_DASVSG010000088.1:0-9411 GCF_036388195.1 Jatrophihabitans sp. | reverse complement strand
CACGGTGAGGTCGACGGGCCTGCCGGCTTCGTTCATGGCGACGGCTTCACGCGCGACTGGACGAGAGACGCAGAACTGCCCGTGATCACGGCCGGGCGGTAGGTCGCAGAAGGTGGCGTGCGGACGCGGCATGGCGCTCAGCCTTCCCGGTGAGTTGCGGTCCTCACCACAATAGTCAACGAACCTGTACTGCAGTCAAGGTTCGTTGACTGCCAGTCTGTGCGGGTGCCCCGTCGACCCGAGCCCAACCATGAGGCGCTGCGGCACGAACTGTCCCGGTTGCGGGCCGAGAAGCGGCTCACCTACGACAAGCTCGCGGAGCTCACCGGGCTGTCCCGGACGGTGCTGATCAACCTGGAGCACGGCACGACGCGTGGTTCGCTGGACACCTGGCACCGGGTCGCCCATGGGCTCGGTGTGCCGCTGGGCAGTCTCATGGACCAGCTCTGCCACGGACACCGCCCACCGTCCTAGCGCCGACGTCCCTGACGCCCGGATGGAAGAATCGCCGGGTGAGCAGCGAGCAGCCGTCCGTGATCGCCGTCAGCGCGCACCTACGGCACCGGTTCAGCAAGACCCCCGCCGAGCAGATCACCCTCATCGCCGGCCACGGTGTCGAAGGTGACGCGCACGCCGGCGCCACCGTCAAGCACCGCTCCCGGAAACGCTGGACCCCGGCCGCGCCGAACCTGCGCCAGGTGCACCTGATGCACGCCGAGCTGTTCGACGAGCTGGCCGAGCAGGGCTTCGACGTCGAACCCGGCCAGCTCGGCGAGAACATCACCACCCGCGGGCTGGACCTGCTCACCCTGCCGGCCGGCACGCTGCTCAAGCTAGGTCCTGAAGCAGTGGTAGAAGTCACCGGTCTGCGCAACCCGTGCGTCCAGATCGACAGGTTCCAGGCAGGCCTGCTCAAGAAGGTGCTCCTCCAGGACGAGGACGGCAAGCCGGTCCGCAAGGCCGGCATCATGAGCGTCGTCGTGCACGGCGGCCCCGTGAAACCGGGCGATCTCATCACCCTGGAAATGCCCGCCGAGCCGCACCGCGCCCTCAAACCGGTCTGACCCAGCCACTCCCGCCGCAGCCGGTAACCCACCGCAGTAAAGACCCCTACGAGCGCCAAAACCGGCAAACAGCTCCGGCGTTGCACGGCGGTTGATGCGCGAGCACCGGAAGCCACCCCTTAGACTGGCCCCGTGGCGCGCGGAGACGGCAAGCTGACCCATGAGCTCGATCCACACGACCAAGGCCCGCAGGATCAATGCGGCGTCTTCGGTGTCTGGGCACCCGGTGAAGAGGTGGCCAAGCTCGCCTACTTCGGGATGTACGCCCTGCAACACCGGGGCCAGGAGGCCGCCGGGATCGCGGTAAGCGACGGCTCCTCGATCCTGGTCTACAAGGATCTCGGCCTGGTCTCCCAGGTCTTCGACGAGGCGACGCTGGCGACCCTCAAGGGCCACATCGCCCTCGGGCACACCCGCTACTCCACCACCGGCTCCTCCACCTGGGAGAACGCCCAGCCGGTGTTCCGCACCACCGCCACCGGCACCGGAATCGCACTGGCGCACAACGGCAACCTGGTCAACACCGCCGAGCTGCACGAAGCCGCCAGCGGCAACGGCGGCCGGGACCGGGGATCGCTGGCCGCCACCACCGACTCGGACCTGATGACCGAGCTGCTGGCCGCCCATCCGGACGTCTCGGTCGAAGAGGCCGCCATGCGGGTGCTGCCCACCATCAAGGGCGCCTTCTCGCTGGTCTTCATGGACGAGCACACCCTGTACGCCGCGCGCGATCCGCAGGGCGTCCGGCCGCTGTCGCTCGGCCGGCTCGAGCGGGGCTGGGTGGTCACCAGCGAATCCGCCGCGCTCGACATCGTCGGCGCCTCCTTCGTCCGCGAGATCGAGCCCGGCGAGCTGATCGCGGTCGACCAGGAGGGCCTGCGCTCGCAGCGCTTCGCCAATCCCAGCCCCAAGGGCTGCGTCTTCGAGTACGTCTACCTGGCCCGGCCCGACACCACCATCGGCGGACGTTCGGTGCACTCGACCAGGCTCGAGATCGGCCGGCGGCTGGCCAGGGAGCATCCGGTCGAGGCCGACCTGGTGATGCCCACCCCCGAATCCGGCACCCCCGCGGCGATCGGTTACGCCGAGGCGTCCGGCATCCCGTACGGCACCGGGCTGGTCAAGAACGCCTACGTCGGCCGGACGTTCATCCAGCCGTCCCAGACCATCCGGCAGCTCGGCATCCGGTTGAAGCTCAATCCGTTGCGCGACGTCATCCGCGGCAAGCGGCTGGTGGTCGTGGACGACTCGATCGTGCGGGGCAACACCCAGCGCGCCGTGGTGCGGATGCTGCGCGAGGCCGGCGCAGTCGAGGTGCACGTCCGGATCGCCTCGCCGCCGATCAAGTGGCCCTGCTTCTACGGCATCGACTTCGCCACCCGGGCCGAGCTGATCGCCAGCGGCCTGGACGTCAACGGCATTCGCGCCTCGCTCGGCGCCGACTCGCTCGGCTACGTGTCCCTGGACGGTCTGATCGCCGCCAGCGAGCAGCCCAAGACCCGGTTGTGCCGGGCCTGCTTCGACGGCGAGTACCCGATTCCGCTGCCCCAGGTGGTGGGCAAGCACGTGTTGGAAGGCATCGGCCGCGCGGTGGACGCCTCGGGGGCGATGAACGGCTCGCCGGCGATGAACGGCTCGGCGGCGATGAACGGCTCGGCCGCGCTGGGCCGGGAGCCCGAGCGCACCGAAGGCTACGCCGACGCCGAGGCGCTGCGGCGGACGTGAGCACGCCGATCGCAGCCGGCTCCGCGACCGAAGGCCGCCAGGCTGCCGATCCGGCCTCCTCTGCCGCGGGGCCGGCCTCCTACGCCGCGCGGCCGGCCTCCTCTGCCGCGGAGTCTGCCTATGCAGCCGCCGGCGTCGACATCGAGGCCGGCGACCGGGCCGTCGAGCTGATGAAGGCCTCGGTCTCCCGCACCACCCGCCCGGAGGTGCTGGGCGGCCTCGGCGGCTTCGCCGGGCTCTTCCAGCTCGATCTCACCCGCTATCCGCAGCCGATCCTGGCGACCTCGACCGATGGGGTGGGCACCAAGCTGGTGCTGGCCCAGCAGTTGGACCGGCACGACACCATCGGCATCGACCTGGTCGCGATGGTGATCGACGACCTGGTGGTCGTCGGCGCCGAGCCCCTGTTCATGACCGACTACATCGCCACCGGGAAGGTGACCCCGGAGAAGATCGCCCAGATCGTGGCCGGCATCGCCGAGGGTTGCGTCCGGGCCGGCTGCGCGCTGGTCGGCGGGGAGACCGCCGAACACCCGGGTGTGATGGGCCCCGACGACTATGACATCTCCGGTGCCGGCACCGGCGTGGTCAACGCCGACGCGGTGCTGGGTGCGGACCGGGTGCTGGCCGGCGACGTGCTGATCGCGATCGGGTCCTCCGGAGTGCACTCCAACGGCTACTCCCTGGTGCGGCACGTGCTGGCCGGCAGCGGCCTCACGCTCTCGGACACGCCGGCCGAGCTCGGCGGCCGGACCCTCGGCGAGGAGCTGCTGGAACCCACCAGGATCTATGCCCAGGACTGCCTGCAGCTGATCGCCGACGGTGGCGTGGCCGGCGTGCACGCCTTCTCCCACATCACCGGCGGTGGCCTGGCCGGCAACCTGAGCCGGGTGCTGCCCCCAGGCCTGCAGGCGCACGTCGACCGGGCCAGCTGGTCGCCGTTGCCGATCTTCGGAGTCCTTGCCCGAGCGGGCGGGCTCGGTCGGGCCGAGCTGGAGCCGGCCTTCAACCTCGGGGTAGGCATGGTCGCCGTGGTGTCGGCGGGATTTGCCGACGCGGCTCTGCAACTGTTGACCGCGCGGGGGCTCACGGCGTGGCGGCTGGGTGATATCCGCCACAGCGCAGGCAGCGTCAGCCAGGATCGGGCGCGGCTGAGCGGGGACTACGCCACTAGCAGCTTCTAGCTCAACGAAGCCGCGAGCGATCCGGGTGGAAGCAGGCGCGACAGGGACGCGAGCTGGGCCTAGCGGGGAGGGGCCACCCAGCTCGGATCGTCCTCGAGATCGTCGTCGACGTACGGATCGCCGTCCGAACCGGTCTCAGTGTAGCCGGGCTCGGCTGGATGGCCGAGTTCCCGCTGGAGGGCTGTGAAGTCAGTGCTCTGGGAGTTGTACTTCAGCTCCCGAGCCACTTTTTGCTGCTTTGCCTTAGCACGGCCGCGCCCCATGGCTCGACCCCCTCGCTCGCACGGTCATCCGGGCGGAGTCGCTAGGGAAGTCCGCGCCGGGAATGAGTATCAATTCGTAGGTCGAGAGTACATCGCAGGCCCGTCCCGCCGCACACCACCCGGAAGGCTGGCGCCGAGCGTGTTGAGCGGCCACGGCGACGGCCTCGGAGCCGGCACGCTAACGGGGTGTGTCGCTGTGATCACCAACTGTGTAAGAAATACAGCGAAATTCCGGTTCGATATCAAATCGTGATCTATGGAGGTGAACTTCATAGCGTGCAGACAAGAAGTTGCATCGGAAACTGGTGCATACTTCCTAGGACGTCGCAACGGGATGCGCGTTATAAATATCCAGGAAGGGGGCGAGGGTCAATGACCAATCCTCGTCAACGTACAGAGTCTGAGCCACTACTGACTCCGTCAGAGGTGGCGACGCTCTTCCGAGTCGACCCCAAAACGGTTACTCGGTGGGCGAAGGCTGGCAAGCTTACCTCGATTCGCACGCTCGGCGGCCACCGTCGCTACCGTGAGTCGGAAGTTCGCTCGCTACTCGAGGGCAACACCAATACCCCTGCAGAGGTGTAATCCAACCAACGCGTGGCCGAACGCCGCAGCCCCTACCGGGTCTGCGGCGTTCGTCATGTCACGGCAATATCGCCTGAGCCGCCCGACGCGCCGGTCGGAGCGGGCTCGTCGGTCGTGCGGCTGAGCGGTTAGGCATGATCAAGGCATGGCCGAGCCGAGACCGCGATGCGAGGTGGCGTTCGTGCTGGGCGGCGGCGGGGTGCTCGGAGCAACCCAGGTGGGCATGGCGCGGGCGTTGCTGGAGCACGGGATCCGTCCCGACCTGGTGCTGGGAACCAGCGTCGGCGCGCTGAACGGGGCGATGCTGGCCGCCGACCCCAGCCTGGAGGCCGCATCCCGGCTGGCCGCGTTATGGGTCAAGCTGGCCGACTCGGCGGTGTTCTCCGGATCGGTGTTCGGCCGTGCCAGGACCCTGATCCGGCACGGCACCCACCTGCACTCCTCTGACCCGCTGAGGCAACTGGCTGCCGAACATCTGCCGGTGGGCTCCATCGAAGAGCTGCAGGTGCCGTTCCAGTGCGTGGCCGCCAGCATCGAGCGAGCGACCTCGCACTGGTTCACCGCCGGCCCGATCACCGAGGCGGTGCTGGCCTCGTGCGCGGTGCCGGGGCTGCTGCCGCCGGTGCTGATCGACGGCGAGCACTTCCTGGACGGCGGCCTGGTGCACTCCATCCCGGTCGGGCGCGCGGTGGCCCTCGGCGCCCGGACCATCTACGTCCTGCACGTCGGGCGGGTCGAACAGCCGCTGCGGGCGCCGCGCTTCCCGTGGGAGGTCGGCCTGGTGGCCTTCGAGATCGCTCGGCGGCACCGGTTCGTCGAGGAGATGGCCGCCCTGGGCGATGAGGTGGAGGTCCACGTGCTGCCCAGCGGTGACCCGGACACCCCACTGGTGACGATGCGCTACCGGGACGCCTCCCGGGTCACCGATCGGATCGAACGCGGTTATGCCGCCTCCGCCAGGTACCTGGAGCGCTCGGGCAGCGCTGGATGACGGCCGGCCTGCCGCCGCGGTGGGTGCGCCGGTGCCTGCTGGATCCGCTGTGGGTGCCGCTCGCGCTGCTGCTGAGCGCCCTGTTCGCGGTGCTGGGCGGGCTCACCTGGCTGGATGGGTTGCTGATCGGGCGCGGACGTCCGGTCAGGGGCAAGGTGTGGCGGCTGGCGTGGCTGGCTTCGCTCTACCTGGCGCTGGATCTGGTGATGCTGCTGGGCTGCTTCTGGCTGTGGCTGGCCAGGCCGTTCCGGCGCGCCGACTGGCTGCCGGCCCACCAGAGCCTGCTGCGCTGGTGCCTGGACCGGCTACGGATCGCCAGTGAGGCGCTCGTCGGGTTCACCGTGCTGCTGGACAGGCCGCTGCCACCGCCGCGGCCGGACTCGCCGGTTCCGCTGCTGGTGCTCGCCCGCCACGCCGGCCCCGGCGACTCGTTCGCGCTGGTGCACCTGATCGCCAGCGAGCTCGACCGGTGCCCCAGGGTGGTGCTCAAGGCCGCCCTGCAGTGGGACCCCGGCCTGGACGTTCTCCTGAACCGGCTGCGCGCCTACTTCGTGCCGTCGCGGTCGGGCGCCGGAGAGGACCGCACCGAGCCGCTGATCGAGCTGGCGAGCGGCCTGGACGGCAACGACGCGCTGCTGCTGTTTCCCGAAGGCGGCAACTGGACTCCCCGGCGGCATCGCCGAGCGGTGCGCCGGCTCTGGCGCGCCGGACGCCGGCGAGCTGCCCGGTCGGCGCAGGACAACGACCACGTCCTGCCGCCGCGGCCCGGCGGCGTGCTGGCCTGCCTGCGGGCACGTCCGGACGCCGAGGTGCTGGTGGTGGCGCACGCCGGCCTGGACACCCTGGTCAGCCCCAGCCTGATCTGGCGGGCGGTGCCGCTGGAGGACCGTCCGATGCGGATCAGCTGGTGGCACCACAGCGGGGCGATGATCCCCGCGGACGAGGCAGGGCAGCTGGACTGGCTGGCGCGGCAGTGGGACCGGATCGAGGAGTGGGTGGTCAGCCACTCGCGCTGACCCCGGCGCCGCGAGTTCAGCGCCTAGGGCGCCGGCGAGCTCAACGCTCAGGTCAGCCCAGGACGCCGGCGAGCTCAGCGCTCAGGTCAGCCCAGGACGCCGGCAGCCCGCAGCTCGGCCAGCCGATCGGCCGAGTACCCCAGCCCGGTGAGCACCTCGTCGGCGTCGGCGCCAAGCGCCGGTGGCGGGCCGGCCACCTCGGTGGGGGTGCCGCTGAACCTCGGCGCCGGGCTGGCGACCCGGACTCCGGCCACCTCGACGTAGGAGCCGCGGGCCTGGTTGTTCGGGTGCTCCGGCGCCTCGGCCAGGGTCAGCACCGGCGCCACGCAGGCGTCCGAGCCCGCGAACAGCTCGGCCCACTCATCGCGCGGCCGGCTGGCGAAGATGCCGGCCAGCAGATCGGCCAGCTCCGGGGCGCGCGCCGGGTCCAGCGGGGACGGGGTGGTCGCCGGGTCCAGGCCGAGCGTTTCCAGCAGGGTCTCCCAGAATTTCGGCTCCAGCGCCCCGACTGCCACGTACCTGCCGTCGGAGCAGGTGTAGCAGCGGTAGTTCGGGGCGCCGCCGTTGAAGATGTTCGCCTCCCGCTCATCGCGCCACAGCCCGTGCCCGTGCAGGGTGCGGACCATGGTGGCCAGGTACGCCGACCCGTCCACCATCGACGCGTCGACGACCTGCCCGGCGCCGGTGGACCGGGCGCTGAGCACCGCGGCGAGCAGCCCCACCGCCAGCGACATGGCGCCGCCGCCGAAGTCGGCGACGTAGTTGGCCGGTGGCGTCGGCGGTCCGGTCGCCGGGCCGATGCCGTGCAGCAGTCCGGAGATCGCCAGGTAGGTGATGTCATGGCCGGCGGTCGGGGCCAGCGGGCCGTCCTGGCCCCAGCCGGTCATCCGCCCGTAGACCAGCCGCGGGTTGCGCGCAAGGGCCACGTCGGGCCCGATGCCCAGCCGCTCGGCCACCCCGGGCCGGAACCCCTCGATCAGCACGTCGACGGCAGCCACCAGGTCCAGCGCCACCGCCGCCCCGGCCGGCTGCCGCAGGTCCAGCGCCACCGACTTGCGGCCACGGCCGAGCGGACCGGTCGCGCCCAGGATCGTCGACAGCGGATCGGAGCCGGGGGTCACCCGGTCGATCCGGGTCACCTCGGCGCCGAGGTCGGCCAGCAGCATTCCCAGAAAGGGCACCGGCCCGATCGCGGGCAGTTCCAGCACCCGGATGCCGCTCAGCGGACCGGGCATCAGCGCCCCACGCCGCTGGGAACGGCCGGCATCAGCCCCGCGCCGCTGGGGACGGCGGCCATCAGCCCCGCGCCACCGGACACGAGCGGTATCAGCCCAGCGCCGCTGAACCCGGCCGGCATCAGAACGTCTCGCCGTTCTCGGCCTTCTTGCGCAGCAGCCGCGGCGGGCTGAACCGGTCGCCGTAGCGCTCGGTGAGCCGCTCGGCGCGGGCGAGAAAGGCAGGCAACCCGATGCTGCCGGCTGTGCGCCCAGCGCCCTGGTAGCCGTTGATGTACTGCAGCACGCCGCCGGTCCACGGCGGGAAGCCGATGCCCATGATCGAGCCGATGTTGGCGTCGGCGGCCGTGCTCAGCACGCCTTCCTCCAGACAGCGCACCGACTCGAGCGCCTCGATGAACAGCATCCGCTCCTGCAACTCCAGCAGGTCGCGCTCGGCCGGGTTTCCCTGTACCGGGAACTCGGTGGCCAGCTCCGGCCACAACCCGGTGCGCGCGCCGGTCCCGTCGTAGTCGTAGAAGCCGGCGCCACGCAGCCGGCCGGGGCGTCCCAGCTCCAGCATCCGGTCGACCACCGCCTCGCCCGGATGGGTGGGCAGGCTGCCGCCGGCTGCCTCGGCCGCGTCCCGGGCCTCGTTGCGGATCTTGACGAACAGCTCCATGTTCAGCTCGTCGGCAAGCTGCAGCACCCCTACCGGATAGCCGGCCTGGGTGGTGGCCTGCTCGATGCTGGCCGGGTGCACGCCCTCGCCGAGCATCGCCAGCGCCTCGTTGACGAACATGCCGATCACCCGGCTGGTGAAGAAACCCCGGCTGTCGTTGACCACGATCGGGGTCTTCTTGATCTGCTGGGCGAAGTCCAGGGCGCGCGCGAGCGCCTCGTCCGAGGTCTGCTCGCCGCGGATGATCTCCAGCAGCGGCAGCTTGTCCACGGGTGAGAAGAAGTGCAGGCCGAGGAAGTCCTGCTTGCGCCGCACGCCCTCGGCCAGGGTGGTGATCGGCAGCGTCGAGGTGTTCGAGCCCAGCAGGGCATCCGGCGCCACCACCGGCTCCACCTCCCCGAACACCTGGTGCTTGAGCCGGACGTTCTCGAAGACCGCCTCGATCACCAGGTCACAGCCGGCGAGGTCGGCCACCGACTCGGTCGGGGTGATCCGGGCCAGCACCTCATCGCGCCTGGCCTCGCTCAGCCGGCCGCGCGAGACCGCCTTGTCCAGCAGGGCGCGCGAGTATTCCTTGCCCTTCTCCGCGGCTGCCAGCGAGACGTCGCGGAGCACCACCTCGATGCCGTTGCGGGCCGCCACGTACGCGTTGCCGGCGCCCGTCATGCCGGCGCCGAGCTCCGCCAC
>NZ_DASVSG010000087.1:0-13803 GCF_036388195.1 Jatrophihabitans sp. | reverse complement strand
CCGCGTACGAGGACCGGGCCGAGCACTCGCACGACCCGTTGGACTCGCAGGGCGCCGGTGACCAGGGGCTGATGTTCGGCTACGCCTGCGACGACACCGCCGAGCTGATGCCGCTGCCGATCTGGCTGGCGCACCGGCTCTCGGAGAGGCTCACCGAGGTCCGCAAGAACGGCACGGTTCCCTACCTGCGTCCGGACGGCAAGACCCAGGTCACCATCGAGTACGTCGACAACAAGGCGACCCGGCTGGACACCGTGGTGGTCTCCAGCCAGCACGCCGAGGACATCGACCTCGACACCCTGCTCAAGCCCGACATCGAGGAGCACGTGATCAAGCCGGTGCTCGAGGGGCTGTCCATCGACACCTCGGACTACCGGGTGCTGGTCAACCCGACCGGGCGGTTCGAGATCGGCGGCCCGATGGGCGACGCGGGGCTCACCGGCCGCAAGATCATCATCGACACCTACGGCGGGATGGCCCGGCACGGCGGCGGCGCGTTCTCCGGCAAGGACCCGTCGAAGGTGGACCGGTCGGCGGCCTACGCGCTGCGCTGGGTGGCCAAGAACGTGGTGGCCGCCAAGCTCGCCAGCCGGATCGAGGTGCAGGTCGCGTACGCCATCGGCAAGGCCGAGCCGGTCGGGCTGTTCGTCGAGACCTTCGGCACCGAGACGGTTCCGGTGGACAAGATCGTCGACGCCATCAACGAGACCTTCGACCTGCGGCCGGCCGCGATCATCCGCGACCTGGACCTCAAGCGGCCCATCTACCAGAAGACCGCCGCGTACGGGCACTTCGGCCGCGAGGACGCCGACTTCACCTGGGAGCGCACGGACCGCGCCGACCAGCTGGCCAAGCTCGCCAACAGCTGAGCTTCGCTCTCTTCACTGCGCCGGTCGGGCCTTCGGGCTCGGCCGGCGTTCGTGTGTGCGTGGGTGGGCTCGGATCGTGGGCCGCGTGGCAGGGGTCGCTTCGGCGGGTCGCCCTGCTGCCGGGCCAACGATGGCGCTGAGATCGGGCGCTGGGCGGAACCGTCAGGCTTTGCTGGTAGGCATAACCCGTGACCGCCGACCCCGCCGATGCACCCAGCCTGCCCGGGCTGGCAGCGCGGTCGGCTGCGCGTCGGGCTGCGCGCCCGTCCCGGGATCGCCCGCCGCGGGACCGGCAGCCGGCTGCGTCGCTGCCGGTGGCGCGGGTGGCGGTCGACTCGCCGCTGCCGCACCTGGACCGGCCGTTCGACTACCTGGTGCCGTCCGAGCTGAGTGCCGTCGTGGCGCCGGGCTCCCGGGTGCGGGTGCGGTTCGCCGGCCGGCTGATCGACGCCTGGGTGCTGGAGCGGCTGGCGGCCAGCGAGCACGACGGGCGGCTGTCCTACCTGGAGCGCGGCGTGGGTGACGAGCCGGTGCTGACGCCCGAGACATCCGCGCTGTTCCGGTCGGTGGCCGACCGGTGGGCCGGGACCTTCGCCGACGTGCTGCGGCTGGCCGTGCCGCCGAGACATGCCCGGGCCGAGTCTGCGGTCGCGGTGGAGGCCGCTGCTGCTCCGGCCGCCCCGGATCCGGCCGGTTGGGCCCGCTACCGGGCCGGCGCTGCCTGGCTGAGCGGGGTGCAGGCCGGCCGGCCGGTGCGGGCGGTGTGGAACGCGGTGCCGGGGGAGGACTGGCCGGCCAGGATCGCCGACGCGGTGCAGGCGGCGCTGGCCGGCGGCCGGGGAGTGCTGGTGGTGGTGCCCGACGTCCGGGACGCCGCCCGGGTCGACCAGGCGCTGCAAGCGGCGCTGCCCAAGGGCTCGCACGTGACGCTGAGCGCTGACCTGGGACCGGAGGCGCGCTACCGGCGGTGGCTGGCGGTCCGGCGCGGGACGGTCCGGGCGGTGCTGGGCAGCCGGTCGGCGGTGTTCGCGCCGGTGGCCGACCTGGGGCTGGTGGTGATCTGGGACGACGGCGACGACCTGCATGCCGAGCCCCGGGCGCCGTACCCGCATGCCCGCGATGTGGCGGTGCTGCGGGCGTCGATGACCGGGGCGGCGCTGCTGGTGGCCGGCTTCGGCCGCACCGCGGAGGCGGCGCTGTTGGTGGAGTCGGGCTGGGCGCAGCCGATCGTGGCCGACCGGGCGGTGCTGCGGGCTGCCGCGCCCCGGATCGTGGCGCTCGGCGACGACGTGGAGCTGGAGCGGGATCCGGTCGCCCGGTCGGCCCGGTTGCCGGCGCTGGCGTTCCGGACCGCCCGGGCCGCGCTGGCCGCGGGCAGCCCGGTGCTGGTCCAGGTGCCCCGGCGCGGGTACGCGCCGACGCTGGCGTGTGCCAGGGACCGGACGCCGGCCCGCTGCGGGCACTGCTCGGGGCCGCTGGCGGCGACGGCCCGGGAGGGGGCGCCGTCCTGCCGGTGGTGCGGCCGGCCGGCGGCGGACTGGCGCTGCCCGAAGTGCGGGGAGGGACGGCTGCGGGCGATGGTGGTCGGGTCTTCGCGCACCGCGGAGGAGCTGGGCCGGGCGTTTCCAGGGGTGGTGCTGCGGACCAGCGCCGGCGATGCGGTGCTGTCCGACATCCCGGCCGGGCCGGCGCTGGTGGTGGCGACGCCGGGCGCCGAGCCGGTCGCTCCGGACGGTTACGGGGCGGCGTTGCTGCTGGACGGCTGGGCGCTGCTGTCCAGGCCCGATTTGCGCGCCGCCGAGGAGGCGCTGCGGCGGTGGGCGAACGCGGCGGCGCTGGTGCGCGGGGACGGCACGGTGATCGTCGGCGCGGATGCCTCGCTGCCGGTGGCGCAGGCGCTGCTGCGGTGGGACCCGGCCGGACATGCCGAGCGGGAGCTGGCCGACCGGCGGGAGCTGCGCTTCCCGCCGATCAGCCGGATGGCTGCCTTGGTCGGTTCGCCGGCGGATGTGGCCGAGCTGCTGTCGCTGAGCCAGTTGCCGGAGTCGGCGGAGGAGCTCGGCTCGGTGCCGGTGCAGCCCGCTCGTGGAGGTGCGGTGTCGGAGCAGATCCGCAGCCTGCTGCGGGTGCCGCGGCCGGACGGGGTGGCGCTGGCCGAGGCGTTGCACGCGGCAGCGGCGGTCCGGTCTGCGCGCAAGTCCGGGGGAGCGGTTCGCATCATGCTCGATCCCCTGGAGCTCTTCTGACGACCCGAGGGGCTACCGAACCGCAGCCGGCTCACGGCGGGTCGTTCTGGAACTGGAACTGCACCCGCACGCTGCCATCCAGCGGGACGATCAGGGTCGAATTGCTCGCCGACCACTGGTCGGGAACCAGGAACATCCGGTCCTTCCCCTCGATCAACAGGCGCAGATGCCGGTAGCGGTACCGAAAGGTCTGCCCGTCCGACGCCGGCAGCGCGGTCTCCTCGATGCCGGGAGAGCGCAGGAAGAGCCGTTCCTGGGTATCGAGAATGGTGCTGGGCAGGCGGTCGAGGTGGTTGGCGCTGTAATGCGCCAGACCGCGGCCGGACCACTGCGCGATCGTCGCGGTCGCCCAGAAGATGTTGGCGACGATGACGACCACCAGGGCGACACCGGCATAGCGGCGCAGCGCCAGCAGCGACCTGTCAGCCTGGGCTCGGCCGTCATCACCCGGGCCTGGCGATGGCGGCGGGGGCTCCAGCCGCGCCTGGATCCGAGTCCCATAGCCGATCAGCCCGGCCCCGCTGCCGATCAGCACCGGCGTGACCAGGGCGAACAACGCCCACTCCCGCAGGTACGGGTAGCACAGCAGCACCACCATCCCCCCGACCAGCACCGCCATCCCCACCAGGACGGTCCGCCGAGCGAGCTGGCGGTACCGGTCTAGCCGGAACGGGTTGCCGCCCTCGGAATCGGGCACGAAGATCCGCCGGCTGATGGCCGCATGCGCCAGCAGCGCGAGCACGGCAAGCACGCTGAGCACCAGCAGCGGCACGAGCAGCGGCTGCGGGCTGCGCATCACGTAGTCCTGCGTGCTGAGCCCGATGGTGTCCACGTCCACCCCGAAGTACTCGTACTGCGCGCGGGAGGAGACGTAGCCGAAGTAGTAGAGCAGCCCGCTCAGCATCGTGATGGGGGCGGCGACAGCCGTCGCGAGACTCAGCCAGCGTTCGACCCGCTCACCGGACTGCCCATCCGCCACTGTGTCTAGCTTCCGCTCGCCTCGGTGGCCGACGGCGAGGTTGCCGGAGCGGCGGGCGCCACCCCGGCCAAGGCGGTGAACCTGACCTGGCTGCCGTTGCCCTTGAACTCGCTCTCGACGCGATCGCAGGTGCTCTGGTCCGGGCAGGTGGCCGTGCTGCCGATGGTCAGGGTCACCGTGTCGGTGGAGTCGATGAGCTGAGTGACTGCGACCGTGCACTCGCTGGGCGCCTCGGAGGTCCAGGTCCAGGACGTGGTGCAGGGCGGCGCCGAGCCGCACGGGTCGTCGCTGATGCTGAAGATGCCTGCCGGGGTCAGCTCGATCGAGTTGATGGAGAACTTGATCCCCGGCGGTAGCGGGCTAGGAGGGATCAGGTTGACATGGCCGCACTGACGTGCCCCGTCCTCCTCGGTGTTGCCGCCGATCGGCAGCGAAGCGACCGAGATCGTCGGGCCGCCCTGCTGCGCCGGCTGCGGCGATTCGGCGCCGGTGCCTTCCTGAGCGGGGCTCGAGTCGGCCGGGGATGGGGAATCGCTGGACGCCGTGGGGCTGCCGCTCGATGCGCCGGTACCGGCCGAGGTCGAGTCTGTCGCGCTGGCATCGGTGGTCGACGATGGCGTGGACGTGCTACACCCGGCGGCCAGCACAACGAGGAGGACGGCAGCGGCGGCGTGGCTGGCGCGCGACGATCGAGTGTTCATGACGACACCTCCACCCGAGCAGGAGCGGTTGCACTGCCGTGAGATACCAGTCCCGCCGCGCCGGCTGGCGATGTGCGCGCCTTGAAGGCCCGGTTCTCAGCCAGCTCGGCGGGCTCGGCGCTTATCAGCGCCGGCAGAGCATATGCCTCTGTCACCGGCTGCACGGCCCCTCCAGCAGAGTTCTCTAATCGACGGGGGCGTTGAGGTGGGGGCGTCTGACGCCTGAGCCCGGTCCGTTGAAATGCCACCACTCGCCCGAGTAGACGGTGATCCCGCCGGCGTTCATCGCCGACCGCAGCCGCGCTCGGTTGGCCTGGGCGACCGAGCTGACACCGGACGTGGCGTAGGCGTGCGCGCGGGCGGTGAAGTCGTCGAAGCCGGTGCCCATGTCGAGCACGCAGTGGCCTTGGACGCGCTGCGCGGCGGGGCACGCTGATCCGGTGCGGCCCTTCGCCAGGGTGATGTCGACCGAGCGGCCGGCTTCGTGGCTGGTGGCGTACGGTCCCGGCCGCGCCACCCAGTTCGGGTCGGGGACTTCCTGGAACATCCGCTCCTGCACCGCGTGCGGCCGGTAGCAGTCCCAGAAGACCACCACCAGCCCCTGGCGCCGCAGCCGGTCAGCGGCTGCCTTCAGGCCGGGCGCCATCGACTCGTGCACCAGGCACCGCGCGCCGACCGGGTACATCCGCACGCCCACGAAGTTGTTGCTGGTCGCGTACCGCAGATCGATGACCGCGTCCGGGACGACCGTCCGGATGTCGACCAGCCCGACAGCGCGTGCCTTGGCCGACACCGGCGGGACCTGCGCAACCGTGCGCGACGTGCTCGGTGACGCTGAGGGACGCGCCGGCCCGGTGGTGCGGGGCGCGGATGACGAGCTGGCAGTGGTCCCCGCCGCGACCGACGACGCTGGCGCACTGGTCGACGCCGGAGCAGCCGATGCCGGCGCACCCAAGGACACCGGGTCCTCAGCAGCGGGCCGGGACGTGCAGCCAGCAGCGACGAGCAGCAGCGCGAGCACCCACCCGAACCTGGCCATGGCCTCATCCTTCCGGGCGGCGCCGTGGTCTACGGCGGCGGGCTGTTCTGTCAGACCCCTGTCCTAGATTCCTCTGCATGGACTGGAAGATCGAACTCATATTTCTCGGGGTGACCGACGTCGACCGCGCCAAGGCGTTCTATGTCGATCAGCTCGGCTGGCACGCCGACCACGATCGGCAGGTCAACGAGCAGTTGCGCTTCGTCCAGCTCACTCCACCGGGGTCGGCCTGCTCGATCGCGTTCGGCACCGGCATCAGCCTGATGGCGCCGGGCACCCAACGTGGCGTGCAGGTCGTGGTGCCCGATGCCGCGGCGGCCCGCCAGCACCTGCTCGACCATGGCGTGCAGGCCAGCGAGGTGGACGTGCAGCCGTGGGGCAGCTTCGTGACCTTCGACGATCCGGACGGCAACGGCTGGATCCTGCAGGAGCTGCCAGTGCGCCAGTAGCCAACTGCGCCCGGTAGGGCCGGTAGGACCGGGGCGGCACAGCGACGATCAGCCAAGCGCCTGTCAGTCAGGCACCCTGTCAGTCAGGCACCCTGTCAGTCAGGCACCCAGTCAGTCAGGCGCCCGGTCAGCCAGGCACATCGGGGGACTGGTCGGTGGCTTCGGCGACTTCCCCCGCCGGAGCCACCGCCTCGTCTGCCTCCCGCCGGGCGCGTGCTCGCCGCTTGCCCTCGTGCATGGCAGCCACCCGCGCGATCGGGATCGACCGGCCCTCCTCGACCAGCGCCGCGTCCACCGGCTGCGGCTCGGGCATCCGGTCCGCCCAGGGATCGCCCGAGCCCAGCAACGCCAGCGCGGTGTGCAGCGTGAAGTCACCCGGCGAGACGCCGTCCAGGTCATCCCAGGACAGCGGGAACGACACCGGCACCCCCGGACGCAGCCGCGGGCTGTACGCCGCGACCACCGTCGCGCCACCGGCCCGGGTGGAGTCCAGGAACACCTTGCCCTCCCGGTCCTCGCGGACGAACGCGGTGGTGGCCAGCTCCGGGTCCAACCGTTCGGCGCGCACCGCCAGAGCGCGGGTCGCGGCGGCCACCTCCTCTGTCGTCGCGCCGACCACCGGCACGATCACGTGCACGCCCTTGGCGCCGCTGGTCTTCAGCGCCCCCGCCATCCCCGCGTCGGCCAGCGCCTGGCGGACCAGCAACGCCGCCTGCAGGGCGACCTCGAACACCGCCCCCTCCGGCGGGTCGATGTCGAGCACCAGGTGCGTCGGGCGGTCGCGCTCGTCGACCCGATACAGGGTCGGGTGGTACTCCACCGCCCGCTGGTTGGCGAACCACAACAGGGTGGCCCGGTCGTTGCACAGCGCGTAGGAGATCTTGCGCTTGGACGCCTCCGCCCACACCGGCACCGTCCGCACCCAGTCCGGGGTGTACCTGGGCACGTTCTTCTGCATGAACGCCTCCTGCCCGCGCAGGATCCGCACCACCGACAGCGGCCGGTCCCGCAGCCCCGGCAGCATCCGGTCGGCGACCGCGTCCAGGTAGTCCACGAGGTCGCGCTTGGTGGCGCCCGCGCCGTCGAACAGCGGTTGATCCAGGTTGGTCAGCGCCACGCCGTCGCGCAGGTCGTCCTTGCTCATCCCGCCATCCTGCACCCACCGTCGCCCGATCCGCCGTGCCGGGCGGGCCACCATCAGCCAGGCGCCCTAGCGCCGCAGGTACTGCTCGGCCAGCTTCGCGGGCGCGCAGGCCAGCCAGCCGTCGACCACGGTCTCCCGGACCGCCTTCTTGCCGGCCTTGTCGAGCTGGATCAGCACCGCGGGATAGCCGTCGAAATGGGCCATGGTGAAGAACCCCGGGTGGCCGGCGGCGAGCACCGCCTCCTTCTCGTGCAGATCGGCGACCTGCACCGCCAGGATCGGGCCGTCCGGCGGGGTCACCTCGCCGAACCGCTTGATGTCGGCCTTGGTGAGCGGCCGTTCCCAGGCGAATCCCTTGCCGGCCACGAACCAGGTCCGGTTGCCGCGCCGCTCGCCCTCGGTCACCTCCGGCAGCTCCGAGGCCAGCCGAGCGACGTCATCGAGCGTCATCATGGGCTACACGGTAGGCCCGAGCGCCGCTAACCGCCGCAGGTCCGGCGCGGCTCCGCTGAGCCCGGGCCGGCCAGCACGCCCACCGGCTGTGGCCCGTAGGCGGCCAGGAACCGGTCCCGGAAGGCGTCCATCGGCCAGACCGGCGCGTCCGGACGGGGCCGCAGGCCGTCCTGCCAGCCCCATCTCGAGATCCGGCCCAGCACCGCCGGGTCACGGGCGATGACCGTGACCGGCACGTCCCGGCCGGCCGTCGAACCGGACACGATGGTGGCCGGCTGGTGATCGCCCAGCACGATCAGCACCAGGTCGTCGCCGCCGTAGGTCTGCACGAAGGAGATCAGGGTGGACAGCGAGTACTCGATGGACCTGCCGTAGGCGGCCCGCACCCGGGCCGGGTTCCGCCAGACCTCGGCGGCCGAGGCGTTCTGGTCCGGCATGCCGGCGAACACCGAGCCGTCACCGACCGCGTCCCAGTCGACCAGCCGTGGCAGCGGCGCCCACGGGGTGTGGCTGGACACCAGGTCGATCTCGGCCATCACCGGCGCCCGGCCGGCCGGCGCGAGCTCCAGACGCCGAAACGCCGCCAGGGTGTACTGGTCCGGCATGGTGGCATAGCCGAACTTCGGCCCGGCGTAGCCCACATTGCGAGCGTCATAGGTCTTGTCGTAGTGGTAGAACGACGTCGCCTCCGGCCAGTCCTGCTCGTTCGACGGCGCGTCCGACACCGTCCGCCAGCCGGCCCGCTGGAACGCCTGGCTGAGCGTGACCCGGTCGCTGGCGACCAGCCGGTCATAGCGCAGCTGGTTGTCGACCCACATCCCCGACTGCAGCGTGGCATGGGCCAGCCAGCTGATCCCACCGAAGGTCGGCGCGGTGAGGAAGGCGCTGCGGGAGCAGAAGCCGGCTGCGTTCAACCGGCTGGTCCCGGCGTCCAGCACCGCGGCGACCCCGGGAGAGAACGTCGAGTCCTGCACCGCCACCCGCCCGTAGCTCTCGACGAAGGCGATCAGCACATCCTTGCCGCGCAGGCCGGTCAGCAGCTGATCGGCCGGGGTGTCGCGCAGCGGATCCCCGGTGACCGCCTCGGCGAACGCCCGTTCGTCCCTTAGGTCGGCGCGGACCTGCCCGGCCCGGCTCCACGCGAGGCTCGCCGCATCGGTCGAGGCGATCGGCGCGCCGGGTGCCAGCTGCACCCCCAGCACCGCGCAGTTCAGCCACACCAGCCCGAGGACCGTGACCGTCCGGACGGCGAGAACCCGCCGCCGGTTCACCAGCCGGGCCAGCCGCAGCACCGCCAGCGGCATCCCGACCAGCGCCGCCACGGCCAGCATCCCGCCCGCGATCAGGGTGAGGACCGCCGCCCGCTGGCCGATCGAGTCGCCGAGCAGGTCCGCGGCCGAGTCGAAGTAACCCCGATCCACCACGGGGCTGAACGGCCGGCCCAGGGCCGCGACGAAGCCGAGGTCGAGCACCTTCCACATCAGCAGCACGCCGAGCGCGACTCCGGCGAGCACCGCCACCAGCTGCCGCGCCCGGCCCCGCAGCGCCAGGACGAGGCCGAGCAGCGCCAGTCCCTCGGCCGGCAACCTCAGGAACGCCGCCGGGGTCAGCGCGTCCAGCCGGCCGGGAAACACCAGCGCGGCCCACACGGCCAGGCCGGCCAGCGCGGTCAGCGTCCCGGCCGCCACCGCGCGGCCCGTCGACCGGCCATCCGCCGGAGGCGGCTCGGGGTCACGCCGGTAGGTGGTCACCCTGCCCGGACCTGCTTGCCAAGCAGGGTGACCACGACTGAGTGGGAGCTCCGCTCACGGCTCCGGCGCCACTTCCAGCACACCTCGCGGCCGAACGACTCGACCAGCAGGGCCAGCGCGCCGGCCACGGCGGCCACGTTCAGCTCATGCGGCAGGACGCCGGCGGCAACCACCGTCAACACCACGCCCTGGATCGCGGCGACCACCTTGCACCAGCGCCGCGGCGGCGCCGGCTCGCGCAGCCAGGTCAGCAGCCAGCCGGCCGCGACGAGGGCGTACCGGGCCAGCCCGATCAGCAGCACCCATGCCCCGGCCGAGCGCGCGACGTAGCCGCAGAGCGCCAGGATCAGGAACGCGTCGACCTCCAGATCGAAGCGCGCGCCACGCTCGGACGCCGTGCGGGTGCGGCGGGCTACCCAGCCGTCCACGCTGTCGAGCACCAGCGCCACCGCCGTCAGCGCCACGAGGGCCGGGACGGCCCCAGGCCGGGCGAACGAGTCCGCGATCAGCGCCGTGACCCCGCCGACCAGGACCGCCCGGGCCAGCGTCACCCGATCGGCCGGCGCCAGGTGAGCGACGCCGTGCCGGGTCAGCGCCCGGGACAGCGCCACAGTGCCTATCACCCCGCAGCCGATGCCGGCTGCCCAGCCGGCGACGCCCAGGCCGACCGCCCCGGCGAGCGCGGCGAGCAACGCCAGCAGGGCGGTCAGCCCGATCACCGGGCCGGCGGGAACCACGCGCACGGCGCCTCCGTAGTAGGGGTTGCACAGGTTGAATACGGGACCTGCGATCGTTCGGTTCACTGTCCGAGGCTGCGAGGAGGTATCCAGTGAGTGAGCATCGCAGCGAGCGCAGCGAGCGGGGAGCGGAGCGAATGGCTAGCCCAGTGAGTGAGCATCGCAGCGAGCGCAGCGAGCGAGGAGCAGATGACTAGCCCCGTGAGCGAGCACAGCAACTCCCGCGACCATGCAGCGGGCCGGCCAGCGCGCGCCTTCTGGCTGCGCGAACCCGGCGTGGGGGAGATCCGGCCGGTGCGGCTGCCCGACCCCGGTCCGGACGAGGTGCTGGTGCGCACCCTGCACTCGGGCATCAGCCGGGGCACCGAGACCCTGGTGTTC
Organism: Jatrophihabitans sp.; assembly: GCF_036388195.1. Classification (GTDB taxonomy): domain Bacteria; phylum Actinomycetota; class Actinomycetes; order Mycobacteriales; family Jatrophihabitantaceae; genus Jatrophihabitans_A. Next base: position 3,054 of record NZ_DASVSG010000087.1, on the reverse strand, counting down.
CGCGGCGAGGTGCCGGCCAGCCAGCGGTACACGATGCGGGCGCCGTTCCAGGAGGGCGACTTCCCCGGCCCGGTGAAGTACGGCTACCTCAACGTCGGCGTGGTGGAGCAGGGCCCGGCCCACCTCACCGGCCGGACCGTGTTCTGCCTGTACCCGCACCAGACCGCCTACCTGGCGCCGGCCGCGGCCGTGACCGTGGTGCCCGAGCAGGTGCCGCCGGCCCGGGCGGTGCTGGCGGGGACGGTCGAGACCGCCGTCAACGCGCTGTGGGACGCCGCTCCGCTGCTGGGCGACCGGATCACCGTGGTCGGCGCCGGCATGGTCGGCTGCTGCGTCGCGCGGCTGGCCGGCCGGTTTCCCGGTGTGGACGTCGAGCTGGTCGACCTCGACCCGAGCCGGGCCGCGACGGCCGGGGCGCTCGGCGTCCGGTTCGCCCAGCCCGCCGACGCAGCCGCCGATCGCGACCTGGTGGTGCACACCAGCGCCAGCGCCGCCGGGCTGCGCCGGTCGCTGGAGCTGCTGGCGCCGGAGGGCACCGTGCTGGAGCTCAGCTGGTACGGCGACCGCGCCGTCGATCTCCCGCTGGGGGCGGCGTTCCACTCCGGCCGGCTGAGCATCCGGGGCAGTCAGGTCGGCATGGTGTCCCCGGCCCGCCGCGGCCGGCGCAGCCCGGCGGACCGGCTGGCGCTGGCCCTGCGGCTGCTGGCCGATCCCGCCTTCGACGCGCTGGTGACGGGGGAGTCCCGTTTCGACGAGCTTCCTGATGTGATGTCCCGGCTGGCAGCCGGCACGCTGCCCGCGATCTGCCACGTGATCAGCTACGTCGAAGACAGCCATCCCGAGAGGTGAGCCATGTTCAGCGTGACCGTCCGCGACCACATGATGATCGCCCACAGCTTCCGCGGCGAGCTGTTCGGGCCGGCGCAGCGCCTGCACGGCGCCACCTACGTCGTCGACGCCACCTTCCGCCGGCAGGCGCTGGATTCGGACAACCTGGTGGTCGACATCGGACGGGCAGCCGAGCAGCTGCACGCCGTGCTCGGTGAGCTGAGCTACCGCAACCTGGATACCGAACCCGAGTTCGACGGCGTCAACACCTCCACCGAGGCGCTGGCCAGGGTGGTCGCCGACCGGCTGATCAGCCGGATCGAGGCCGGCGAGTTCGGCGAGAACGCCCGGGGGCTGGCCGGCATCACCGTCACCCTGCACGAATCGCACATCGCCTGGGCCAGCTACGAGCGGACATTGTGAGACAGGTCCATGTCGTGCTGCCCGCCGGCATCGACGATCCTGCCCTGCCGAGCGGTGGCAACAGCTATGACCGGCGGGTCTGCGACGGGCTGGCCGCGCTGGGCTGGTCGGTGCACGAGCACCCTGTCGCCGGGAGCTGGCCGCGCCCGGACCGGGTGGCGCAGGCCTCGCTGACCGGGGTGCTAGCCGGGCTGGCCGACGGGGCGGTGGTGCTGCTGGACGGCCTGGTCGCCTCGGCCGTCCCGGACGTGCTGCTGCCCGAGGCGCAGCGGTTGCGGCTGGTGGTGCTGCTGCACCTGCCGCTGGACGACCTCTCCGAGCGCGCGGCGCTGCTGTCCGCCGCCGCGGTCCTCACCACCAGCCACTGGACCCGCCAGCGGGTGCTGGACCGCTACCGGCTCGACCCGGCCACCGTGCACACCGCTCGGCCCGGGGTGGCCACCGCCGACCTCGCCCCCGGGACGGCAGGTGGCGGTGAGGTGCTCTGCGTCGGGGCGGTCACCCCGATCAAGGGAGCCGATGTGCTGCTCGACGCGCTGGCGATGGTCAGCGACCTGCCGATGCGGTGCGTCTGGGTGGGCAGCCTGACCCGGGATCGGGACTACGTCCGCGCCGTTCGCAGGCAGATCTCCGACAGCGGGCTCGACGACCGGGTGCTGCTGGCCGGCCCGCGGACCGGCGAGGAGCTGGCTGGCGCGTACGCCGCCGCGGACGTCCTGGTGTTGCCGTCCCGGGTCGAGGCGTACGGCATGGTCGTCACCGAGGCGCTGGCTCGCGGCCTGCCGGTGATCGCGACCGCCGTCGGCGGAGTCGCCGAGGCGCTGGGCTGCGGGCCGGACGGCGCCCGGCCGGGGCTGCTGGTGCCGCCCGACCAGCCGTCCGCGCTGGCCGCCGCGCTGCGCGACTGGATGGCCGATCGCGAGCTGCGCAGCAGGCTCCGCCGGACGGCTCGCGAGCGCCGCGCCACCCTGACGGGCTGGGCCGACACCGTCGATCAGGTGGCCCGGGTGCTGGCCGGGGTCGCGGCATGACCTGCCTGATTCTTCGCCCCGCTGAACCATGCCGCCGTCCCGTGCGTATGACAGGGCAAGCGGCGCCGCCGGCCGGCACTCAGCCTTACCGTGGCCGTGCGACACCTCTCGACGAGAGGGCACCGGGGATGGGTGGGACATGGTGGGCCCGAGCTCGCCTGCTCGGCGGCGTCGCGATCCTGCTTGCGCTGGTGGGGACGGTGGGCGCCGGCCCGTTCCTCGACGGCGTCCGGACCGTCGACGGCTGGTCGCTGGCGGCCGCGGCCGGCATCGGCGCGGTCACCACGGTGTGCTGCGCCTGGCGGTGGCGGCTGGTCGCCCGCGGGCTGGGCGTCGCGATGCCGCTGGGTCCGGCGATCGCGGCGTACTACCGGTCGCAGTTCCTCAACACCGTCCTGCCCGGTGGGATGCTGGGCGACCTGCATCGCGGGGTGGCCCATGGCCGCGACGCCGGGGACGTCAGCCGCGGGCTGCGGGCCGTCGGATGGGAACGGCTGGCGGGCCAGCTGGTGCAGGCCGCGCTGGCGGTGCTGGTGTTGCTGGCCCTGCCCTCGCCGGTGCGGCCGGCGATGCCGGCGGTCGCCGGCCTGCTGGTCCTGATCCTGGCCGCCGTCGCGCTGGCTCACGGCCTGCGGTCGCGCAGCCGTCCCCGGCCGGGCAGCCGTTATCGGATGCCGTCGCCCGCCAGAATGTCCCGGTGGGCGCGGGCCGCGCGCGCGGCTGGTTGCGACCTCCGGGGCGGCGTGCTCGCCCGGCGGGCCTGGCCGGGCAT
>NZ_DASVSG010000086.1:0-64695 GCF_036388195.1 Jatrophihabitans sp. | reverse complement strand
CTCGCTGGAGATCGCCACCAGCGGGGTGTGGGCGCCGCCGTGCCGGGAGATGATGCTGACCGACGCGGTGCGCGGCCGGGCCGCGGCGCTGCTGGGCCAGCATCCCGAGCTCGGAGAGCTGCTGGAGCCGATCAGCCTGGGCAATCCGGTCGAGGGCATGGAGTCGCTGGCGCCGGTGCTGGTCGACGAGCTGCGGCTGGTGCTGGAGGAGTTCCCGGCCGGCACCTCCGTGCTGGTCTGTGACCCGGAGAAGGTGCGCGCCCGGGCGGCCGACCTGGTGGCCACGTCCGAGGAGTTCCTGGCCGCCTCCTGGGCAGCGGCAGCCGGGGGCGGCAAGGCCCCGGTCGATCTCGGCTCGGCGTCGCTGCGCTCGCTGGAGGAAGTGGCCGAGGTCGCATCCGATCTCGGCATGCCGTGGTGGTCGCTGTCGCCGTTCAGCACCGACAACGAGCTGGTCGCCGACGCCGGCCCCGACTTCCGGACGGTGGCCGCCGTCGACTCGTCGTTCGAGCCCGCGCCGGCCTACCGCGGCGACACCGAGGCGCTGCTCGGCGACATCGGCGGCTGGGCCCGCGACGGCTGGCGGCTGGCGCTGGTCTTCGCCGGGCACGGCACCGCCGAGCGGGCGCTGGAACGGCTGCAGGCCGCTGACCTCGCTGCCCGGATGGCGCCCGGCATCGACAAGCTGGAACCCGGCGTGGTGCTGGTCACCACCGGCCACCTGGAATCCGGCCTGGTCTCGGCCGAGCTGAAGCTGGCCATCCTCAGCGAGACCGATCTCACCGGCCAGCGCGGGATCACCGCGCTGGACAAGTCCCGGATGCCGTCCCGGCGCCGCAACGCGATCGATCCGATCCAGCTGCAGTCCGGCGACTTCGTGGTGCACGAGCAGCACGGCGTCGGCCGCTACGTCGAGATGGTGCGCCGCACCGTCAACGGCGGCGAGCGCGAGTACCTGATCATCGAGTATGCCGCGGCCAAGAAGGGCCAGCCCGGCGACCGGCTGTTCGTGCCGACCGACTCCCTCGACCAGGTCACCAAGTACGTCGGCGGCGAGTCGCCCTCGCTGTCGCGGCTCGGTGGCGCGGACTGGGCCAAGACCAAGGGCCGGGCGCGCAAGGCGGTCAAGGAGATCGCGGCGGAGCTGATCCGGCTGTACTCGGCGCGAATGGCCACCCGCGGGCACGCGTTCGGGCCGGACACCCCGTGGCAGCGCGAGCTCGAGGACGCCTTCCCCTACGTCGAGACACCGGACCAGATGGCGGCCATCGACGAGGTCAAGGCCGACATGGAGAAGCCGCTGCCGATGGACCGGGTGATCTGCGGCGACGTCGGCTACGGCAAGACCGAGGTCGCGGTCCGGGCGGCGTTCAAGGCGGTGCAGGACGGCAAGCAGGTCGCGGTGCTGGTGCCGACCACGCTGCTGGCCCACCAGCACATCCAGACCTTCATCGGCCGGATGAACCAGTTCCCGGTGACCATCAAGGAGCTGTCCCGGTTCACGCACGCCGCCGACGTCGACCAGATCCTGGCCGGCATCGCCGACGGCAGCGTCGACATCGTGATCGGCACGCACCGGCTGCTGCAGCAGACCGTCCGGTTCAAGGACCTGGGCCTGGTCGTGGTGGACGAGGAGCAGCGGTTCGGGGTCGAGCACAAGGAGTACCTGAAGTCGATGCGCACCGCCGTCGACGTGCTCACCATGTCGGCGACCCCGATCCCGCGCACCCTGGAGATGTCGCTGACCGGGATCCGGGAGATGACCACGATCCTCACGCCGCCGGAGGAGCGGCACCCGATCCTGACCTTCGTCGGCGCCTATGACCCGCGCCAGATCTCGGCGGCGATCCGGCGCGAGCTGCTGCGCGACGGGCAGGTGTTCTTCATCCACAACCGGGTCGAGTCGATCAACCGGACCGCGGCGAAGCTGGCCGAGCTGGTTCCCGAAGCCCGGATCGCGGTGGCGCACGGCCAGATGGGCCAGGACGCGCTGGAGAAGATCATGGTCGGCTTCTGGGAGAACGACTTCGACGTGCTGGTCTCGACCACCATCGTCGAGTCCGGCCTGGACATCCCCAATGCCAACACCCTGATCGTCGACCGGGCCGACACCTTCGGGCTGTCCCAGCTGCACCAGATGCGGGGGCGGGTCGGCCGGGCCCGCGAGCGCGGCTACGCCTACTTCCTCTACCCGCCGGAGAAGCCGCTCACCGAGCTGGCCCACGACCGGCTGGCCACCATCGCCCAGCACACCGAGCTCGGCGCCGGGATGCAGGTGGCGATGAAGGACCTGGAGATCCGGGGTGCGGGCAACCTGCTGGGCGGCGAGCAGTCCGGCCACATCGCCGGGGTCGGCTTCGACCTCTACGTCCGGCTGGTCGGCGAGGCGGTCTCGGAGTACAGAGCTGCCGGCGGCGGAGCCGCGGTAGAGCAGTTCAGCGAGGTCAAGGTCGACCTGCCGATCAACGCCAACCTGCCGCAGGACTACCTGCCCGGCGAGCGGCTGCGGCTGGAGGCCTACCGAGCGCTGGCCAACGCCACCACCGACGAGGCGGTCGACTCGGTCCGGCTGGAGCTGCTGGACCGGTTCGGGCCGATGCCGATCGAGGTGGACAACCTGCTGGCGGTGGCCCGTTTCAAGGTGGTGTGCCGCAAGTTCGGGATCACCGAGGTCTCGCTGCAGGGCCAGTCGGTGCGGTTCTCCCCGGTGCTGCTGCCCGAGTCGGCCCAGGTCCGGCTGCAGCGGACGTACGAGAAGACCGTCTACAAGCCGGCGGTCTCGACGATGGCCGCCGCCCGTCCCAAGGGCGTGATCAAGCCGGACGGCAGCTTCGCCGAAGCCAAGTTCGGCGGCGAGCCGCTGCGCGACCAGCCGCTGCTGAGCTGGTGCGCGCAGCTGCTGGAGAACATTCTTGGTCCGGTGCTCAAGGCCGTGCTGTCCAACTGACCTTCCTCGGTGCGTCGGCTGAATGGCACGCCTGTAACTTAATCCGACTGAACGGTACGGCTATTCTCTTGGTGTGGGGCTCTAGACTTCGTATGGGGTAGCTATCGGTGAACCGCAGACAACGCGCTATTAAGCCCCTGCGTGAATAAGTTCGACAGAGCAAATCAAACTATGAACGCCGATATGGGTTTATAGGGTAGATTTTCGAATCGGCTCGCGGACTGCTGACCCTTGCCCAATCATTGACACCGGTTCGAACTAGAAGGCTCACATGACTTAAAGACGGCACAACCGCGTAAGGTCCATAAGAGAAATTGCACCCGAAAACTCTATGGCTGGCTTTACGATACTCACGGCACTGCGAGCGAACGGCGCAAGTTGCGCAGAAAGCCGTGAACGAATTTGTAGGATGGACAAGCGCTCGATGTTGTCAATTGTGCTAGCAAGCCGGTTACGTGGAACGCGGATCCGGTTACTACCACCAAGTACTTGCGTCAGAGCAGCCCAGGAGAGCTCCGGTATATCACCGACAAGCTCACTAGATTGCTCACGAAGCTGCAGGGCGCAAAGAATCACACTGGATAGGCCGTAATCGGCGCGCGATTCGTCAAGGCCGTAACCGATACCGTCAGCAATGCTCAAAGCCGCGAGCCCTAAACCGAGTTGTGGGCGCGTCGCATGCCGACAGATCACCGAGAACTCGTTGAAATAAACGCGAAGGGCGGAGCCTTCGTCGCGAAATTCTGGGAGATGCGGTGCCAAACTTGTGGCATAGTCGAACGCCCGTTGTCTATCATTCAAGCGTAAGACACTCATAAAGGTTACGCGTGGCTCCAAAATATGCCCCGCGCCTTCCACTGCACCCCTTGCGGCCGCGACGGCGGCATCCCCTGTCTTTAGACTGCTTCCGAGTTGGTAAGCATCCGTATACAATTCTCTGTTGACCCCACCAGCACGCCGAAGTCGTCCACCAGTTAGACCAATTTGTTCGCAGGTGGACACGTATAGCTGCTTCTCTTTCAGCGCCGTGACAGCAGCCCGAGCAAGAGAGGGATGTCGCGAATACACACGGTCCCCCGCGTACGCAATCGCCGCCTCACGACCTAGAGAGTGAAGGATCTTGCCATCAGCGTAGACGCCAGGCAAATTAGCTAGGGATGCGATTAGCGGTCGACTAGCACCGCGATTTTGCTCGCCGTGTGGGTCAAATTCACATTGCATTACACAAATGCATCCGAAAACATCAGCCAAAGTTACATTACTGTCTCTATGTATCTTTATTAGCGCGAGCTTGCTTATCAAGTCGCTAACCCTGTCGACCAGCTTGTCGCCATATCGCACCTCAAGGATAGCGCCGAACAAGGTCGTCGATTCAGTGCCACCGCCAAACATCCTACTACCAGACTTAATAAGCGCCTCGGCTACGGCATCTGGAGCCAGCTCGATGTCTGCTGAGGATTTCACCGTCGAGATTTTGTTGTTATTCCAGGTGTCGCCGATCTTCACCGCATCGGCCATAGTGAAGCCACTAAAGATTACGGAATCTACCGCATTTGCTAACGAGCCGGCGTAGCGCCACCAGAGCCGATCATGACTGGCTAGTGCAAACACAACACCGGAACCCGCCCTCCCCCACGAGTCGAATGATCGAACGAGAGCAGGTGCCACTAGGTCAGCATTATCAATGAAGATCATGACCTGCCCGTATTTATCGCGGACATCGTCGATCCATTCGTTGGTAACGGCGGGCGCCGCGGGCTCGGACCATAACACGGTCCATTCGGGGAAGTGGTTCGAGGCCCAGTCGGCGGCTTGGCGCAACGCCATGGACTTGCCCTCACCCATTGGTCCGATAGCTACAGAGCCGCCGCCACGTTGCTCGATTTTGGACTTGAGCATCGCTTGGAACTGTTTCGAAGCGCTGAGGACTGGCCAGCGGCCTGACTGCACGTCCGCCCAAGTAGGTTCGTGGCCGTCGGCAAATCTAAAAGCGGAATAGTCTGCCGCCGTTTTTTGAACTTGAGGCACCCGCGAGTACCCGAATGGAGAGGGTAGTGGAGGTGCGGGGAGAACTTCATAAGCCGCAGGATCAAAGATGGCGTGCCCATCAACTCCGGTGTACAGGTTGAAACCGGGTAGGGCGACCATTGCCGCAAGGGTTCTATTCTGCAGGATGAGCCTGCTATCTGGAGAGTACGCAGCCCATAGAAACTCACTGTCGAGAAGGTCGCTCCGTTCTACCCTTACATGCAGCGAACGCATAAATGCATCTATCCAGCCACTATAGCCGACTACAAGAACCGTTGCAGCCCGCATGAGGCGATCTAACAGTCCGCCCAATGTTGGGCGTTCACCAGTGAGCTGGGGAATTGTGCTGAGGGTTGCGTTACTTGTCCAAAGACCGTGAATGTGCAACACGGGGATGGATGAGCTCTCCAGGAAGGTATCCGCCGCCGGCGCGGAGTCCATCGGTATAGGAACTGAGTCGGCTTGAAGCTGGGTTTGGCGGAACGCAATCTCAATAAGCGGATCAAAATTTGTCGTGATGATCGGTCCCCGAACATCTCCGGGGAGCTGGCTATAGAAATTTGCAAATCTGATGTAGCCATTTGGTACGTGCCATCTTCCGCTGGAAGCTAGTTTCCTACACTGCTCGATGTCACCAGAAACTTCGCGTCGGTCAGCTGGCTGTACATCCATACACGCGGTCAATACCGCTTCTCTGATAGTTCGAGCTAGAACCGCCTCACCCTGCTGGTGCTTGACCAACGAGGCGGCATTTTGGTATGCAAGTCCAGTATCGGTAATTTCCGAAATTGTTTCGTCGAATTTCTGTTGGCCACGGGCGGTCAAGCACAGTTTAAATCGTGCTGTAAGGTCAGTCGTCGATGGAAGGACACTGTTCGAGATGCCCGAGCCGAATACCGTTACAAGTTTGGTGTCCCCAGAGTCTCGGATCGCCTGTAATCGGGCTTGCAGGTCGGTGAGATCACCATATTCTGGCACGAGTCCTCCCCTGTCGATGACCACCATTCTGTCGGCTCGCCTCGTTTGGTCAAGCACTGGGGTGCAGCTTGAGCCGAGAGCAACCAACCAGCCCTCGCCATCTGCATGGTGGGCGAACACCTCGACGGCCGAAGAGCAGTGCGGGTCAGGAGCCTTCGCCCGAGCGAGGCGCGTACCCACATGTCGTCGTGTATGGCTTGCTGGTACCTGTACTACCAAGGCCGATGAGTCCGATCGGTGCGGCTGGCAAACTTGCAGCCCGAGCAGGTGAGGACCAGCGACACCACGAGCTTGACCTCCAGATCACCTAACTTGGGTGCCTGATAGTGGTCCGAGTTCAGCCAGCCGTAGTCAAGACCATCTAACCGTTTAAACAGCACCGGCAGAACGGCCGTGGCTTCGAGCATGGCAGTACGGCAGTGAGTGCGTACGGCAATGGAGACCCCGTCGGGGCCGTCGGCGAGGATGGTAGGCATGGCTGTCGAACTGCCTGAACTGCTGGTGCCGGACGCAGCCGCCTGGCGCGCCTGGTTGATGGACAACCACGCCAGCTCAGCCGGCGTCTGGTTGGTGCTGGGCAAGAAGGGCGGCCAGGTCACCGCGCTGACCTACCCCGCGGCGCTGGACGAGGCGCTGTGCTTCGGCTGGATCGACGGCCAGATGAGCCGGCGGGACGAGGGCAGCATGCGGCAGCGGTTCACCCCGCGCCGCGCGAAGAGCGCCTGGTCGCGGCGCAACGTCGACTACATCGCCCGATTGAGCGCCGAAGGCCGGCTGATGCCGGCTGGCCAGGCCGCGGTAGATGCCGCCAAGGCGGACGGCCGGTGGGACGCCGCCTATGCCGGCTCGGCGGCTGGGGAGTTCCCCACCGACCTGGCCGAGGCGCTGGCCGCCAATCAGCGGGCACAGGCGATGTGGGACGTGCTGACCTCGCAGAACCGCTACGCCATCACCTACCGGATCGGCCAGGCCAAGCGCCCGGAGACCCGGGCCCGCCGGATCGCGGACTTCGTCGCCATGCTCGAACGCGGCGAGACGGTCCATCCGCAGCGGCGCCAGCTGCCCGAGGACTGACCCGGGCCTGTCCCGGTCGGGCGGAGGCCCCATGTGCAACTAACGGTTGCGTGTCCCTGTGCTGATCGCTACGGTGATATGCAACCGATGGTTGCAGAAGGTGGGGCATGGAGTACGGAAGCATCGAGCGCGAACTGCACGTCGACGCATCCCCCGAGGTCGTCTTCGAGGTGCTGAGCAGCCCGGAGCACATCCGGGACTGGTGGAGCGCCGAGACCCGATTCGAGCCGGTCGCCGGTACGGCGAGCCGGTTGACCTGGACCGACCAGGCCAGCGGGCGCCAACAGTCGACACCGTTCACCGTCGTCGAGGCGGACCCGCCGCGGCGCTTCTCCTTCCGCTGGACGTACGAGGACGACGTCGCGGGCTCGGGCAACTCGCTGCTGGTGACCTTCGACCTCGTCCCGTCGGGAGAGGGGACCACCGTCCGGTTCAGCGAGACCGGCTACCGCGAGCGCGGCTGGGAAGCAGCGGTGCTGGAGGAGTACTACAACGACCACCGGCAGGGCTGGGACTTCTACCTGCCCCGGCTGGCCGAAACCGCGACCCGGCTGGCAGCCGCCCGGTGAGCGCCGTCGTCGACGACGACCTCTGGTCCGCGATCGGGGACCCGACGCGGCGGCGCATGCTCGACCTGCTGCTCGCCGACGGCCAGGGGACGGCCACCACGCTCAGCGCGCGCCTGCCGGTGACGCGCCAGGCCGTGACGAAGCACCTCGCCGTGCTCGACCGGGTCGGGCTCGTCCGCGCGACCCCCGCCGGACGCGAGAAGCGCTACTCCGTCGACGATGCGCAGCTGGCCCGCGCCGTCGCCCAGCTGAATTCCGTGGGCGAGCTGTGGGACGCCCGCCTGCGCCGCATCAAGAGCCTCGCCGAGGCGATCCAACGAGCCAAGAACACGTAAGGGAGATCGAGATGGCAGACATCCTGCACCGAGTGGGCATCACCGCGACGCCGGAGAGCGTCTACGAAGCGCTCACGACGGTCGATGGCCTCGCCGCTTGGTGGACGACCGACACCAGCGGCGACAGCGACGGCACGCTGAAGTTCCGCTTCGGCGAGGTCGGTGGCTTCGACATGAAGGTCCTCGATCTGCAGCCGGGAAAGCGGGTGCTCTGGGAGGTTCTCGACGGCCCGGCCGAATGGGTCGGGACCACGGTGAGCTTCGACCTTGCCCAGGACGGCGATTGGACGATCGTGCTGTTCGCCCATGCCGGCTGGCGTGAGCCGGTCGAGTTCATGAGCCATTGCAGCACCAAGTGGGCGACCTTCCTGATGAGCCTCAAGGCCTTCGTCGAGACCGGGACGGGCGCCCCGCACCCGCACGACGTCCAGATCAGCAACTGGCACTGACACACCGCCGGTTGCGGACACTCCTCAGCTGAGCTCGCCAAGCCCGGCGGGCAGCCCTCAGCCGGGCCGTTCGGACCTGGGCAGCTTGGCCACCACCTGGTCGTAGGAGTCGTCGATGAGCTCGCGGACCTCCTCCTCGGGCAGGTCGTCGATCCACACCCGCACCCACAGCCGCTTGTTCAGGTAGGGCGCCGGCCCGGCCAGCTCCGGATAACGCTGCTTGAGCTCGGTGACCGCCGTCTCGGTGTTCTTCACGCTGATGGCGCTGCGGCCGTCCACCCGGCCCGGGAACAGGAAGATCTTGCTGCCCACCTTGGCCACGTGGTGGTCCTCGCCCCACGGGCTGTCCGGCCAGGCGCCGGGCTTGTCCAGGGCGTAGCGCAGTGCGTCGTCGCTGTCCATCAGGGGCAGGTTTAGCACAACCCAGCGAGCCGGGCTGCCGCCCGCGACGGCTCGGTTCCCTTCCCGTGCGAAAATGACGTGGCGTGCCGCGCACCGCCTGTCCTGACCACCAGAACGAACTCGGAGATCGAAGACGTGAAGATCCGTTCGGCAAGGCTCCGCTCGCTCGCCCTGCTGCCGGTGCTGGCGCTCAGCTGCCTCGGGCTGGTGGCATGCGACTCCAAGGCCGGCACCGCCGCCATCGTCAATGGCCACAAGATCACCGAGAAGGAGCTCTCGCGCTACGTCCCGGCGAGCGCGCCGCCGATCCCCACCGGCGACGGCTCGACCAGCACGCCGGCCAAGACCTTCGTGCTGCAGTACCTGGTGCGCAACGAGGTCTTCCCGCTGCTGCTGGCCGCGGCCGGCGGCTCGGTGACCGAGGCGCAGCTGCAGGCGGGCAAGGCCGAAGCGCTGGGCGGAAGCACCGAGGCCGAGCTGACCCGGCAGATCACCCAGGCGGGGCTGAGCGAGCGGTTCGAGCCGGTGCTGCTGCGCAACCGCCAGTTGCTCAACGTGGTGCGCGCCAAGCTGTCCACCGACAAGCAGGTCGCCGACGCCCTCGTCAAGATCAAGGACAAGGTCTCGATCAATCCCCGGTACGGCAGCTGGGACCTCAACAGCCTGTCGGTGCTGGGCCTGGGCAAGAAGCAGCTGCCCTCCGTGTTGTCCTTCGACCAGACGCTGCCGGGCGACGTGAAGCTGCCGACCCAGCAGTGACGGCCCCGGTTCCTGCTGGCGAGCCGGCTGAGCCCGCCGACCGCACCGAGCCCGCCGACCGCACCGAGCCAGCCGAGCTGGGCGCGCAGCTGGTCCGGGCCGTCCAGATCATGGACCGGCTGCGCTCGCCCGGCGGCTGCCCCTGGGACGCCCAGCAAACCCACTCCTCGCTGGCCCCGTACCTGATCGAGGAGGCCTACGAGACCCTCGAGGCGATCGAGACGGCCGACCTGGCAGCGCTGCGCGAGGAGCTCGGCGACCTGCTGCTGCAGGTGCTCTTCCATGCCCGGCTAGCCGAGGAGGCCGCCCCCAGTGAGCGGTTCACCATCGACGATGTGGCCGGCGACCTGGTGGCCAAGCTGGTCCGCCGGCATCCGCACGTCTTCGCAGACACGGTGGCCGACTCGGCCGCCGCCGTCGCCACCAACTGGGAGGCGATCAAGCAGGTCGAGAAGCAGCGGAACTCGGTGACCGACGGGATCGCGATGCAGCAGCCCGCGCTGGCGCTGGCCGCCAAGCTGGTCAGCCGGTCCTCCCGTGCCGGGTTCACCGCGCCGCTGCCGGCCGGCGACGGGATCGGCGAGCGGCTGCTGGCCGTCGTCGCCGACGCGGTGCAGGCCGGCGTCGACCCCGAACAGGCGTTGCGGGCCACCGCCCGGGCGTACCGGGACGGGATCCGCACGCTGGAAGGCAGCGATCGGGAAGGCAACGATCCGGCGACCACCCGTCTGGAAGGGCAGCGATGACGAGCCGGCCGCAGGCTGACGATCACCTGGCCGAGAAGCGGATCGAGCCGCCGACGGCCGGCGACGAGCGCGCCACCCTGACCGGCTTCCTGGACTACCAGCGGCAGACCCTGTTGCTCAAGTGCGCCGGCCTGACCCCGGAGCAACTGCTCCGGCGTGCCACCCCGCCGTCCTCGCTGTGCCTGCTCGGCCTGGTCCGGCACCTGACCGAGGTCGAGTACGGCTGGCTGGTCGAACGGTTCGCCGGCGGCGAGGTCAAGGACCTCTACGGCCCGGGCGACGCCGACTTCGATGTCGTCGAGGTCGACGAGCAGGCCGTGGCCGCCGCCTTCGCCCTCTATGCCCAGCAGGTCGCGCAATCGCGGCAGCTGGTGGCCGGCGCCGCGCTGGACGCGATGACCGCAGCCGCCCATCCGGATTCGGGTGAGCACTTCTCGCTGCGCTGGATCCTGGTGCACCTCATCGAGGAGTACGCCAGGCACAACGGCCACGCCGACCTGCTGCGCGAGGCCATCGACGGCGCAACGGGCGAGTAGCTGCGCCGGATCGCCGGGGCCGCCCGATAGGCTGGCTGCAGGAGTCCGCCGGCGCAGCGTTGCGCGGGAGGACCCGCACGGCTCGGATCGGCAGGCCGGTTATAGCACCGGCCGACCGCACCGGCCGGTCGCACCCGAAGCACGTCGAGAGGACCGAAGTTGTGGCCAGCATCGAGGCCGTAGGCGCCCGCGAGATCCTGGATTCGCGTGGCAACCCCACCGTCGAGGTGGAAGTGGCCCTCGACGACGGCACCTTCGCCCGCGCGGCGGTGCCCTCCGGGGCGTCCACCGGCGCCTTCGAGGCCGTGGAGCTGCGCGACGGGGACGCCCGCTACGGCGGCAAGGGCGTGCGCAAGGCGGTCGCGGCGGTGCTGGACGACATCGGCCCCGAGCTGCTCGGCTTCGAGGCCAGCGAGCAGCGGCTGGTGGACGCGGCGCTGATCGACCTGGACGGCACCCCGGACAAGTCCAAGTTCGGCGCCAACGCGGTGCTCGGTGTCTCGCTGGCGGTCGCCAAGGCCGCTGCCGTGTCGGCCGGCCTGCCGCTGTTCCGCTACCTCGGCGGCCCGAACGCGTACCTGCTTCCGGTGCCGATGCTCAACATCCTCAACGGTGGCGCGCATGCCGACTCCAACGTCGACGTCCAGGAGTTCATGATCGCCCCGATCGGGGCGCCGACCTTCAGCGAGGCGCTGCGTCAAGGTGCGGAGGTTTATCACGCGCTGAAGGCTGTTCTCAAATCGAAGGGCCTGTCGACCGGCCTCGGCGACGAGGGCGGTTTCGCGCCCAGCCTGGAGTCCAACCGGACCGCGCTGGACGTCATCAGCGAGGCGGTCCAGAAGGCGGGCCTGACGCTGGGCACCGACATCGTCTTCGCGATGGACGTCGCCGCGACCGAGTTCTACTCCGACGGCTCCTACCAGTTCGAGGGCGCTTCCAAGAGCTCGGACGAGATGGTCGCCTACTACACCGACCTGATCGCCAACTACCCGATCGTCTCGATCGAGGACCCGATGTCGGAGGAGGACTGGGACGGCTGGATCGCGCTGACCACCCAGCTGGACGAGACCATCCAGATCGTCGGCGACGACCTGTTCGTCACCAACCCCGAGCGGCTGGCCCGAGGCATCGCCACCGGCGCGGCCAACGCCCTGCTGGTCAAGGTGAACCAGATCGGCTCGCTCACCGAGACCTTGGACGCGGTGGACCTCGCGCACCGGTCCGGCTACCGCTGCATGATGAGCCACCGCTCCGGCGAGACCGAGGACACCACGATCGCGGACCTGGCGGTGGCCACCAACTGCGGCCAGATCAAGACCGGCGCGCCGGCCCGGTCGGAGCGGGTCGCCAAGTACAACCAGCTGCTGCGGATCGAGGAGGAGCTCGACGACGCCGCGCGCTATGCCGGGGCGTCGGCGTTCCCGCGGTACCGCCGGGCTGGCAGCTAGCCGATGGCGCCTCGCACTCCCGTGGCCGGCGACGGCTCAGCCAGCCGGGCAGCCGGCCGCGCCGTGCGGTTCCGTCCGGGCTGGGCGAACCCGCCGAAGTTGACCGGCCGCCGGATGATGGTGGCGGCGATGGCGCTGTTCCTGGTGGTCGTGCTGGCCTCGCCGTTCCAGACCTACCTGAGCCGGCGGGCCTCGGTGGCGGCCTCCGAGCGCCAGCAGCAGCAGCTCAACGCCCAGCTGGCCGAGCTCCAGCGCCAGAGCGCGCAGTGGCAGGACCCCGCGTTCGTGGCCCGGCAGGCCCGGATCCGGCTGCAGTACATCCGTCCTGGCGACACCCTCTACACCGTGCTGGACGCGCAGGGGAACCCGCTCGAGCCGCCGGCCCAGGCCCCCGCCGAGAAGGTGGCCCGGGCCGATCACCGGCCCAGCTGGGACGCGGTGCTGTGGGCCAGCGTGCACGACACCGACACCGCGAAGTGACCGCTGCCGGGAACGCCAGCGTGGTGAGCGACACCGACGCCGCGATCGTCGGCAGGCAGCTGGGACGGCCGCCGCGCGCGATCCGCGCGGTCGCGCACCGGTGCCCGTGCGGCAACCCGGACGTGGTCGAGACCGCGTCCCGGCTGCCCGACGGCACCCCGTTCCCGACGCTGTACTACCTGACCTGTCCCAGGGCCGCCTCGCTGGTGTCGACGCTGGAGGCGTCCGGGCTGATGCGCGAGATGACCGACCGGCTTCGCGCCGACGACCGGCTCGCGGCCGGCTACCAGGCCGCGCACCAGGCCTATCTGGCCCAGCGGGAGCGGCACGGGCCGGCGCCGGAGATCAGCGGCATCTCGGCCGGCGGGATGCCGACCCGGGTGAAGTGCCTGCACGTGCTGGTCGCCCATTCGCTGGCTGCCGGGCCCGGGGTGAACCCGCTCGGCGACGAGGCGCTGGCGGCGCTGCCGGACTGGTGGCAGCAGGGGCCCTGTGTGGTCGACGAGCCGGGGCAGCCCTCGTGAAGCGGGTCGCCGCGATCGACTGTGGCACCAACTCGATCCGGCTGCTGGTCGCCGACGGCAGCCCGGTCGGGCTCAGCGACGTGCACCGCGAGATGCGGATCGTCCGGCTGGGCGAGGGCGTGGACGAGACCGGCCGGCTGTCCCCGGCGGCGATCGAGCGCACCCGGCTGGCGCTGGTGGACTATGCCGAGTGCATCCGGTCGCTGGGCGCTGCCGAGGTGCGGATGGTCGCCACCTCGGCATCGCGCGATGCCGCCAACGCCGACGAGTTCCGGGCGGTGGTGCAGCGCGTTCTGGGGGTCGAGCCCGAGGTGATCACCGGCCTCGCCGAGGCGGAGCTGTCCTTTCTGGGCGCGGTGGCCAGCCTGCCCGGGGCGGCCGACCCGCTGCTGGTGGCAGACATCGGCGGCGGCTCCACCGAGCTGGTGCTGGGCTCGGTGCGTGCCACTTCACTCCGCTCCTCGATCGTTCCTCACTCGATGCTCACTCAGCCCGTGGCGGCGAAGGTGACCGCCGCGCACAGCATGGACGTCGGCTGCGTCCGGTTGACCGAACGGCGCCTGCGCGACGACCCGCCGACCGAGGCACAGGTCCAGGCGGCGCTGGCCGACCTGCAGGCAGCCCTGCAGGCCGCCGCGGCGGACGTCCCGGTGCGCCAGGCGGCAGCCTTCGTCGGAGTCGCGGGCACGGTGACCACCATCGCCGCCCTGGCGCTGGACCTGCCGGCCTATGACTCGGACGCGATCCACGGCTCGGTGATCGACTACCAGCAGGTCGCCGAGGTCACCGACCGGCTGCTGGGGATGCGGCGAACCGAGCGGGCGGCCCTGCCGGTCATGCACCCCGGCCGGGTGGATGTGATCGGCGGCGGCGCGCTGGTGCTGCGCGCCGTGATGGAGTTCGTCGGGGCGCGCGAGGTGGTCGCCAGCGAGCACGACATCCTCGACGGCATCGCGCTGAGCCTGCTGACCCGCTGAGCGCTGCTGACCCGCTGAGCCTGCTTGATCCGCTGAGCCTGCTTGATCCGCTGACCGTGCCAGACGGCCGAGCTGCCCGGCGCTGACCAGCCGAGCGTCGTGCCTGACCCGCCCGAGCCGATCAGGCGTTGATGGCGGTCAGGGCGCTCGGCGCCTTGGGGCCCTTCTCGTCGCTGACCTGCTTCGGCCGCGGCGACGGATGCCCGGTCATCGCCCGCCAGATGGTGTCGGCGCCCTTGGTCGTCGCCAGCTGGGCCACTGCCGCCCCCACGCCGGTCAAGGACGCCCAGAGCAGGGCGTCCTTCCAGTTGGTGTCGGCATCGCGCGGATTCACCGGCGCGCGTCCCGGCCGGGCCGCCGTCCAGGCCTTCGAGGAGGCCGAGCTGACCACCTTGCCGACCGGCACCGCCACCGCGACCGCCACCAACTTGAACGCGAACCTGCTCGCTGCGCCAGCCATGTGCCACCCCATCGTCGTGAGCCCCGTGCCCGCCCGGCATCGGTTCCCAGTCTAGGTCGAGGAGCCACCGGGCAGGCGTCCGGCCGTGGTCAGCCGGTGGTCGCGGCGTCGGTAGCCTGGAAAGCGCCTTCGAGGGGACTGAATCTGATGACGACTGGCGGACCGAAGCGAATCCTGATCGTCGGCGGCGGGTACGTCGGCATGTACACCGCGCTGCGGGCGCAGAAGAAGCTGTCGCGCGGCCGCGCCGAGATCGTGGTGATCGACCCGCAGCCCAACATGACCTACCAGCCGTTCCTGCCCGAGGCTGCGGCCGGCAGCGTCGAGCCCCGGCATGTGGTGGTGCCGTTGCGGCGGGTGCTGAAGAAGTGCCGGGTGATCACCGGACGGGTCAGCGCCATCCATCACGACCAGCGCTCGGTCACGGTGGAGCCGGAGACCGGGGGCGTCTACCAGCTGAGCTACGACCTGCTGGTGGTGGCGCCGGGCTCCATCGCCCGGACGCTGCCGATCCCGGGCCTGGCCGAGCAGGGCATCGGGTTCAAGACCATCGGCGAGGCGATCTACATCCGCAACCACGTGCTGTCCCGGCTGGACTTCGCCTCCTCCACCGAGGACCCGGCGCTCAAGCGCCGGGCGCTCAACTTCGTCTTCGTCGGCGGCGGTTACGCCGGGGTCGAGGCGCTGGCCGAGCTCGAGGACATGGCCCGCTACGCCTGCCGGTACTACCCCAACCTCAGCCCGGCGGACCTGCGCTGGGTGCTGGTGGAGGCGTCGAACCGGATCATGCCCGAGGTGTCGGTGGGGCTGTCGGCCTACACCGCCAAGCGGCTGCGGGAGCGTGACATCGACGTCCGGCTCGACACCCGGCTGAACTCGGCCGTGGACGGCCGGATCGAGCTGTCCGACGGCGAGGCCTTCGAGGCCGACACGCTGGTGTGGACGGCCGGGGTGAAGGCGCACCCGCTGGCCGCGAAGTCCGGCCTGCCGGTCGATGACAAGGGCCGGCTGACCTGCCGGGCCAACCTGACGGTCAAGGGGGTCGAGGGGGTGTTCTCCGCCGGCGACACCGCGGCCGTCCCTGACCTGTCGAAGGACGACCCGAACGCGCTGTGCGGCCCGTCGGCCCAACATGCCGTCCGGCAGGCCAAGGTGCTCGCCGACAACCTGGCGCGGACCATCAACGGCCAGGCGCTGGAGGACTACAAGCACGGCTACGCCGGTTCGGTGGCCTCGCTGGGGCTGTATCGCGGGGTGGCGGAGCTGTACGGCGTCAAGGTGCGCGGCCCGCTGGCCTGGTTCATACACCGCACCTATCACCTGTCGCGGGTGCCTACCTTCAACCGCAAGGTGCGGGTGCTCGCCGACTGGACCGCGGCGCTGTTCTTCCGGCGCGAGGTGGTGTCGCTGGGGCAGCTGCAGAGCCCGCGCTACGACTTCGAGCGGGCCAGCGCGTCCTGAGTCCGCGGGTCGCCTGGCGGTCAAACCCTTGGTAGCTGCCGGATCATTGGCCGCGTGGCAGGGGTGTACTCGGCGGGTCGGCCTGCTCAGCGGCCAACGATCAGGGGTGCCCGCGACGGAGTGAGTGCCGCAAGTAGCGTCAACCCACCGGCCTCCAGCGGATGGCTATGGTGGAGAACATGACTGCCGCGTCCGGACGTCCTGCCTCGCTCGGTCGTGCGGCGGCCCTCGGAGCGCTCGCCGGGGTGCTCGGCGCCGGGGTCATGACGGCCGGGGAGAAGGCGGAGCAGGCCCTTACCCACCGGCCGGATTCCTACATCCCCGGCCGGACCCTGCTGACGCTGCTCGGGGCTCATCCCGGTGACCAGGCGCGGCCGTTCTGGTGGAACCACGCCATGCACTACGCCACCGGCGCGACGCTCGGCGCGCTGCGCGGGCTGTGGGCGGCGACCGGGATGCGGGGGATCCGGGCGGATCTGGCGCACACCATGGTGCGGCTGTCGTTCGACCAGACGCTGGAGAACAGCACCGGGGTCGGCGCCCCGCCGCATTCCTGGCCGCTGCGGGAGCAGGTCGTCGACACCGGGCACAAGGCGGTGTACTCGCTGGCGACGGGGCTGATCGCCGACCGGCTGATCCGGCCGCGGCTGGAGTCCCGGCGCGGGGTCACCAGCCACTGATCCGCGTTCGACCCGAGGCCGGCGCCGGGGGAGATACCCTGCTGTGCGCGGCCCCCGTAGCCCAATGGCAGAGGCAGCGGACTTAAAATCCGCCCAGTGTCGGTTCGAGTCCGACCGGGGGTACCGGATCGCTTGAAGGTGCCGAGGAAGGTCGTCCACAGCTCCCACCAACCCCTCGCGACACGTGCCACACTTGCGGCGATGACCACTGTGAGCGTGCTTGACCAGGAGATGTTCGCCGAGGCCGAAGCCGCCCGGCTGCTTCGCCTACCTCAGGGCACGTTGCACTACTGGCTTGAAGGCGGCACCCAGGGCGGTAAGACCTACAAGCCGGTCATCCGGGTAGAAGCGACCGGCAGTCGCACAGTCACGTGGGCCGAGTTCGTGGAGGCAGGCCTGCTGCGCAGCTACCGCAACCATCGGGTGCCGATGGCTGAGCTGCGGGCGTTCATCGACCTGCTGCGCACTACCTACGGGGTGCCATATCCGCTGGCGCACCAACAACCGTTCGTGAGCGGCCGCCAACTGGTGCTGGAGGCCCAAGTCGCTACCCGGCTGGGTGCCGACTTCTGCCTCGTCGCCTTCGCAAACGACCAGCTCATCTTGACGACCCCATCGCAAGAGTTCGTCGAGCGGGTCCGCTGGGAGGACGACATCGCGGTCGGTTGGCGCCCCCATGAAGACCCGAACTCTCCGGTCGTGATGGCTCCCGAAGTGCGCTTCGGCCGGCCTGCTGTGAAGGGCATCAGCACCGATGTCATCTGGGAGCACGAACAAGCAGGCGAGGAAGCCAGCGAGATAGCGGCGGCCTTCGGACTGACCATCGACGATGTCCACTGGGCGCTTGCTTACGAGATCTCGGCACGAGCTAAGCCGGCGTGAGCCATCCGGCCCCGCCGAGCCGACAGCGGACCTACCCGGCGGCGACGGTCCGCTACTACCTTGACGCAGATGTGCTCGGCTTGGCCAAGATCGTGGTCCAGCTCTGCAATGACGTGACCTATCCGGGCGATCCCGGTGGCGTCGTGCGCAAGCGGCGACGGTCGGCGTGCCCGGTCGAAACGACTGATGTCCTCGACAGGGTGTGGATCCCTGAAGTGACACGCCATGACTGGCTGATCATCACTCGAGACAGCAACATCGCCGTCAACCGTGCAGAGATCCAGGCCGTGCGTGACAGCCGCGCTCGGATGGTCGCTCTTGCTGGCAAGGAAGCGATCGGAACCTGGGACCAGCTGGAGGTCCTCATGAGTCAGTGGCGGGCGATCCAAGCCCTGCTCGGCACTCCGGGGCCGTTCATCTACACGGCAACCCGGAGCCGGCTCACACCGTTCGACCTCGGCTAGGTCAGTCCGGCAGCAGCGTCTCCACGTGCGCCGCGATCTCCAGGGCGCTGGTCGCCGCAGGGGACGGAGCGTTGAGCACGTGCACCGTGCGCCCCTGCCGCTCCACCAGGAAGTCGTCGGCGAGGTCGCCGTTGCGCAGCACCGCCTGGGCGCGCACGCCGGCCGGAGCCGGTACCAGGTCGTCCACCACGATCTCGGGCACCAGCCTCTGCAAACTCTCGGCGAACCGCCGCCGCGACAGCGACCGGGCGACCTCGGCCAGCCCGGTCCGGGCATGCCGAGTAGCCAGCCGCCAGAACCCCGGATAGGCCACGGTCGAGGCCAGCTGCCGGCCGTTGACCGTCCGCCAGGTGTAGCCCTCCCGGGCCAGGGCGAGGACGGCGTTCGGCCCGGCATGCACGCCGCCGCCGATCATCCGGGTGAGGTGCACCCCCAGGAACGGAAACCGCGGGTCGGGCACCGGATAGATCAGCCCGCGCACCAGGTGGTGGCTCTGCGGCCGCAGCTCGAAGTACTCGCCGCGGAACGGGATGATCCGGGCCGGCAGCCGTCGCCCGCCGAAGGCCGCGATCAGGTCGCTCTGCAGTCCGGCGCAGTTCACCACCGCGTCCGCCTCGACGGTCCCGCCGTCGGTCTCCACCGTCGTGGTCCGCGCGTTCTCCTGCAGCCCCACCACCCGGGTGGACAGCCGCAGATCCGCTCCGGCGGCCTCGAGGCGGCGTACCAGCGCCTCGCACACCCCCCGGTAGTCGATGATCGCGGTCTCCTGGACATGCAGGGCGGCCACGCAGGCGACGTGCGGCTCGACCTCGCGCGCCGCCGCAGGATCGAGCTCGCGCACCTGCAGCCCGTTCTGCCGGCCGCGCTCGGCCAGCGCGCGCAGCCCGGGCAGCTCGGCAGCCGAGGTGGCGACCACCAGCTTTCCGCACCGCTCGACGGCGACGCCCTGCTCCTGGGCGAACCGGACCATCGACTCCGCGCCCCGGCGGCACATGGTGGCCTTGTAGCTGCCGGGCCGGTAGTACAGCCCGGAGTGCACCACTCCGCTGTTGCGGCCGGTCTGGTGGGCCGCCCAGCGGTTCTCCTTCTCCACGACCGTCACCTGGCAGCCGGGACGGTGGGCCGAGATCCGGTCGGCCACCGCCAACCCCAGGATGCCGCCGCCGATGACGACGACCCGCTGCGGTCCTGCCATGTCCGATCTCCTCCACGCCCGGGAACGGGCGGAACCCCAAGCTTGTCCACCAGCGCGCGCAGATCGCGGCCACGCCTGCGCCTGGCCGGTGCGAGGGCCGGCAGGCTTTAGACTAGACGTGGCGGAAGCAGCCGTATCGGCCATGCCTGTCGTAGAGCACGCCTGTCGTAGAGGGAGATGAATGCACGAGACGATTGCGCTGGGGCAGCCCACCTTCGGAGACGAAGAGCTGGCAGCGGTGGCCGAGGTGTTGCAGTCCGGTTGGGTCGCCGGCCAGGGCCCGGTCGCAAAGGACTTCGAGCAGCGTTTCGCGGCTCTGTGCGGCACGAGCTCCGCGTTGACCCTCAACAACTGCACCGCGGCGCTGCACCTGGCGATCCAGGCCCTCGGCGCCGGCCCGGGCGATGAGGTGGTGGTCGCCGACTACACCTTCCCGGCGACCGCCCACGCCGTCCGCTACACCGGAGCCGAGCCGGTCTTCGCCGACGTCCGTCCCGATATCTGGACCGTCGACCCGGAGGCGGTCCGCGCCGCGATCACCCCGCGGACGGTCGGCGTCATCGCCGTCGACGCCTTCGGCATGCCGGCCGACTACGACGAGCTGCGGGCCATCACCGACCAGCACTCGCTGTGGCTGCTCGAGGATGCCGCGTGCTCGGCCGGAGCCACCTACAAGGGCCGCCCGGCCGGCAGCCTGGCCGACGCCGCCTGCTTCTCCTTCCACGGCCGCTAGGGCATCACCTCCGGTGAGGGCGGCGCCATCACCACCGACAACGCCGAGCTGATCGCGCACGCCCGCAAGCTGCACTTCTTCGGGATCGAGAGCGCCTTCGCCCGCGCCGGCTCCACGGACCTGCCGGTTCCGGTGTTCGACGAGATCGGCTGGAACTACAAGCTCTCCGAGATCGCCGCCGCCGTGGTGTCGGCCCAGCTGCGCAGGCTGCCGGACCTGCTGGCCGCCCGGCGCCGGGTCGCCGCGGGATACCGGGAGCTGCTCGGTGACGTCGAGGAGGTGACGTTGCCGGTCGAGCTGAGCGATCGCGAGACGGTGTGGCAGTCCTACGTGCTCACGCTGGGCCCGGACGTCGACCGCGGCCGCACCGCGGCGGACCTGCGCGGCCGGGGCATCCAGTGCAACATCGGGACCTACGCCTCGCACCTGCAGCCGGTCTACGGCCTGCGGCAGGAATGCCCCGTGTCGGCGGACATCTTCGTCCGGCACCTGGCGATCCCGATGCACGCCAACCTCACCGACGCCCAGGTCGAGATTGTCGCCAAGGCAGTGCGCGAAGCGACCGCCGCGGCCCGATGACCAGCGGTCGGCCCGCCCGATCGCGACCTAGCCGCTGCGCCCGCCGGCCCAGAGGTAGTTGAGAACATGTCCAGAACAAGGAGCCTGAACGCATGACCGAAGCCAAGACCGTCTTCTTCACCGGTGGCGCCGGCTTCATCGGGATGCACGTGATTCCGATGCTGCTGGACCGCGGCTACAACGTGCGGCTGTTCGACAACATGTTCCGCGGCGACCGGGACAAGGTCGCGGAGTTGGCCAGCACCGGACGGGTCGAGCTCATCGATCAGGACGTCCGCTACGGCGCCGCGGTGCACCAGGCGATGAAGGGCTGCGAGTCGGTCATCCACTTCGCCGCGGTGAGCATCAACAAGAGCCAGGCCGATCCGTACGAGAGCATCGACATCAACATGGTCGGCAATCACAACGTGTTCGCCGCCGCAGCCGACCACGGGGTGCGCCGGCTGGTGTTCGCCTCCAGCGCCTCGGTCTACGGCGACCCGCGCAAGATCCCCATGCACGAGGACGACCCGCTGCACCCGCTGACGCCGTACTGCATCAGCAAGCGCGCCGGCGAGGACCTGCTCGACTTCTACCAGCGGCGCAGCGGCCTGTCCTGGATCGCGCTGCGCTTCTTCAACGTCTACGGCGAGGGCCAGAAGACCACCGCGTACTACACCTCGGTGATCAACCACTTCGTCGCACGCCTGAAGAACGGCCAGCCACCGGTGATCGACGGCAAGGGCGAGCAGTCGATGGACTTCATCCACGTCCACGACATCGCCCGGGCGACCGTGCTGGCGCTGGAGTCCGAGCGGGACAACCTGCCGGTCAATGTCGGCACCGGCATCGACACCTCCATCGCGACCCTGGCCCGCATCCTGATCGATGCGGTCGGCGCCGACGTCGAACCGCAGTTCAACCCGCGCGACGTGCTGGTCGCCCGCCGGGCCGCCGACACCACCCGCGCGCGTGAGGTGCTCGGCTTCGAACCGACCATCACGGTCGAGGAGGGCATGACCAACCTGGTGAAGCGGTCGATGCAGTGAGCCGGCCGTCGGGAGGCGCCCAGCAGACGAGCCTGCCCGCGAACCCCTACAACCCGCACGCGTGGCTCCTCGGCGATCCCGAGATCGGCCCGGGCACCTGGATCGGCGCGTTCACCGTCATCGACGGCTCCGGCGGCCTGGTCATCGGCGCCGGCTGCGACATCTCCAGCGGCGTGCACATCTACACCCACTCCTCGGTCCGGCGCTGCGTGTCCGGACGCCGGTACGAGCAGGTCGAGCGGCAGCCCACCCGGATCGGCGATCGGGTGTTCATCGGCGCGAATGCCGTGGTCAACATGGGTGTGACGATCGGGGACGAGGCCGTGGTGGCCGCCGGCGCGGTGGTCACCCGCGATGTCGCCGCACGTACGGTGGTGGCCGGGGTGCCTGCCCGACCGGTCGCGGACGTGGCGATCGACGGCGCTGAGCCGGCCGGCGCCGAGGTGCGGTTCGTTCCGCTGACCGAGCGCCAGGCCTGATGCGCATCCTCGTCGTCAACAACTTCTACCCGCCACGGGTCGGCGGCAGCGCGCATCTGGCCGATGCGCTGGCTCGCGGGTACGCCCGCGCGGGGCATGACGTCCTGGTGGTCACGGCGGCATACCAGGGCGCGCCTGCCGAGGAGGAGCTGGAGCCCCGGTTGCGGGTGGTGCGGCTGCCCTCGGCGTCGATTCCGGAGACCAGGCTGTCGGTGAGTTTCGACCTGGCGTTCACGCTGCGTCCCTCGCTGCGCCGGCGGTTGCGCGAGCTGCTCGATGCGTTCGCCCCGGACGTGATCCATCAGCACGGGCAGTTCTTCGACCTGACCTGGGCCACCGCGATGTACGCGCGGCGGCGGGGGATTCCGGCGCTGCTGTCGGTGCATACCCGGCTGGAGAACCCGAAGGCCCACTACCACGGCATCTTCCGCTGGCTGGACGCCTTCGTCGTCGCGCCGATCCTGCGCCGGTACAAGCCGCGCATCGTCGTGATGGACGTCCAGATGGACGAGTACATCAAGCGTCGTTACCGCCGTGGCTACGCCGGCCTGGACTACATCCCGGTGGGGGTGGACCCGAACCGGATGGCCGGCGGGGACGGCGAGGTCGTCCGCGCGCGGCACGGCCTCGGCGATGTCCCGCTGATCGTCACGCTGGGGCACGTGATCCCGTTGCGGGACCGGGTCTGGCTCGTCGAGGCGCTGCCGGCGGTGCTGGAGGAGCTGCCCGACACGCGGCTGGTGGTGGTGGGCCACGTGTACTACGACCTGTTCCTGCAGCGCGCCCGGGAGCTGGGCGTCGAGCACGCCGTGCTGGCCATCGGCGCGGTCGCCAAGTCCGACGTGCCGGACTACCTCGCCGCGGCCGACGTCGAGTGCCACGACCTGCAGGGCTACGGCATGGGGACGGCGACGTTGGAGAGCATGGCCGCTGGGGTTCCGGTGGTGGTCGCGGTGCGTCCGGACAACTTCCCCGGCATCGACCTGATCTCCGGCGAGCACTGCGTGCTGGTCCCGCTGGGCGACATCGACGCGATCGCGGGCGCGATCACCAAGCTGCTGCGCAACCCGGCGGACCGGGCGCGGATCGGCGAGTCGGGCCGGTCGCTGGTGCAACGGCATTTCGCCATGGACGTGGTTCTCGATCAGCACCTGGCCGTGCTTCACTCCCTGATCGGCGCCAGCCGAGGCTGAGGGGTCAGGAGCCGCCGGTGGCCTCTGCCCGCAGCTGCTCGATCACCCGGTGCGCGGGCAGGATCGCCTGGCGTTCGGCCGCCGGGTCGGCCAACCCGGCCGTGAGGTCGAGGAAGTGGTCGAGCTGGGCCGCCAGCGGCTCGCGCGAGGACACCAGAGCGGGGATCTCGATGATCGTCTGCTGCCGGTAGCTCAAGCCGTCCGGGCTGGCCTCGTTGAGCACGTGGTGATAGATCGTGACGGAGTTGCGGAGCATGTCGACCTCGACCAGCCGGTTCTCCTCGGCGATCTCGAACCGCCTGACCTTGCGTTGGCTGACCCGGCTGGCCGAGACGTTGGCGATCATCCCGTCCGGAAAGGTCAACAGCGCCTCCGCCACGTCCTCGGAGCCCTCCGGCGAGTCAGGATGGACGTACCCGAACGAGCCCCGGACCCGCGACGGCTCGGCGCCGGCCAGCCGTACGGCGATGTCGACGTCGTGGATCAGCAGGTCGGAGGAGACGCCGTTGCGGATGCGCGGCACGTACGGCGAATGCCGGGCCGTCATCACGTGCCGGGGCTGCTCGACCAGCCGCATCGCGGTCATCACCGCGGGGTTGTAGCGCTCCAGCAGCCCACAGACCAGCGGCACCTCTGCCTTGGCCGACAGCTGGATCAGGTCCTCGGCGTCAGCCAGCCCCAGCGTCAGCGGCTTCTCCATCAGCAGCGGCAGGCCACGTTCCAGGACCTGCCGGCCGAGCAGGTGGTGAGCCTCGGTGGGAGCCGCGACGACGACGGCATCGACGTCGTCGACCGAGTCCAGGTCCGGGCGCCAGGTCGCGCCGTGCCGCTCGGCCACCTGCTCGCCGACCTCGCGCTGGGACTCGACCACGTAGGCCAGTTCGGCCCGTTCGGACTGGGCGATCACGCGCGCGTGCAGCGCGCCCATCGTCCCGGTGCCGACGACAGCGATGCGGGTGGGCGCCATGTCAGACCTTCAGCACGTCGCGCACGCTGGCGACGATCGTGTCGAGGTCGTCGTCGGTCAGCTTCGGGTGCACGGGCAGCGACACCACCCGCTCGGCCACCGACTTCGCGACCGGAAGCTCGGAGGGGACCACCTGCGGATTGCCGCGGTAACAGTCGTAGTCGTGGACCAGTTTCGGGTAGTAGATCCCCGAGCCCACCCCGCGCTCGGCGAGCTTGGCGACGAACTCCTCCCGGTCCACCGGGGCCTGGTCGGTGAGCAGCACGGTGAACTGGTGCCACACGTGCCGGCGGCCGTCCAGCTGGCGGGGCAGCCGCAGCCCGGGCACGTCCGCGAGGCCGTCCCGCAGCCGGTCGGCGTTGCGCTGCCGGCGCGCCGTCGTCTCGTCCAGGCGCGCCAGCTGCGGTATCGCCAGAGCGGCCTGCAGATCGGTCAGCCGGTAGTTGTGGCCGGCCATCTCGTAGACGTAGCGGGCGCGCATGCCCTGATTGCGCAGCACCCGCAGCCGATCGGCGAGCTCGTCGTCGTCGGTGGTGATCATGCCGCCCTCGCCGGTGGTGACGTTCTTGGTGCCATAGAAGGAGAAGCACCCCAACCCGAAGGAGCCGGCGAACCGGTCGCCGAACTTCGCCGCGTGCGCCTGCGCCGCGTCCTCGACCAGGTGCAGCCGGTGCTGCTCGGCGAGCGCGGTGAGCTGCGCCATGTCCGCGCACTGGCCGTAGAGGTGCACCGGCATCAGCACCCTGGTCCGGGGACCGACCGCGGCCGCTGCCGCTGCCGGATCGAGGCAGAAGTCCTCCTCGCCGATGTCGGCGAAGACCGCGGTGGCGCCGGCTTCGAGAATCGCGTTCAGGGTCGCCACGAAGGTGAACGGGCTGGTCAGCACCTCGTCGCCGGGGGCGAGGTCGAGAACCTGCAGGGCGGCCACCAGCGCCGTGGTGCCGTTGTTGACGGCGACGGCGTGCCGGACGCCCAGGAGGGCGGCGAAATCCTGCTCGAACCGGGCCACCATCGGTCCTTGCGCCAGCATGCCGGACTTGAGCACCTGCAGCACGAGCTCCTCGGCGGCGGGTGGGATGTCGACGGTCGAAACTGGGATCACGGGCGGACTCCGCGGGACTGGAACGGCTGACAGGGACCCGGCGATGTTATCGTCGCTCGCCGGTCACCCCGGCCGCCGGGCTCAGGAGACACCCCTATGAATCACGTGCACCCCACCGCCGTGCTCGGCGATGACGTGGTGATCGGCAGCGACAACGTCATCGGCGCGTTCGCGGTGATCCTCGGCCCGGCCCGGATCGGGGACCGCAACTGGATCGGCCCGCACGTCGTGATCGGAACCCCGGCCGAGATCCGGGGCATCGACCACGGCGCGGCGGCGGGCGGGCTCGGGACCGGGATCGACATCGGCGACGGCAACGTGATCCGGGAGTACACCACCGTCCACCAGGGGCACTACGCGCGCACGGTCATCGGCGACGGCTGCTACCTCATGAACAAGTGCTACATCGCCCACGACAACGTGCTGCACGACGGCGTGACGATGGCCTCCAGCGCCACCCTGGGCGGCCATGTCCACGTGGGCGCCGGGGCGAACCTGGGCATGGGGGCGATCGTCCACCAGCGACGGGTGATCGGCCCGCTGGCGATGGTCGGCATGGGCGCCGTGGTCACCCGGGACGTGCCGCCGGCCTCGCTGGCCCACGGCAATCCGTGCCGGGTCCGCGGCGCCAACCGGGTCGGCATGCAGCGGGCCGGCGTCCAGGCGGACGTGATCGCGGCCGTCCAGCTGGCGTATGCGGCAGGAGACGCTCCTCACATCGGCGCCGACCCCGTCCTCGCGCAGGCGTGGAACTGGTGGGACTCGGAGACCGCGCCCGAATCGTCATGAGCCGCCGGCCACCTTCCGGCTGTTAACCTGACGTGTCGGGGTGCGTCCGGGTGACCGCCTCTGGACAGAGCAGACCCAGAGCCTGATCAGACCAGGGGGAGAGCACAGGTGTCGCCGAGCAACCCGCGAAGCGCAGCCCAGCCGGCCGGTATCCGGTCGCTGCTCGGGCGGTTCGCGCCGGTGGCCCGGCCGGTGTTCGCGGTGCTCATCTTCCTCGCGATCGGCTACGCCATCGCCACCGAGTGGCAGGGCGTGCGTTCGGCCCTGTTGACCCTGGACTGGCCCAGCGTCGTGCTGTCCTTCGTCGCCGCGTTCGCCGGCACCGTCACCAGCCTGATGGCCTGGCGGGCATTGCTGGCCGACGAGGGCCATCCGTTGCCGGTGCTGGTGGCCGGGCGCATCTTCTTCGTCGGCCAGCTCGGGAAGTACCTGCCCGGCAGCGTGTGGTCCATCGTGATGCAGATGGAGCTGGCCAAGTCCGCCGGCGTGCAACGGGGCCGCGCGTTCACCACCTCCCTCGCCTGGGTGGGACTGTCGCTGTCCACCGCGCTGTGCATGGGAGTGCTCGGTTTTCCGGTGCTGGCCTCGGCGCACCAGGGCCAGGTGTGGGTGCTGGTGGCGATGCTGCCGTTCGCGCTGGTCGCCTCCGCTCCGCCGGTGCTGACCCGGCTGGTGAACCTGGTGCTGCGGATCATGCGCAAGGGCCCGCTGCCCAAGGCGCTGAGCTGGCGCGGGGTGCTCACCGCCTGCGCGTGGCTGTCGGCGACTTGGGTGCTGTTCGGCGTGCATCTGTGGCTGCTGGCCAACGCCCTGGGCGCGCCCGGGCTGAGCGGGGTCACCCGCTGCATCGGCGGCTTCGCCCTCGCGATGGCGGCCGGTGTCATCTTCGTGTTCGCGCCGTCGGGCGCCGGGGTGCGGGAAGCGCTCATCGTGGCGGCGCTGTCCCCGGTCATGACGACCGGCCAGGCGCTGGGGATCGCCGTGGTCTCCCGCGCGCTGTTCATCCTGGCCGATGTCAGCTCGGCCGGCGCCGCGGCGCTGTCGGGCGTGCGGCGGATCCGCGCCGCGCAGGCAACCCCGGCTGACGATGCGGCTGACGGTCCGGGCGAGGTGGTCATGGACAGGTCGGCTCCCGAGACGGTGTCGCCGCGGTGACGCCGCGGCTCGGGGCGCTGTAGCAGTTCTCTACGCCGCAGCGGTTCCCCGCGCCGCAGCGGCTCGCGACGCCATGGCGGTTCCCAGGCCGTAGCGGTTCCCCACGCCGCAGCCTTGTTAGGGTGCGGTCGGCGAGCGGTTCGCCTCGTGGGCCGACAGTGCCGTCCTCCGGGTCTGAAAGGAAGTGCGTGCTCACCACTCTCGTGGCGACCGTCCTGGCGTTCCTCCCCGGCGCCGTTCTCGGCCTCCTGGTGCCCCCCGGCCGGTTCCGGTGGGCGGCCTGGGCCGCGGCGCCCATCCTGACCCTGGGGTTGACCTCGGTGGCCATGGCGTGGCTGCCGGTGTTCGGCCTGCCCAACAGCGTCGGATGGATCCTCGCCGCCGAGTTGGTGCTCGCCGGGGCTGCGGTGGTCGCGGCGCGGCTGCTGCTCCGCCGACGAACCCGCACGGCCAGCGGCTCGGCAGCCAGCGGCTCGGCAGCCAACCCGACGGACGACGTTCCGGCTGCCAAACCCGAGCGGGTGACCGCGCGGCACGGCAGGTCGACCTGGCTCCGAGTGCCCCGGTGGGGAATCGGCGGCTGGGTGCTGGATCTCGTCTGCGTCACCGGGGCGATGGCCGTCTGCGTCGCCGTGGGGCAGCTCATGGTGGGCAGGTTCCGGTTCCCGCCGGGCTGGGACGGCATGAATCACGCGCTGCTGAGCCGCAACATCGGCGTGAGCAGCGACTGGACCATGACGTCGGTCTGCTCCACCGGCTCGACGCTGACGCAGGCGTCCTGCAAGTTCTACCCGCTGGCCGGCAACGTGCTCTGGGCCCAGGCGGCCACGCTGTCCGATGGCTACATCAGCACGGCCATGAATGCCTGGGCCGCGCTGATCACCCCGCTGGCCCTGGTGCTCGGGATCTACGCCGCGGTGCGGGCGCTCGGCGGCCCCGCTGTCGTCGCGGGCTGCGCCGCCGTCGCATCGGCGCTGATCGGCCCGGTCTGGGAGGCGATGCTGACCGGCCGCGTCACCGAGGAGATCGGACCGGTGCTGGGGGTGATGGCCGCGGTGCTGTTCGCCCTGGCAGCGCGCGGCGGACACCCCTTGCGGCTGGGGTTCCTGGCCGGTCTGAGCACCGCCGGCTTGCTCCTCACGCACACCTACGAGGTGCTGTTCGCGGGCACGCTGGCCATCGCCCTGGCCGTGTTCCTGGGAGGTGGCTGGCGGGCGCGTTCGGTGCTCAAGGCCACCGCTGCCACCGGCATCACCGCGGTGCTGGCGATCGCGCCCTATCTGGGGCCGATCCTGCATGCCAAGGGCGAGCGCGCGACGGGCCTGTCAGCCACCCAGGGCGACCTGGCCGCCACCTTCAAGTTCTGGGTCACCGACTTCAACCGCTACATCCTCTACGGCTACCCGGGCCCCGGTGGCTCGACCATCCAGCAGCACGTCCGCCCGGTGGAGGTGGCGCTCTGGCTGACGCTGGCCTGCCTGATCGCCTCGCCGCTGTGCTTCTTCTTCAAGCCGCTGCGCTGGGCCCGTCCGTGGATCGTGATGTTCGTGATGTGGACGGCCATCGGCATCTGGACCTCGTACTCGGACTCGAAGGCGGCGCTGTTCGTCGGCGGCCTCTGGTACGGCACCCGGGACCGGCTGCGGGCGATGATCTTCCCGGTGTACGGCATCGTCACGGTGGCCGGCGCCTGCGCGATCGGCCTGGGCGTCGCGGTGCTGGTCGCCTGGCTGCGGCGGCGGTCGGCGGGCCGGGTCAGCTGGGCGCCGTGGCTGCCGGCGGTGACGGCGCTGGCGCTCGTGGTGGTCCTGGTGGCGGCTGCCCTGGCGCCGGCCAGCCGCCGGCCGCTGCGCAAGGCGCTGGCCGCCCGGACGCCGGCCGGGCCGAGCTACGTCCGGACCTTCGACTGGCTCGCCGCCAACATCGACGAGGGCAAGGTCGTCGCCTACGACCGGCACCTGGAGTTCATGACCTGGAGCTACGCCGACTACGGGGTGCCGCTGCTGTTCGGCATCCCGCCGCTGCCGGCCCAGAAGGCCGAGATCCGCGACTACGCCCAACGCTTCCAGGCCTGGGACTGGCTGGTGAACAACCCTTCCGCGTCGCCGTCGGGTTGCCTGGTGCGCAAGTACGGCATCCAGTACGTCGTGACGGGCAAGGTCCGGGTGCCCGGAATGCGGCCGCACTACCAGCGGGCGCGGCTGGCCAGGAGCACCACGGTCAAGCTGGTGCACTCCGACGGCGGAGTGAACGTCTATGAGGTGAACGACCAGGGAATGGCCTGCCCGGGCGGGACGTGACGGACTCGGCGCGCCGGGGGGTAGCGATGCCTTACCCTGCTCGGGACACCCTGGAGGCCAGATGACCACCCGCCCGGCGTCATGACCGCAGCGCAGCCGCTGCGGGTGAGCGTGGTCGTGCCCGTCTACAACCCCGGCGAGCACATCGAGCAGCTGATCACGTCGCTGGCAGCTCAGACCCTGCCCCGGGACGAGTTCGAGGTGATCTTCGTCGACGACGGGTCCACCGACGACACCCCGGAGCGGCTGGACCAGGTCGCTGCCAACCGCCCCAACATGACAGTGCTGCACGAGCCCAACAGCGGATGGCCCGGCCGGCCGCGCAATGTCGGGATCGACCGGGCGCGCGGGGAGTACGTCCTGTTCGTCGATCACGACGACTGGCTCGGCGCCGAGGCGCTGCAGCGCATGACCGACTTCGCCCGGGACAACGCCTCCGACATCGTGATCGGCCGCTATGCCGGGCACCACCGGGGCGTGGCCAAGGTGCTGTTCACCGAGACCCTGCCTGCTACGACGCTGGCCGAGGCGCCGTTGATGGACTCGCTGACCCCGCACAAGATGTTCCGTACCGCGTTCCTGAACGAGCACCGGCTGCGCTACCCGGAGGGCCGGCGGCGGCTCGAGGACCACGTGTTCGTGACCAAGGCGTACTTCCTGGCCAAGCGGATCTCGGTGCTGTCGGACTACCACTGCTACTTCCACGTCAGCCGTCAGGACGCAGGCAACGCCGCGTACCAGCCGATCGACCCGGTGAGCTACTTCGGCTACGTCCGGGAGGTCTCCGACATCGTCCTGGCCCACACCGAGCCGGGCCCGGTCCGTGACCGGTACCTGCGGCGGCAGCTGCGGATGGAGATGCTCGGACGCCTGGACGGGCGGTCCTTCCTGGAGCAGGACGAGCAGTACCGGCAGTTGGTGTTCGAGCAGGCCCGCCAGCTCGCCCTCGACGTCGTGCCGCTGAGCGTCGATGCCGGGCTGCCGCCGACCCTGCGGCTGAAGGCGCTGCTGCTGCGCGAGGACCGCAGGAGCGAGCTCACGGCCGTGGTGGAGCGGGACCTGGACATCAAGGCCAGCGCCACGCTGGAGGGCGCCGGCTGGGAGTCCGACGGCGCGTTCGTCCTGCAGGTGAGCGCGAACCTGGTCGACCCGGACGGGCAACCGGTGGTCTATGACAAGCAGGATCAGCAGCTGCTGCTGCCCCTGCCGAAGGAGCTGGCCGGCCAGGTGCCGGCCGAGGTCAGGCTGTGCGACGCGGCGCTGCAGGCCGCCGCGGCGCAGGTGCTGTTCCGCCGGCGGGAGGACAGCGAGGAATGGCCGCTTCCGGCGGAGGTGGTCAGCGACCGGCACGTCGACGACCAGGGCGGGCAGTGGCTGAGCTACCGCGTCACGGCGCGGGTCGATCCGGCCACGCTGGGCGGTGGGCGGCCCCTCACCCCGGGGGTCTGGGACGTCTACGTCCGCATCAACGAGGCCGGCTGGGGCAAGGAGGTGCGGCTGGGCAAGCAGCGGACGGCAGCGGCCACCGCCGGCACGGTGCCCGCGGCGGTGTCGGGACAGCTGATGGCGCCGTACTGGACGACGCCCCACGACAACCTGAGCCTGGACGTCCGGGCCACGGCCAAGAGCGACCGGAATGCCAAGCTGCTGGACGCCCAGCTGGCCGGGGTGACGGTCGAGCGCGGAACGCTCCGCCGGTCGCGGATCCGGGTGACCGTGCCGCTGGTCACGGTCGGGCCCGAACCGGCGCTGAAGATCCGCCTGGTGCATTCGGCCACCCGCGAGCAGGTCGACCTCGACTGCCAGGTCGAACGGCACGCCCTGCAGGAGCTGGTCGCGACCGCGACGCTGCCGCGGCTGGACGCCGGGCAGTGGAAGGTGCTCCTCAAGACCGACATCGAGGGCTGGGGCTCCTACCGGGTGACCGGTGGTGTGGTGCGGGTGGCGCAGGGGCTTGCTTCGCGGTAGTGGATCGGTGTGGTGGTTAGAGAGGCAGGCCCAAGGTCGCGAAATTGTCGCAGCGCACCCGTCGTTCTTCCTCGAAGATCCAGTACCCGCACACGACAACGGCCCTGTTGTGGATGGTCCCTGGCACAGTCCCCCACCAGAAGTTCGGTCCGACTTCTACCTTGCGAGTGAACCCGGCATAGGGATCGTCGTAGCGACTGAACGTCCACTCGAGCACGATGCGGCGTAACGCCTCACTTGGATCCTGTTCCTTGGCCCAGGTATCGAAGCGAACTCCGAAGTCTTCCAAGCGCCAGAATGGGGGGAGCGTCATCCCATCCGAGCCGCGAGAGCTTCCGGGGAGTCCGCTACTGGCACCGCTGCGGGTGGCCCGTCGCTTGCGGATTGGAACCATATTTCGAGTTCTGCGGGATCAATAGGCGGGCCGGATGACTCGTCAGACATCCCCGGCTCCGATTGGTCTGCTTCCAGGCAAAAGAATGCGCGCAGAGCGTCCAAGGTGATCCGGTGACTTGACTGGCCGAGCCTGCGGCGCGCGGCATCGGCATCGATCCAGGGGGCTTCGCTGTGTGTCAGCCGTTCCAGATCGGTTCCACTCAGGTTGCCGTATCGGCTGAGGACGTAGCCGATCGTGTTCAACTCAGCCTCGGTGAGACACCGCACGGGAGGCATCTCCTGCGTGTCGCCTTCCTTCTCGCGCCGCCATAACTCGCCGACAACCGGTCCCATGTCCCACGCCGAGATCGTCTCGCCGAACAGGGGATGGTTGAAAGTGGCCACATGATGGGCTTGGCAGTAGTACAGCAGCTTGTGGAGCTTCTTCACCGGCACACCCGGCAGGCGCGTCCGGATCTCGGTGGCGACGTCGTAAGCGGAGTACGCGGCCATGTCGACATGGTAAGACACGCCTCCGACAGAAAACGTCAACCAACTCCTGACAGTGTTCGCGCCGGAATGCGCCGCTCGAGGGGGGATACCTGGTGCCTGAGTCTGCCGCTCACAGCGCTTCTCAGGGCCACTTCTGGCAGGATCGCGCGAATGACACTGGGTAGCGCGGTCCGGCAGGCGCTCGGGCCGTTGGAACCGGCCGCCATCCGCCTGTACCGCGACCGCTTCATCGACCTGGACGCGCTCGCCGAGACAGTGGCCTCGATCGCCCCGGGCAGCCGGCGGGTGCTGGAGATCGGCTGCGGCGACGGCGCGATGGCCGAGGCAACCCGCCGTCACCTGTCCGACGGCGTCTTCCTCGGCATCGATCCGGGCGTCGGCAACCCCGGCGGCCTGTTCGCAGGAGACCGGGAAGGCGTCAGCTTCGAGAGGCTGACCACCACCGAGCTGATCGCCCGGGGCGGGCCGCCGTTCGACCTGGTGCTGCTGATCGACGTGCTGCATCACGTCGCCGACTCCGAACGCCAGCAGCTGCTGCAGGACGCGGCAGCCCTGTGCGGCCCGGACGGCGCCCTGGTGATCAAGGAGTGGGAGGAGCAGCCCGGGTTGTCGGGCAAGCTGGCCTTCGTCGCGGATCGCTACGTCTCGGGGGACCGGCATGTGCGGTTCATGCCCCGGGCCGAGCTGCAGGCGCTGATCGACCAGGCTCTCGGCGGCTGGGTGAACACCTGCGTCGCGCGGATCCCCCCGCGCCGGGCCAACCTGCTGCTCAGCTACCGGCGGGCGTGAACCGGTGGGTGCGAGCCAGTGGGCGTGAACCGGCGGGTGCGAGCCAGCGGGCGTGAACCAGCGGGCGTGAGCCGGCGGGTAGAAACACGGGTTCGCCGGCCCGCTCTTGTACTCTGGCTGCCGTGACATCCGAGCCTCCGGCCACCAGCCGCGAGGACTATGCCGACCGGCTGCTCCGGCTGGAGACCAAGGGCTGGAAGCGAGCGCTGGACGTCCAGCGTCCGTACCGCTGGAACCTCAGGCGACACCAACTGGGCCGGACGCTGGATGTCGGCTGCGGCATCGGGCGCAACCTCGCCGCGCTGTCGGCCGATTCGCTCGGCGTCGACCACAACGAGCAATCGGTGGAGCTGGCCCGGCAGCGCGGCTACCGCGCCGTCACCGTCTCGGAGTTCACCGCGGATCCACCGGCGCCGGCCTCCTTCGACTCGATGCTGCTCGCCCATGTCGTCGAGCACATGACGGTGGACGAGGCGCGCGAGCTGATCAGGTCCTACCTGCCGTACCTGCGTCCGGGCGGCCGGGTGATGCTGATCTGCCCGCAACGACGGGGCTTTGCCACCGACGCCACCCATGTCCAGTTCTTCGACCTGCCGGCGCTGCGCGCGCTGGCCAGGTCGCTCGGCCTGGTGCTGACCCGCGAGTACAGCTTCCCGCTGCCGGAGCTGGCCGGCCGGGTCTTCCCCTACAACGAGTACTGCCTGGTCGCCGCGCGTCCGGCCAACCGCTGAGCCCGGCTGCGGCCCGCTAGGACAACCGCGCCCTCTGTTCGGCCGTGCGATCGGGCAGGGCCGGGGACGCCATCCCGCGCGGCAGGCCCTGCACCGAGACCGCCTCCCGGATCGCCTGGGCTCGGGTCAGGTCCGCCAGCCGCCGTTCGAGGTCCCGGAACCGGAAGTAGAACCCCAGGCTGCTGGCTGCGAAGACCATCACCAGCAGGTACAGCAGCAGGTCGGTGCCGCGGGTCACCCCCAGCTGGTCGGCTGCGGCCTGGGCGACGCTGGGCTGGATGATGGACACCGCCGCGATCACCGCGAGCAGGATCACGGCCACCCTGGCGCCGGCACGCAGCCCGACCCGGGACCGGTTGCGAAACGCCCAGAACATCACCGCGATCGCCAGTATCAGGACGATCTTGATCGCGATCATCGGCGGCGTCCCTTCAGGAATTGATGGAGCCAGATATCCATGGCGATGTTGACCGAGTTGATCGAGCGCTGCCCCTTGGCCATCGAGTACTCGGTGTACTGGATGGTCACCGGGTGCTCGGCGTACCTCATCCCGCTCTGCTTGATCAGGCCGAGCAGCTCGCTGGCGTAGGCCATGTCGGCCATCTGCAGGTCGATGCGTTCGGCGAAGGCGCGGGTGAAGGCGCGCAGCCCGTTGTGCGCATCGGTCAGCGACACCCCGGTCGTCAGCCGCTCGAAGATCCGCGCCATCCGGAGCACGATCCGCCGGCTGCGCGGCATCCCGGCGGCGCTGCCGAGGAAGCGCGAGCCGATCAGGATGTCCTCCTCGCCGCGGCGCAGCCGCTCCACCATGCTGAGGGCGTCCTCCGGGCGGTGCTGCCCGTCGGCGTCGAAGCACACGAAGTACTTCGCCTGCGGGTCCAGCAGCGCGAACTCGACGCCGGTCTGCAGCGCGGCGCCGCCGCCCAGGTTGATGGCGTGCCTGACCACCACGGCGCCGGCGGCCACCATCTCGGCCGAGGACGTGTCGCGGCTGCCGTCGTCCACGCCCACCACATGGGGAAAGTGCTGCCGCAACTCCTCGATGACGCCCCGGACCACCTGGCTCTCATTGAAACAACGGATGATCACCCACACGTCGTCATTGGCCAGCGGTGGCTCAGTCATCGATGTTCGTGCCGCCATTCCCTCGTTCGCGGGTCATCGAGCACGACAGGCGCCCGATGCTGGACGCCGGCGCCAGCGCGGCTTCGCACCCGGCTGGTGGCCGGATGCTTGTCCTGGCGACGCCAGGCAGGGCCGCCGGACCGGCTTCTCCAGGTAATAGGGTAGCCGCGATGCCCAGAGAGAGAACGCTCCGATGACCGGACTCGCTGCGGTGCGCCGGTCCGTCGGCAAGCTGGCCGGCCGTGGCGGGCTCGCCGGAACCATGTCTTCCCAGGTGGTCACGGTCGGAATGGGCCTTCTCGTGCTCGGCCTGACGTCCTACGGCTTCCTGGTGGTCGCGGCGCGGCGGCTGGACGCCAGCCAGTTCGCCCAGCTGAGCGTGGTGTGGACGGCGCTGTTCACCATCGGCCCCGGACTGTTCCTGCCGCTGGAGCAGGCGGTGGCGCAGCGGCTGGCCGCCGGCGCGGCCCCCGGCCAGTTGCTGCGCCGGGCGGCAGCGCTGGCCGGCGCCCTGCTGGCGGTGCTGGCTGCCCTGTCGCTGGCGCTGGCGCCGTTCATCAGCCGGCGGCTGCTGGACTCCGACATCGCCCTGTTCTGGGCGATGTTGCTGACCAACTGCGCGCTCGCGCCGGTCCACCTGTCCCGTGGCCTGCTCGCCGGCCTGGGGCAGTTCCGCGCGTACGGGGTGCAGCTGGGCTTCGACGGCACGGTCCGGTTGCTCGGCGCGATGGTGCTGGCGGTGGCCGGTGTCGGCTCGGTCACCGCGTACGCGGCCGTCCTGGTCGTGTCGCAGTTGAGCGCGACCGTCCTGTCGCTGGCCCTCGCCCACCGGGCGGTCCGGCGCGCGGTCTCGTCCCCGCCGCGGTCGGCGAACGCGACCCGCTGGGCCGGGCTCGCCAGCGGCCTGAGCTGGATGCTGGTCGCCGCGCTGGCCAGCCAGTCGCTGGCCAACGGAGGCACCGTGGTGGTGAAGGCGTTCGCCGAGCCCGGGGACGCGGTGGCCGGCCATTTCCTGACCGCCGTGGTGCTCACCAGATTGCCGCTGTTCCTGTTCGCGGCGCTGCAGGCCTCGCTGCTGCCGCTGCTGGCGCGCCGGATCACCGATGGCGATGTGGTCGGCGCGGCCGCCGGGGTGCGCCGGCTGCTGGCCATCCTCGGCCTGGTCGGCGCGGTCGCGACCCTGGTGCTGCTGCTCGCCGGCCCGGAGCTGGACGCGCTGGTGTTCGGCTCGGAATTCCGGGTGGCACGGCTGCCGATGGTGATCCTGTCGGTGGCGAGCACCTTCTATATCCTGGCCGCCGGGCTCGGCCAGGCGCTGCTGGCGCTGGAATCCGCCGCCCAGGTCGCATGGGGCTGGATCGGCGGGTTCGCGGTGTTCCTGCTCGCCCTGGTGCTGCCCGGCAGTCTGGAGGTGCGGGTGAGCGTGGCGCTGCTGCTCGGCGCCGCAGTGACCTTCGCCGGCTTCCTGGCCAGCGCCGGGTTCCGATTCCACCAGCGCGGTGTCCGGTTGATCCGCCTGCCGGCCGGCGCGGCGCTGTGACCACCGAGCCGGCCGCGAGCACCGAGCCAGCCGAGACCACCGAGCCGGCCGAGACCACCGGCCCTGCGATCAGCGTCATCGTGCTGGCGTGGGGCGCCGAGCCCTACCTGGGCGCCTGCGTCGAGTCGGTCCTCCGCACGATCGGCGCCGAGGATGAGATCGTCCTGGTGGACAACGGCGCCCGGCCGGCGGTGGCGGCCCTGCCGTCCGATGACCGGCTCCGGATCATCCGCCCGGGCGCCAACCTCGGCTTCGCCGGCGGCTGCAATGCCGGCGTCGCCGCGGCCCGCGGCCGGACGCTCGTCCTGCTCAACTCCGACGCCGAGGTGCGCCCGGGCGCCATTGCCCGGCTGGTCGAGGCGGTCAGCGACCCGCGGGTGGCGATCGCGTCGGGCTCGGTGCGGCTGGCCGATCAGCCGGACCTGATCAACACCGTGGGCAACCCCGTCCAGTACCTCGGGGTCGTCTGGGCGGGTGGCTATGGCGAGCCCGCCGACCAGCACCTGGCCCCCCGGGACGTCACCGCGGCCACCGGCGCCTTCCTGGCGGTCCGCCGGCAGGTGTGGGACGAGCTCGGTGGCTTTCCCGCGGAGTACTTCGCCTACCACGAGGACACCGAGCTCAGCCTGCGGGCCTGGCAACACGGGTACCGGGTGCGGTACGAGCCGGGCGCGGTGGCCGTCCACCACTACGAGTTCAGCCGCAACCCGCGCAAGGAGTTCCTGCTGCAACGCAACCGGTGGTTCACCGTGCTGACGGTCTATCCGCGCCGGGTGCTGGTGCTGGTGCTGCCCATGATGATCGCCTTCGACCTGGCGCTGGCGGTGGCGGGCCTGCGACGCGGCACGCTGCGCGCCTGGGTGCGGGCCACCGGCTCGCTCGCCCGCCATGCGCGCCTGATCCGGCGCAGGCGCGCCGCTGTCCAGGCCGCGTCGCAGCTGGACCCGGCAGCGTTCGCGGCGTTGCTGGTCGCCCGCATCGAGCCGGCGATGATCGAACGCCCACCCGGGCTCGGGCTGCTCAACGTCGTGCTGGCCGGCTACTGGCGGCTCGTCCAGATAGTGCTCGGCGCCGGGGCGAGGCGCTGAGCCGCAGGGTCAGGACGGCGCCACGACCGGGCCAGGAGCCGGGGCGGTCGGAGCGCCCTCTGGCCCGTCGTCGACCGCATCCTGCCCGGCCGGCCGCGCTGGCGGGCGCCGTCGCACGGCCAGCAGCGCCAGCAACATCACGCCGACGAACACCGGTCCGGCCATGTAGCGGAAGAGCTGGGCGGGGTTGGCCGCCAGCACGGTCAGCTGGTTGGCCAGGCTCGCTGAGCCCACCGCGAGCAGGTCCCAGCGCCGCAGCCGCAGCGCCGCGACCACCAGGACCAGGTAGGCGATGTAGCACCAGGTCGCCCCCCGCCACAGCAGCGGTTGGTACCTCAGCCTGTCGGTCTCTGCCCGCAGCGTGCGGGTCAGCTGGCCGAGCGAGTCGTTGAGGGGCTGCAGCGCCACATTCTTCGTGATGTCCGGGGGGACCCGGGTGTTTGCGCTGCCGTACAGGTTGGTCGGCGTCTGGACGACCACCCGTCCGAGCCGGGCCTTGTCCCAGGGTGGCGGCAGGACGTTCCAGGCCACCGAGCCGCGGCACAGCCGAGCATGGACGACGGTGCCCGGAGTGCGTGCGAGCACCCGCCACCACAACGCGAACAGCTCCTGGTGGTACTGGTCGGCCTTGCGCAGGCTGAAGCCCTTGCTGCGGAACAGCGGGTCGCTGGTATAGCAGTTGTTCGCCGAGGCCCACGAGGTCAGCGGGGCGACCTTGCCCATCAGGGCGAGATCGGAGGCGGTGAAGGTGCTCGGTTTCCGTGCGTAGGCCAGCGCGATCTCGGCGTCGAAGATGCCGTAGGCCAGGCTGGAGTTCGCGGGCTTGATGTCGAAGGCCGGATAGACCGCCGCCTGGGCGAAGAACGAGGCGAGGATGGCCGCCGCGCTGAGCCCGAGCACCGCCACCCGCACGCCCCGGAACGCCACGGCCAGGACGACGGCGATCACCAGCACCAGCAGGAAGCCGTCATTGCGGAACAGGGTCAGGCCGAGCAGCTCCAGGCCCAGCGCCACCAGCAGCCGCCGGGGAACCGGCCGGTAGGCCTCGGTCGGGTGGCGGTGCGCGAACATCCGCAGCACCGTGGCGGTGACCATCAGCTCGCACAGGGTGAACGGGACGTCCTTCCACACGGTCGCGACGAAGGCGCCGAAGCTGGGCAGCAGCGGCAGCACGCAGCCGGGGACCGCGGCCCACCGGCCAGGCACTCCGACGGCGCGCAGGCCGGCCACCGTGTAGGCGATCGCGGCAGCCGCGGCGGTCGTCTGCAGCAGGGTGAGGAGGGCGACGTTGCGGGTGAGCGTGAGCGAGGCCAGCACCGCGGAGTCGTAGAGCACCGAGTGGTCGGCGTTCCACGGGCCAGTGGTGACGTGGATGATGTAGCGCACCGAATCGGCGCTCAGCAGTCCCGGCCACTGCCCGGCCCACCAGCCGAGCAGGACCAGTTGCGCCCATCCGAAGACGGCAGCCGGGAGCACCCACCCCGGCCGGATCCGCAGTCGATCCAGCACCGCGCGCACGGTCATGGGCCCACCCTAACGCCGGTGGGCGGATTGTCCGGCCAGCGGCGAGCCGGTGGCGGAGCGGCGAACGGGGCGCCGGTGCGGTCACGGTAGGGTGATCCGGCGCCGATACCCCGGACCGTTCGGGGCCTGCCGCGAGGTCGGGTCGTCGACCGTGACCTCAGCGGGCGTCCCGAGCGGCCCCTGTCACGCCGATGGAGCGATCATCACCAACACCGAATCAGCGGCTCTGCCCGCACAGCCGAGCGCGCCGGAGTGGCCGCCGATCGCGGTGGTGATGGTGGTGCGCAACGAGGCCCGGCACCTGCCCGACGTGCTGCGCAACGTGCTCAGCCAGGACTACCCCGGCCCGGTGGAGGTGGCGATCGCCATCGGCCCGTCCCGGGACGACACCCTCGAGGTGGCGGCCGCGGTGTCGGCCTCGGATCCCCGGGTGGTGGTGGTGCCGAACCCGACCGGGCGGACGCCGACCGGGCTCAACGCCGCCGTCGCCGCCACCAGCGCCCCGATCGTGGCGCGGGTGGACGGGCATTCGCTGTTGCCGCCTGGCTACCTGCGCCGGGCGGTCGAGGTGCTGACCGAGACCGCCGCGGTGAACGTGGGCGGGGTGATGGCCGCCGAGGGCACCACGCCGTTCGAACGAGCCGTCGCCGCGGCGATGTCGTCGCCGTTCGGGGTGGGTGGCGGGCGTTTCCACTACGGCGGCGATCCCGGGCCGGCCGACACCGTCTACCTGG
The DNA here is from genome assembly GCF_036388195.1 of Jatrophihabitans sp. Classification (GTDB taxonomy): domain Bacteria; phylum Actinomycetota; class Actinomycetes; order Mycobacteriales; family Jatrophihabitantaceae; genus Jatrophihabitans_A. The sequence goes on along the minus strand of NZ_DASVSG010000086.1, from coordinate 24,589 downwards.
GGGTGTTCCGGCGCGACGCGTTGGCCGCGGTCGACGGCTATGACGAGCGCTTCACCCGGGCCCAGGACTGGGAGCTCAACCACCGGCTGCGCCGCAATGGCGGCAAGGTGTGGTTCACCCCCGACCTGCGGGTGGTGTACCGGCCGCGGTCGTCGCTGCGGGCGCTGGCCGTGCAGTACCGCGACAGCGCGCAGTGGCGCCGTGCGGTGATCGAGGAGCATCCGGACTCGGTGCGGCTGACCTACCTGGTCCCGCCGGTGACGGTGGCCGGGCTGATCACCGGGGTCGCGCTCGCGGCCACCGGGCGCCGGATCGGGCTGCTCGCCCCCGCCACCTACGCGCTGGCCAACCTGGCGGCCAGCGTGAGCGTCGGGCGCCGGCTGGCGCCGTCCGAGGCGCTGCGGCTGCCTGCGGTGTTCGCGACCATGCACCTGAGCTGGGGCTGGGGTTTCCTCACCAGCCCGAAGAAGGTGCGCGCCCGCGCCCGCTAGACCGTCGGGTTCGCCTCGAGAGCGGCAGCGGCCGTCTCGGTGAGCTGCGGCCCGACCTGCTGGCCGACCGGCAGCTCCTGCCGGTCGCCGGCGGCCACCGCCGCGGCGCGGGACCTGGCCTTGGCGAGCAGGTTCTCCACCGCTTCGGCGAACAGCGTCATCCCGGCGACCTCCGGATCGCCGAGCACGTACCGGCGGATCTCGTGACGGCGGGCGCGCAGCCGGTCGGGCCCCCGAGCGTCGGCCAGGTCCTCCTCCAGCCGGTCCACGTCGGGCCCGATCAGGTAGGCCGCGCCGGCGGACGGGTTCTGCTCCCGGAAGGTCCGCTCCGACAGCCCCCCGCCGTTGGTGACGAAATAGGGCTTCTCCGAGCGCAGGTAGTCAGACACCACGCTGGAGATGTCGCTGATCAGGGCGTCGGAATCGTCGAAGCACTGGTACAGGGTCGGCTCGTTGCCGAGCACGGCCAGATGCGGCCCTCCGTCGAGCATGGCCACGATCTCGGCGCTGATCCGGGCCGCGGCCGGCGACACCGAGCCGGTGAGCGGATGCGGCTTGTAGATCACCCGGACGCCGGGCGTGTCGAGCAGCACCCGGATGATCTGGCGGCCCAGCGGAACCAGCGAGGACGAGTTCGGGTCCTCGGTCCAGCCCTCCCAGGTGGGTGCGTACAGCACCGTGAACGGCGCCCCGGCCGGCCGCGCCTCCGCTTCATGGATGCCGTCCAGCTGGGGCCGTCCGACCAGGACGACGTCCTCGGAGCGGACCCCGACCTGGGCGCGCAGGTATCGGTCCCGGCCGGCCTCACCGGCGACCCAGACCTCGTCATAGACCTTGGTGTAGGGGTTGAAGCTGGCGGTCTTGTCGCTGTCGCCGTGGCCGATGAACGCGCTCTTCAGGCTGGGCACCCGCAGCAGGTGGATGTTCTTGCCGACGTTGGCCACGTACAGGGCCACGCCGGCGTCCGGCAGCCGCAGGTTCATCAGGTCGGAGGTGAAGGGCAGGCAGAGCACCGGCACGGTGGTCTCGCCGAAGGTGTCGAGATAGCGCCGCTCGCGCAGCAGGACGAGCACCCGCCGGTCCAGGCGCTCCATCGTCTCCAGCCACATGTTGACCTGGTAGACCGCCCGGACGCCGCCGGAGAAGTGCAGGATCACCTCGGGCCGCCAGTCCTGCACCACCTGCTGGGCGGCCAGCAGCCGGTCGTCGTTGCCGGGCAGCCGGCTCAGCGCGAGCAGCTGGGGCAGCAGCGCCAGCGGGAAGGCCAGGGCGGACAGCGCCATCAGCACCGCCGCGACCGGAATGATCCGGTAGGAGCCGGTGAGGTAGGCCCACAGCAACCCGGCCGTGAAGAACAGCTCGGTGTGCAGTATCAGCGCGGCGTCCGGACGCTGCAGCCAGCCGGGCAACGGTGGCGGCAGCTGCTCGCCGGGGACGTCGAGGTTGCGGGTCTCGACCCGGCGCAGCCGGCGCCGGTTGATCATCAGCGACAGCCCCTGGTACAGCCCGACCAGCAGCCGGTGCGCGATCACCGCGGTCACCACCACGGCCAGCTCGGCCCGGGACAGCTCGTCGGACCGCAGCAGGAACACGGTCACCAGGACCTGCCGGTAGAAGAACCGCCAGGGCTTGCTGCCGCCGATCATCTCCAGGCCGGCCAGCAGCCGCTGCGGGCCGAACCGGTCCAGCAGGTCGTCCAGGACGTAGAGCGCCAGGCTGACGAGGGCTACCGCGCCCAGGCCGTCACCGATGCTGGCAACCAGCAGGACGCCGTAGAGCGCGAGGAGCAGACCAACGAGGACGGCGGTGAGGAGCCGACTCACGAGGCGCCGTCGAGCAGGCGGGCGTCAGCCTCCGCTTCGGCCGCTGCCTCGGCCTCGGCGACCGCCTTGGCCACCTCCTCGGCTTCCGACGGGGTGCTCGGCGTCGCCTCCCGGCGGACGTCGACGACATGGCCGGTCAGGTCCGAGGCCAGCACGTCCAGGACGGTGGAGGCGACCGCTTCGCTTTCCAGCAGGCTGCCCTCGGGCTCGTCGCCGAAGGCCTGCAGCCGCATCGGGGTACGGGTCCGCTCGGGGTTGATGACGTTGACGTGGATGCCCTCGGTCGACCACTCGTCCGCCAGCGCCTGGGCCAGGTTGACCACGGCGGCCTTGGTCGAGGAGTACAGCGCGTAGTCGGCCCGGCCGCGGGTGTAGGAGCTGGAGGTGAACAGCACCAGGTGGCCGCCGCTCTCGCGCAGGTACCGCTCGCTGGCCCGGGCGACCGTCACCGGGCCGAGGTAGTTGATCCGGATCTGGTCGATGATCTGCTCGTCGGCCATGGTCGACAGCGGGCCCTTGAGCAGCTGCGCGGCGCTGAGCACCACCGCGTCGATCCGGCCGGTCTCGGCGGCGGCCTGCTCCAGGGCCCGCTCGACGGTGGCAGCGTCCTCGACGTGGGTTCCGGTCGCCGACCGGCTGAACCGGAACACCCGGCAGCCGGCGAGCTCGGCCAGGGTGGCGACATCGCTGCCGATCCCGTAGCTGCCGCCGAACACCACCACGGTCTTGCCGCCGAGAGCAGCTCGCAGTTCCTCAGAGGTCCGCGGGCGGGCCAGGTGCGAGGCGAGCTGGAAGAGCTTGTCGGCGAGGAACAGGTCCAGCGGGTAGGTGACCTTCATGTTCTGCTCGTCGCCGGCGACGACGTAGATGGGCACCTCGGGCAGGTAGCGCAGCACCACGCCGCAGTCGTCGGTGGCCCGGAAGTCCGGATCCTCGGCGGCCAGCTGGTAGGCGCGGCGGATCGTGGAGAGCCGGAAGCCCTGGGGGGTCTGGCCGCGACGCAGCCGGCTGCGCTCGGGGATCTCGATGATGTGGTCGTCCTCGTCGACCCGGATGATCGTGTCCGCGGACGGGATGGCCACGTCCACGGCCTCGTAGGTCCGCAATGCGGTCACGCAGGCATGCACCACCGCCTTCGACAGCAGCGGGCGCACCGCGTCGTGGAACAGCACGTTGCACTCGGTGTCGCCGAGCGCGGCCAGCGCCGCCCGGGTCGAGGCGTTGCGGTCGGCGCCGCCGGGCAGCACCCGGGTCAGCTTCGGGAACTCGCTCTTGCCCAGCAGCAACCGCTCGGCGTCGGCCACGAAGTCCGTCGCCATCATGACGATGATCTCGTCGATGTCCTCGCACCCGTGCAGCGCCGCGACGGTGTGCTCCATGACGGTGCGGCCGGCCACCTTCAGCAGCTGCTTGGGGATGTCCAGCCCGACCCGCGAGCCGGTGCCACCGGCCAGGACGACTGCGACCGTGGGCACGCGATCCTGCGTGGCGGCTGTCATGACAGCAATTATGCAGGGTCTGCCTGTGGTTCAGTCCGCAGCAACGCCCGGGCTGCGGCTCGCTCTGCCGGAGCAGCGCGGCCGATAAGCTGCGGGCCGGCGAGCGGAGGCATCGGGGGTGGACGTGCGGTTGCGCGGCAGGGTGCGGCGTCTCGGCGGGCGGCTCATCCGCCGGCTGGGACTGCTCCCCGAGGGCGATCCGGACGGTTTGGGCGACGATGAGGCATTGCGTGGGCAGTCCCTGCCGTTCGCGGTGATGCTGTACTTCCCGGACACGACCACCAACCTGTACCAGCTGCGGCAGTGGTACGGGGTCCTGCGGCGGCTCGACAGCCGGCGCCGGGTGGGCATCGTGTGCCTGGACAGCCGCGCTGCGGCCGCGATCCGCGCAGAATGCGACCTGCCGGTGGTCTGCTGCGGCCGGATCGGGACGCTGGAGGACCTCGTCTCGCGCAGCGACGTGGCCCTGGCCCTGTACGTCAGCCACAACATCCGCAACCTGCACCCGCTGCGGTTCCCGACGATGCTGCACGCCTACCTCGGCCATGGCGAGAGCGACAAGGCCGCCTCGGCCAGCAACCAGGTGAAGGCCTACGACGTCATCCTGGTGCCCGGCGCGGCGGGGCGGGACCGGCTGCAGCGCAACCTGATGTGTTACGACGCCGCTGCCCACGTCCGGCTGGTCGGGCGGCCGCAGTTGGACGTCCCGGCCGGTCAACGAGCGTCTGATCAGACGGTTGCCGGCGGCAGGGCGCGGCCGCTGGTGCGCTACGCCCCGACCTGGGAGGGCGGCCAGCCGAGCATGGCCTACAGCTCGGTGGTCTCGCACGGCGAGGCGCTGCTGCGCTCGCTGCTGGACTCCGGCCGGTACGACGTGATCTACCGCCCGCACCCGCGCACCGGCGCCAACCGCGCCGAGTTCGCCGTGGCCGACCAGCGGCTGCGGGCGCTGGTGCGCCAGCACCGGGAGCGGGATCCGGCGTCCCGGCATGCCGTCGACCTGGCGCCGGCCTGGGACGTCCGCGCCGACGACGCCGATCTGCTGGTCTGCGACATCTCCGCGGTGGCCGGGGACTGGATGACCACCGGCAAGCCGATCGTGGTGACGATCCCCGAGTCGCCGCAGGCGTTCCTGGACGCCGACACGGTGCTCGGCGCCGCTCCCGGCCTGCGCGCTGCCGACGCGGGCGGGCTGGCGGACCTGGTGGCCGCCGAGCTGTCCGGAGGCGACCAGGCGCGCCGGCGGGCCTGGGTCGAGCACGCCATGGGCGACACCACCCCCGGCGCCGCCCTGGCCCGGTTCCTGGACGTGTGCGACGAGCTGATCGAGCTTCGCGACCGCGAGCTGGCCGACCGCGCCGCCCGGCTGGCGGGACGGCCGTGACCGCCGGCCAGCGGCCGTCCCGGCCGACCATCGCCCAGCTGCGCGAGATCACCCAGCCGCCCGCGGTGCGCGGCCGGCGGACCGCCGAGCACTGGACCGGCGACCTCTACATGCGCCGGATCTCGCCCTACGTGACCCGGGTGCTGCTGCCGACCGGGATCAGCGCGAACGGCGTCACCTGGCTGATGATCCTCAGCGGCTGGCTGGCGGCTCCGGCGCTGCTGGTCCCGGGGCTGCTCGGCGCGATCCTCGCCGTGCTGTGCACCCAGCTGCAGATGATGTGGGACGCCTGCGACGGCGAGGTGGCCCGGTGGCGCGGCACGTCCGGCCCGATGGGGATCTTCCTGGACAAGGTCGGCCACTACACGGTGGAGACCCTGATCGCGCTGGCGCTGGGCGTGCGGGCTGCCGGTGGCCCGGGGGAGATCACCGACCACCTCGGCTGGATCTGCCTCGGCGCCCTGCTGGCCTGGCTGCTGTGCCTGAACAAGGCGCTCAACGACATGGTGCACGCGGCGCGGGCGCACGCGGGACTCGGCCGGGCGCCGGACACCGCCGAGGTCAGCAGGCCACGGTCCGGCGTGCTGGCGGCGCTGCGCAACGCGGCCCGGTTCGTTCCGTTCCACCGCATCTACCACTCGATCGAGCTGACGCTGATCATCGCGGTGGCCGCGGTGGTGGACCTGGTGACCGATGACCTCAGCGGCACCCGGGGGCTGCTGGTGGCGGTCGTTCCGCTGGCGCTGCTGTCGGTGCTCGGGCACTTCGTGGCGATCGTGGCCTCCAACCGGGTGCGGGCGTGACCGCGGCGCCGTCCTACGGTGTGGTCGTGCTGACCCAGGGCCGGCGGCCGGAGGACCTGGACCGGGGGCTGCGCAGCCTGCTGGCGCAGACCGGCGTGCGCCTGGACATCGTCGTCGTCGGCAACGGCTGGTCGCCGACCGGCCTGCCCGAGGGGGTGCGGGCGGTGGCGTTGCCGGAGAACGTGGGCATTCCGGCCGGCCGCAACGCCGGCGTGCCGCACGTGCAGGGCGATCTGCTGTTCTTCCTGGACGACGACGCCAGCCTGCGCGATCCGGACACCCTGGCCCGGCTGGCCGCGATGTTCGCCGCCGACCCGGCCCTGGGGCTGGTGCAGCCCCGGGTGCTGGCGCCCGACGGGCAGCCGTCCCCCCGGCGCTGGACGCCCCGGTTGCGGGTGGGCGACCCGGCCCGGTCCAGCGATGTCACCGCCGTCTGGGAGGGCGCGGTGGGCATCCGCCGGGAGCTGTTCGAGCGGATCGGCGGGTGGCCGGGCTGCTTCTACTACGCCCACGAGGGCATCGACCTGGCCTGGGCGGTCTGGGACGCCGGCGCGCGGGTCCGGTACGCCGGCGACCTGGCAGCCCTGCATCCGGTGATCGCGCCCACCCGGCACGCCGGCTTCTACCGGCTGTCGGCGCGCAACCGGGTGTTCCTGGCCCGGCGGCGGCTGCCGGTCCCGCTGGCCGCGCTGTACCTGGTGGTCTGGACCGCCCTGACGCTGGCCCGCACCCGGGGCCGGCCGGCGTTGCTGGAGTCCTGGCGGGGAGCGGTCGAGGGGTTCCGGCTGGACTGCGGCCCGCGCCGGCCGATGTCCTGGCGCACGGTCTGGCGGATGACCCGGGCCGGCCGGCCCCCGCTGATCTGAGCCCGAGCCGGATCGGACGCGCCAGGTGATCTGAGCCCGGGCCGGATCGCAGGCGTCAGGTCCGGGCAGGTTGCAGCGGCTCGACGGGCGCGCCGGCCGCGGCCGCCCGGTTGTCGGCGGAGGGGGTCTGCCGCTGGCCCCACCGGATCGCCGGGCGCTCGACCAGGAACCAGGACGCCGCGGCGAGCGGGATGGTGCACAGGATGGCCAGCACGATGTACACGATCTGCGAGGACAGGTGCGCGAACCGCAACAACTGCTCGACCGGGTAGCCGTACATGTACATGCCGTAGGAGATGTCGTTGCGGCGTCCGAGTGGCACCGGGAGAACGGCGCCGAGGTAGAGCAGCAGGTAGCCCACCGGGAGCGCGCACAGCACCACGAACCGGTTCTGCGCCAGGTGCGGCAGCGCGACGAACACCGCGAGGCTGGCCGCGGCCAGCCATCCGTTGCACGGGATGCGGTCGCGCAACAGGTAGATCACCGAACCCGCCATGAAGAACGGCAGCAGCTGCACCATGTGCCGGACATCGCTGCTGTGCGCGAAGGCCGCGACATGGGTGTGTTCGAGCCGGGCGACGGTGGCGAAGGCGAACACCCCGACCGCCAGCCCCGGCTTGCGGCCGTACACCGCCCAGCAGGCCAGCAGGCCCACGATGACGTAGCAGTAGAACTCGTAGTAGAGGGTCCACAGCGACCCGGTCCAGGAGTACGGACCGGTGGGGGTGCCTGCCACCTTGGCGATGTTCATCTTCAGCGTGAGGTTGCTGATCAGGTAGTCCAACGGGGTGTTGGACTTGGTCAGGTAGCCGTGCAGGCTGTGGTGCTGGTGGTAGTAGCCGATCGGGGCGAAGACGGCGATGGCGGCCAACAGGCACACCAGGAAGCCCGGATAGATCCGCAGGAACCGCCGCTTGAGATACGTGCCGAGGCTGTTGTTCAGCCGGCTGCCGGTGATCAGGTAGCCGCTGAGGACGAAGAACGCGAAGACCGACCAGTCACCCGGCGTCTCGCCACCGTGGCGCGGGGGACGGCCGTCGCCGTAGTTCCCGATCCCCCAGGAGTGCGACACGATGACGACGGAGGCGAGCAGCAGCCGGATGGCGTTCAGGCTGTTGTACCGGGGATCGAGCCGGGTGCCGAAGGTCTGGCGGCCCGAGTCGTCGGACGGGCGGCCGGCCTGCCGCCGGAGCAGCCTCGATGACCTCGCGCGGCCCAGCGCTGGCATGGACGTCCCTTCGATCCCGGGGATGATTGCGGAGCAATTCACCCTATCCCGGTACCGCCGCCAGACCGGACCGGCACACTCCCGCGGCGGCGGGGAAATCCAGGCCGGTCTACTTCCGACGGATCAGGGCAGCGGCCTTGCCGGCCAGCCGCTTTCCCCGGCGCGCCAGGGCACGGGGGCCACGGACAAGGACGGATCGCGGAGCGCGACGCAGGTGCGGCGGCCCGATCCTGGGCACCGCGAGCACCTGGCTGATCCGGACGGGCTGGTCCCGGCCGAGATCGGGCAGCACCACGGCGATGTCCCACACGCCGACGGTCAGGCCGGCGTCGCGGGCGGGCAGCTCGGCGGTCAGGCGCAGCGTCGAAGCAGCTGCGCCGCACTCGAGCGGGCATTCGACAACGGCGCCGGTGCGCCGGTGGATCAGCCGCAGCCGGCCGTCGATCGGGCGAACCGGAGAAACCGCGATCGGAAGGCTGATCCGCAACGAGGCCGCGCCCAGCTGCCACGGTGGCGACGCCGTCGCCGGGACGCGCTTGAGGATGTCCCGCAGCGACATGGTGTGTTCGGCGATGTCCAGGCTGAGGTTGCCGTGCGGGGTCGTCCAGTACGGGATGGCCACCAGCGGACGGTCGCCGAGCAGCGCCGGGCGCCGGCCCTGTTCGGCGACGCGGTCGCGTTCGCTGCCGAGCCGCGCCTTGCGGGCCAGCCCCAGCCCGGACAGCCGGATCGAGACGTCCCACACGCCGCGGGGCAGCGGGCGGCCACCCAGGGCGGAGGTCGGATCGATCTCGACCTCGCCCACCCACTCGGCCTGCACCACCGAGGAGCCGGCCAGCTCGCCGACGGTGCGCTCGTGCAGCCGGAGCTCGGCCGGCAGGAAGAACTCGTCGGCGGTGTCGCGGTTCTTGATGCTGGCATCGGCCAGCACCTGCGCCAGCTGCCCGGTGCAGTCCCGCTCGTCCGGCGGGGCGTCGAGCGTGATCTCGGGGGTCAGGAACAGCCGTTGCCCGGTCCGGAGGAATTCCAGCGGCTGCTCGCCGCGGGCGAACCAGGCGCGGACGGTCAGCACCAGCACGCCGTCGCGCCAGCGCATGTCCTCCAGCCGTGCGCTGGCGGCTATCTCCAGGCACCGCTCGGAGTAGGTGAGCAGGTCGTCGACGAGGTTCTCGCGGACGAAGTAGGACCGCACCCGCAGGAAGGCCGGCAGCCCGGCGTGCACGCCCGGCGCGAAGCGGGGGTCCAGGGCCAGCCGCCGGACTTCGGCGAGCAGGTCGTCCCGGAAGCGCGGCGGGTACCTCAACACCGCCCTGCCGCTCAGCCGGCCGAGCATCTCGCCGCGGTAGAACCGGCGCTGGATCGAGTCGCGGAACTCTCCGGGCTCGGTGTTGGCCTCGACGACGTCGAGCACCTCGCGCAGGTTGTCGTAGTAGGACTTCGGGTCGATCCGCGCCGACCCGGCGTTGGTGCCGTCCTCGCGCTTGAGGTAGTAGTAGCAGACGTAGTCGCCGACGATGCTGACGCTCCTGGCCGGGAAGTACGCCCGGGCCATGATGAGCTGGTCCTCCAGGCGCCGCTTGCCCTCGGGATAGCGGATGTCGTGGTCGAGCAGGAACTGGCGGCGGAACATCTTGTGCGGGGTCAGGCTCTCGAACAGCGGCGCGTCGCGAACGGTGCAGTGCTCCCGGGTGGTCCGGAAGACCTGGTGCGGAACGCCCCGGAAGTTGCTGACCACCTTGCCGATCACGATGTCGGAGTGGTTGCGGGCGCCGATCGCGTGCATCCGCTCCAGCGCCTCGGCGCCCAGGGCGTCGTCGTTGTCCAGGAACAGGACGTAGTCCCCGGCGGCCCGCTCGATCCCGACGTTGCGCGGCTTGCCCGGCCAGCCGGAGTTCTCCAGGTGGTGCACACGGAAGTGCGGGTGCTCGGCGGCGAGCCGATCGAGGCGGTCCTCGGTGCCGTCGGTCGAGCCGTCGTCCATGAACAGGACCTCGAAGTCCGTGCTCGGCATGGTCTGGGCCAGCAGCGAGTCGATGCAGCGGTCGAGGAACCGGCCCGGGTTCCACACCGGTATGACCACGCTGACCTTGGTGGGCACGGCGGACCCTCCCGTGGATTCAGTCGTCGGTGACGATCCGATCGTCAGCGATCTACAGACGGTTCTTGATCGCCCGGCGGACCCGGCGGACCAGCGTGGTGGGCTGCGGCGGCTTGGCGGCAGCAGGCTTGGCGGCCGGCGCCTTGACCGGCGGCCAGGGCCGGGGGGCCGGCGGGTTGGAGACGTAGCTGGCCGAGCCGCGCAGCGCGCGCAGCGACTCGATCGCCTCCGTCGCCACCGACCCGCCAGCGCGGGCCGCGGCCAGCTCCTTCCAGACCTGGGAGCCGACCACCTTGAACGGGTCGGCGGCCTGCGTGCGGTGCAGGATCTCCTGCGGCACCTGCTGCGGGTCCTCGGTGACGTACTCGGCGAGGATCGCGTCGTAGTTGTCCTTGAGCACCGTGCTGGACGGGTCGGCGCCCAGCACCAGCAGCAGGCCGGTCGGGGTGGTGTCCAGCGGGATCACCACCAGCTCGGGCCGGTAGCGCTCCAGCACCTGGGCCACCTTGTACACGTCCCCGGTCCACTCCAGGGTGTGCCGGTCGCGCGCTGCCTCGGCCACCGTCCGGGGCAGCATGTCGTCGAGGATGATGACGCTGTTGGGACCGGACAGCCGCTCGGCGTTCATGAAGTCGCGCAGGGCGAATTCGAAGATGTGCAGGCCGTCGATGAAGCTGAGGTCGATGACGCCTTCGGGAAAGCGCGCGATCGGGTTCTCCCGGGCGAAGAAGTCGTCGCTGGTCGCCTTGACCAGCATCAGGTCGCAGTCGACCTCGGCGACGATCTTGAAGGCGGGGTCCACCCCGATGGTGCGGGTGTGCGAGCGCTGCAGCCCGCGGCCGTCGTTGATGCCGATCTCGAGGTAGTTGCGCGGCTCGTAACTGGCGTGGATGGCGCTCAGGAAATCGTGCCGGTTCATCAGCCCCACATCTCGTCGTCGTAGTTGGCCACCAACATACCGGCCTGGCCCGGGACGTCCGGACGCCACCGCCAACGCTTCCGAGGCGTGCGCCGGGCCCGGCTCAGGCGCTGGACGGCTCCTCGGCCGCCGACCACAGCTTGCCGCCCGCAGCGGCGGCGGCCAGCCGCTCCTCCACCGCCTTCGGGTCGTGCCGGGCCTCGTACGCGCCGACGACCGCGTTGGCCTCGCCGTCGGCGACGACCCGGCCCTTCTCCAGCCAGATGGCGCGCCCGCAGGTCTCGCGGACCACGCTCAGGCCATGGCTGACCAGGAACACCGTTCCGGCGGCCTCGCGCAGCTCCCTGATCCGGGCCTCGCTGCGCCGGCGGAACTCCGCGTCGCCGGTGGCCAGCGCCTCGTCGATGAGCAGCACCTCGTGCGACTTCGCCGCGGCGATCGCGAACCGCAGCCGGGCCGCCATGCCCGAGGAGTAGGTCTTCATCGGCAGCGAGATGAACTCGCCGATGTCGGCGAACTCGCAGATCGCGTCGTAGTGCTCCTTCACCTCCTCCGGGGTCATCCCCATCGCCAGGCAGCCGAGCACCACATTGCGTTCGCCGGTCATGTCGTTCATCAGCGCGGCCGCGACGCCGAGCAGCGACGGCTGGCCCTGGGTGTAGATGGCGCCGGACTCCGGCGTCATCAGCCCGGCGATGGCGCGCAGCAGGGTTGACTTGCCGGAGCCGTTCGGGCCGATCAGCCCGATCGCCTCGCCGCGCCGCGCGATCAGGCTCACCCCGCGCACCGCATGCACCTCTCGCATGCCCGGTGGGGGCTGGCGCTGCACCATCCGCTTCAGCGCCGCAGGCGCCCCGGCCGAGGCGTGCCGGCCGGTGATCCGGTAGGTCAGGTGCACATCGTCGACGACGACGGTCGGCTCGGCGTCGGCGTCCAGAGCTGCCCCAAAAACTGCCTCAGACACGTCCGTACTGCTCCTCGGCCTGCCAGAAGAAGAGATACCCCGCGGCCAGCACGACCACCGCCCAGGCCACCGCCAGCAACCACAGGTGATGCCCCCGCGGTTCGTCGATCAGCGCCGCCCGCACCACCTCGACGTAGACCGCGCCGGGATTGACCTCGAGGATCACCTTGACCCAGCGCGGGTGGTCGGCCGCGAATGCCTGGATGCTGTAGAAGACACCGGACACGTACAGCCAGGTGCGGATCAGGAAGGGCAGCAGCTGCGAGGTGTCGGGCACCTTGGCGCCGATCCGGGCGATGAAGAAGGCCAGGCCCAGGCAGAACATCAACTGCAGCGCGATCGCGGGAATCAGCAGCAGCCACTGCCACCGCGGCCGCTCGCCGGTGATCAGCACGATCGGCAGCATCACGACCAGCGAGTAGACCAGGCGCTGCAACGCGACCAGGGTCGAGGAGACCGGCAGCACCGCGCGCGGGAAGTGCAGCACCCGGGTCAGCCCCACGTTGGCGCTGATCGCCCGGGAGCCCCCGAGCAGGCTGCTCTGGGTGAAGGTGAAGATGAAGATGCCGATCACCAGGAAGGCGACGTAGTTGTGCACCCCGCGCTTGGTGTGCAGCAGCACGCCGAAGATCAGGTAGTACACCGCGGCGTTCAGCAGCGGCGTCAGCAGCTGCCACGCCTGGCCCAGGAAGCTCGCCGAGTACCCGACCGCGTTGTTCGCGGTGGAGAACGCCACGATGAAGTGCCGCCGTCCCCACAGCTCGCGGGTGTAGTCGACGATGCCAGGGCGGGCGCCCGCGCGGCGCAGCTGATAGCGGGCTATCAGCTCGTCCACAGGCTCATCGCGAGCGGGGTCCACCCCGGCTGGGATCGCACTGGTCACATCGCCTGAGGGTACGGCAAGCCCCTCCGGGCCCGTTCCGATCCGGTGCCGGTGGGCGCGCCGGGAGCCTGCCGATGGCCTCAGTTGATGCAGCCCGCGTCGAGCGGCTTGGCCGGGGCCCGGACCGGGACGGGGGCGGCCGAGGACGTCCCCGGCGACGGCCCGACGGACCCGCGCGGGGTGGTGGGAGCCACCGGCGGGCGGGGGGAGATCAGGTTGTTGACGAACGCCTTCACCCTGGCCGGCTTGACGATCAGCACGCTGCCGACGTCCACCGTGGCGTAGCGCTCGTACGGGATGGAGTTGCCGCCGATGTTGTTGGCGCTGAGGTTGGACATCTGCTTGATCAGGCTGGCCAGGCTGAACGTGCGATCGACATAGACGGATTTGTCCACGGCCGACACCAGGTTGGCCAGCTTCCGGCTGTTCAGCAGCGTCCCCGCGGAGGCGACCTTGCGGAACGCCGCGGTGAGGAAGTACCGCTGCCGGGCGGTCCGGTCGATGTCGCCGTTGGCGAGGCCGTGCCGCTGCCGGACGAACTCCAGCGCCTCGACGCCCTGGATGGTGTGCCGGCCCGCCGACATCACCAGGTGGGAGTAGTCCGGGTCGTTGACGGCACGGCACAGGTTGACCGTCACCCCGCCGAGGGCGTTGCTGATCCGGTAGAAGCCGATCAGGTCGACCTGCAGGAAGTGATCGATGGTGAGGCCGGTGAGGTTGGTGATCGTCCGGATCAGCAGGTTCGCGCCGGCTGCCCGCTTGACCTCGGCGTTGCCCTTGGCGGCGGCGTAGGCGCTGGCGTAGGCGGAGTTCAGCTTGTCCATCCCGTAGCCGGGGATGTTGACGTAGGAGTCGCGCGGCAGCGAGATGAGGGTCGCCTTCGAGCCGTCCGCCGGCACGTGCACGATGATCATCGTGTCGGTGGCCAGGCTGCCGCCGTCCCGGCCGGTCCCGAGCTGGCGGACCTCCTTGTCGGTCATCGTCGAACGGTCGTCGTTGCCGATGACGAGCAGGTTCTGGTCCTTGCCGTCGATGTCGGCCTCGGTGCCGGTGCCGGTGGCGTTCTGCTGCGGGCCGGTGCTGATGCTCAACCGGCGCAGGCCGTTGTCGAGTTTGCGGTAATTGACCCAGACGTAGGCCGAGACGAACACCACGCTGAACGACAGCAGCGCGGCGACGACCTTGACGGCGAGCAGCACCGAGTGCGAGCCGGCTCGACGCCGGCCGGGCGGCTCGGGCAGCTGCCTCAGGCCACCGCCAGCATCCCCCGGTATCTGCGATAGCGGCACCCCTCGACATTACCGTGCACCGAGCGGTGCTCTCGCCCTGCTGGGACCGCCTCGAATCACCTCGGATCGGGCCGAAACGAGCCGGACGTGCCGGGAACTACCTGGCTACCATCGTGCGTTGAATCGGATGTAGAGCAAGCGCACCGGCGCACCCGGTGCGGGTATCGAGGTGGAGGCAACAGTGGCCAGTAACCCTGTCCTGCGGGGTTTTGAGAAGTCCGGACATCCGGGCACGGCAGCCCGGGGCCCCAACGGCCCGATCGCGCCGCCGCCCCCGACGGCCGGTCAGCTCAACGAGTGGTACTCCCAACCGGCCTACGGTCAGCCGGCCCCGCCCGCGGCCCCGTCGCGGTATCTGACCCTGGACGATGTCGTCACCCGGTCGATGGTGCTGCTCGGCACCCTGCTGGTGACAGCCGGCTTCGCGTGGTTCGTGGTGCCGGACTCGGCCATCGGCGGCGTCGTCGCGATCGGCTTCATCGGCGCCCTGGTGCTGGGCCTGTACATGGCCTTCTCCGGACGGGCCAACGCGGCGACCACGGTGATCTACGCGGCGCTGCAGGGTCTGGCGCTCGGCGGCATCAGCGAGCTGTTCAACGAGCGGTTCAACGGCATCGTGGTGCAGGCCGTCACCGGCACGATCATGGTCGCCGGTGGCGTGCTGGTGGTCTACAAGACCGGCGCCGTCCGGGTCACCCCGAAGTTCACCAAGATCGTGTTCGCCTCGACGCTGGGCATCGTCGGCCTGATGCTGGTCAACCTGGTCGCCGGCTTCTTCACCGACGGTGGCCTGGGGCTGCGCGACGGCGGGCCGCTGGCGATCGGCTTCAGCCTGCTCTGCATCGTGGTCGCGGCCTCGAACCTGATCGTGGACTTCGACATGATCGAGCAGTCGGTGCGCCGCGGCGTGGACGAGAAGGTCGGCTGGTACCTGTCCTGGGGCCTGCTGGTGACGCTGGTCTGGCTGTACCTGGAGATCCTGCGACTGCTGAGCTACCTGACCGGACGCAACAACTAGCCGGACACCGACCAGCGGACCCCGGGGTCCGTGAGCGACCAGCAAGTAATTACCAAGTCGGCCCCGTCCCTCAGCGTTGAGGGACGGGGCCGCACCACGTCCGGGGACCGTGCCGTCTGGCCGTCCCTGGCCGGTCCCTGGCCGGTCCCTGCCGACTGACATGCTGAGCGAGCGCCCGGGCGGCCGCTGGGCATGACAGTCCGGCCGATCAGGCGTTGAGCTGGCCCCGGAAATGCCTCAGGAGAGCCGCTCCAGGATCATCGCCATGCCCTGGCCGCCGCCGACGCACAGGGTCTCCAGGCCGAACTGCTTGTCATGGGTCTGCAGCGAGTTGATCAGGGTGGTGGCGATCCGGGCGCCGGTCATCCCGAACGGGTGGCCGACCGCGATCGAGCCGCCATTGACGTTGACCTGGTCCAGGTCGAAGCCCAGCTGCTGGTAGGACGGGATCACCTGGGCGGCGAAGGCCTCGTTGATCTCCACCAGGTCGATGTCGGAGACCGACATGCCGGCCCGGCCCAGCGCCTGCCGCGACGCCTCGACCGGCCCCAGCCCCATGATCTCCGGCGACAGGCCGGTGACCCCGGTCGCGACGATGCGCGCCAGCGGCGTCACCTCCAGCTCGGCGGCCTTGCGCTCGCTCATGATGATCAGGGCCGCCGCGCCGTCGTTGAGCGGGCAGCAGTTGCCGGCGGTGACCAGCCCGTCGGGCCGGAACACCGGCTTGAGCTGCGAGACCGCCTCGTAGGTGACCCCGGCCCGCGGGCCGTCGTCGAGGCTCACCACCTCACCGGACGGCAGCGTGACCGGGGTGATCTCCCTGGCCCAGAAGCCGTCGGCGATCGACTTCTCCGCCAGGTTCTGCGACCGGACCCCGAAGTGGTCCATCTCCTCGCGGCTGACCCCCATCAGCCGGGCCAGGTTCTCCGCCGTCTGGCCCATCGGGATGTAGGGGTCGGGCAGGCTGCCGAGCTCCCGCGGGTCCTGCCAGCCGTCGGCGCCCTCGGCGGCCACCTTCGCGGTGCGCTCCTGCGCCTCGGCGAACCGCGGGTTCTTGGTGTCGGGCAGCCCGTCGGAGGACCCCTTGACGAACCGCGACACCGTCTCGACCCCGGCGGAGATGAACACCTCGCCCTCGCCGGCCCGGATCGCGTGCATCGCCATCCGGGTGGTCTGCAGCGAGGACGCGCAGTACCGGGTCACGGTGGCGCCGGGCAGGAAGTCGTAGCCGAGCAGGGTGGCCACGATCTTGGCCATGTTGTAGCCCTGCTCGCCGCCCGGCAGCCCGCAGCCCAGCAGCAGGTCATCGATCTGGCGGGGGTCCAGCTGCGGCACCTTCGCCAGCGCCGCGGTGATCATCTGGGTGACGAGCTCGTCGGCGCGCATGTCGACCAGCGAGCCCTTGGCGGCCCTGCCGATGGGTGAGCGGGCGGTGGCGACGATGACGGCCTGGGGGGTGCTGGACATCGCGGGTCTCCTTCTCGGGTGCGGCATGGCGAGCGGCTCGTCCGCCGCTAGTCGCTGTCCACCATGGTGGCAGGGGTGAAGTTTTCCTGGCCGCCGGAGGTGGGCGGTATCACGGTGGTCGCCCGGCGGCGAAGGAGCCGGGCCCACGGCCCGTGCCGGCCGCTCCGCTCGCCGCGCACCTCGGCCGGCAGCACCTCGGTGCCCGGCAGGCCGGCCGCCTTCGCCGCGGCCTTGGCCACCGGCCGGGCGCGCTTGGAGGTGAACGGCGCGGCCTGCTCGGACACCGTGCTCAGGCCCAGCGCCGCGGCGGCCGAGGGCAGCAGCACCTCCGCGGCCCGGGCGTAGCCGATCGCCGACGGATGGAACTGGTCCTCGGAGAAGTAGTCCCGGCTGCTGGCGAACTCCGGGCCGAGGATGTCGCCGAGGCTGACGGCCCGGCCGCCGGCCGCCACCACCGCCACCGCCTGCGACGCGGCGAGCGTCCGGGACATCCGGCGGGCCAGCCAGCGCAGCGGCTGCGAGATCGGCCGGATCGTCCCGAGGTCGGGGCAGGTTCCCACCACCACCGGCAGGTTGTGCTCGGCCAGGGTGCTCAGCGCGTCGGTGAGGTGGCGGACCGATTCCGAGGGCCGGATCCGGTGGGTGACGTCATTGGCGCCGATCATGATCACCACCAGGTCGGGCCGCTCGGGCAGCACCAGCGCGACCTGGCTGGCCAGCGCCGAGCTCTGGGCGCCGACCACCGCGACGTTGCGCAGCCGGACCGGCCGGCGCGCCAGCGCGGACAGCCCCAGGGCGATCTGGGCGGCCGGGGTCTCGCTGTCGCGGTGCACCCCGTACCCGGCGGCGGAGGAGTCCCCGATCATCGCCAGCAGCAGCAGCGGCCCGTCCGCGGGCACCCCGGGCGCCACCCACACGCCGTCAGCCCGGGGCGGATGGGCCTCGGGCGGCTGGATCCGGCGCCGCGCCAGCTTGGTCTGGCCGTAGATCAGCCCCGCGGCGACCGCGCTGAGCGCGCCGATACCGCCCGTTCCGAAGGCCGCAGCGGTCACCACCCGCCTGGCCCGAGACGCTCGGCTCATGCAGATGCCTCCGGGATTGCACTATTGATGACCCTGAACTGACGACGCGAGGTTAGCCTTTGCCTCATGCGCTACTACACCTCACTCATTGACCTGATCGGCAACACCCCGCTGATCCAGCTCCGCAGCGTCACCCGGCACCTCGACCCGGCCACCGCGCCGCTCGTGCTGGCCAAGGTCGAGCACTTCAACCCCGGCGGCTCGAGCAAGGACCGGATCGCGCTTCCCATGATCGAGGCGGCCGAGCGAAGCGGCGAGCTGAAGCCCGGTGGCACGATCGTGGAGCCGACCTCCGGCAACACCGGGGTGGGCCTGGCGATCGTCGCCCAGCAGCGCGGGTACTCCTGCATCTTCGTGCTGCCGGACAAGGTCTCCCAGGAGAAGATCAACCTCCTCAAGGCCTACGGCGCCGAGGTGGTGGTCTGCCCGACCGCGGTGGCGCCTGAGGACCCGCGCTCCTACTACCAGGTCTCTGACCGGCTGGCCCGTGAGGTGCCCGGCGCCTGGAAGCCGAACCAGTACGCCAACGTGAACAACACCCTGGCCCACTACAAGGGCACCGGCCCGGAGATCTGGGAGCAGACCGAGGGACGGATCACCCACTTCGTGACCGGCGTGGGCACCGGCGGCACCATCTCGGGCACCGGCCGCTACCTCAAGGAGGTGTCGGCCGACCGTCCCGGCGGCCCGGTGCGGGTGATCGGCGCCGACCCCGAGGGCTCGGTGTACTCCGGGGGCACCGGGCGCCCGTACCTGGTCGAGGGCGTCGGCGAGGACTTCTGGCCGGGCAACTACGACCCGGAGGTGCCCGACGAGATCATCGCGATCTCGGACTCCACGTCGTTCGACATCACCCGCCGGCTGGCCCGTGAGGAGGGCCTGCTGGTCGGCGGCTCGTGCGGCATGGCCGCCGCCGCGGCGCTGCGGGTCGCCGAGCGCGCCGGGCCCGAGGGCGTGATCGTGGTGCTGCTGCCCGACGGCGGCCGGGGCTACCTGTCCAAGGTGTTCTCCGACAAGTGGATGAGCGACTACGGCTTCCTGGACACCAGCGCCGAAACCACCGTCGGCGAGGTGCTCACCGCCAAGGACGGCGAGACCCCCGCGCTGGTGCACGGGCACCCGAACGAGACCGTCCGGGAGGCGATCGACATCCTGCGCGAGTACGGGGTGTCGCAGATGCCGGTGGTCGGCGCCGAGCCGCCGGTGACCGCCGGTGAGGTGGTCGGGTCGGTGTCGGAGAAGGCGCTGCTCGACGCGCTGTTCGCCGGCCAGGCCTCGCTGTCGGACCCGCTGGAGAAGCACATGTCGGCGAACCTGCCGATCATCGGCTCGGGCGAGCCGGTCCGCCGGGCGGTCGAGGCGCTGGGCGGGGCCGACGCGCTGCTGGTGCACGTCGACGGCAAGCCGGCCGGCGTGGTGACCCGGCAGGACCTGCTGGGCTATCTGGTCAGCAAGTAGGCGGCTGGCGCCGACCGTGATCTGTCCGGAATCCGCATGCCCGGAACGAGGCCGGGGACGGGCAGTAATCTGAGCGGCATGGACATATCGACAGATGGCAGCGCGCTCGGTTTCAACTCCAGGGCGATCCACGCCGGCCAGGAACCGGATCCGCTGACCGGAGCGGTCACCGTGCCGATCTATCAAACCTCTACCTACAAGCAGGACGGCGTCGGCGGGCTTCGCGGCGGTTATGAGTACAGCCGGTCGGGCAACCCGACCCGGTCGGCGCTGGAGGAGTGCCTCGCGGCGGTCGAGGGCGGCGCCCGCGGGCTGGCCTTCGCCTCGGGCCTGGCCGCCGAGGACATCCTGCTGCGGACGCTGTGCGCCCCCGGCGATCACCTGCTGCTGCCCGACGACGCCTACGGCGGCACCTACCGGCTGGTCTCCCGGGTGCTGACCCGGTGGGGCATCGAGTTCAGCACGGTCGCCATGCACGACAGCGCCGCGGTGGCCGCCGCGATCCGGCCCAACACCCGGGTCATCTGGGTCGAGACGCCCACCAACCCGCTGCTCAACATCGCCGACATCGCGGCGCTGGCCGAGATCTCGCAGCAGCACCAGACGATGCTGGTGGTCGACAACACCTTCGCCTCGTCCTACCTGCAGCAGCCGCTGAGGCTGGGCGCCGACGTCGTGGTGCACTCCACCACCAAGTACCTGGGCGGGCACTCCGACGTGGTCGGCGGGGCGGTGGTGACCCGCGACCCCGAGATCGGCGAGCAGGTGGCCTTCCACCAGAACGCGGTGGGAGGGATCAGCGGCCCGTTCGACGCCTGGCTGGTGCTGCGCGGGATCAAGACCCTGGGTGTGCGGATGGAGCGGCACTGCTCCAATGCCGAGAAGGTCGTCCAGTTCCTCTGCCAGCACCCGGCGGTGGCGAGCGTGCTCTACCCGGGCCTGCCCGAGCACCCCAACCACGAGGTCGCGGCGCGGCAGATGGCCGGCTACGGCGGCATCGTGTCCTTCCGGTTGCGCGCCGGCGAGGAGGCGGCGCTCAAGGTCTGTGGGCTGACCGAGCTGTTCACGCTCGGCGAGTCCCTGGGCGGGGTGGAGTCGCTGATCGAACATCCGTCCCGGATGACCCACGCCAGCGTCGCAGGGTCGCCGCTGGAGGTCCCCGGTGACCTGATCCGGCTGTCGGTCGGCATCGAGGACATCGAGGATCTGCTGGCAGACCTCACCGCGGCGCTGGCCTGATCGGTCTCCGGTCGACGGCCGGCGGGGACGGTGAGGACCGTGATGCGGCTCCGGGCGCGGCTCGGGCCGCCCAGCGCCTGGGCGGCCTCGGCCACGCTGGCCGGGTTCGTGCTGGTCGCGCTGGCTGCCCGGGCCGGTCCGGTCCCGTCGGGTCCGGCCGACGCCGTGGCCCAGCCGTCCTCGCCCAGCACGCCCCGGGCGACGGCAACCCCGCAGAGCGACCAGCTGACCGGGGTGCCGCCGTCGGACTCCGGCCGTCTCCGGGTGCCCTGGTCGCTCATCGAGCTGCTGCTGCTGGCCATCCTGCTGGTGGCGGTGATCGCCATCACGCTGGTGCTCTGGCCGCAGTGGCGGGGACGGCTGCGGTCCCGGCGCAGCAGGCAGACCCCCCGGCCGTTCGAACCGGCTCCTGACGACCTGATCCGCCAGGTCTCCAGCACGCTGCGGACCACCATGTCGCAGGTGGCCGGCGGGCAGGTCCGCGATGCGGTGATCCTCTGCTGGCGCCGCCTGGAGGAGACCGCCGAGTTGGCCGGCCTGCGCCGCTCGCCCGCCGACACCTCCTCCGAGCTGGTCGACCGGCTGCTGGCCTCGATGCCGCTGAGCGAGGCGCCGCTGAACCGGCTGGCCGCCCTGTACCGCGAGGCCCGGTTCTCCAGCCACCCGATCCCGGCCGAGGCAGTCGCCCAGGCCCGGGCCGACCTGGTGCGATTGCGCTCGGAGCTCGAGGCAGCCGCCGGGCTCTGGACAGGGGCCGGCCATGGCTGAGCGGCCCGGCCGCCGGTCCCGGCTGTGGTTCCGGCTGGCGCTGGCCGCCGCGCTCGGGCTGGGGCTCGGCATCGCCGTGCTGCTGTCCAGCGCGGCCTCCGGGGGGAATCTGCGTCCGGAGCTGTGTGCGGGGGTGGGCGTGGCCGTCGCGGTGCTGATCCAGCTGGTCCGCGAGACCGCCGCCGACCCGCAGCCACCGGCGGAGGCGGTCGAGCCGCCGTTGTGGCCCGGCGGCGACTACTTCGCCAAGCTCCGGCAACTGGAGCGCCGGCTGGAGGCGGCCAGCCGGGACGGGTCCAAGTACGACCGCAACGTGCGTCCGGTGCTGGCCCGGCTGGCCACCGAGCGGTTGCGCCAGAAGTACGGGATCGATCCGCGCAGGCACCCCGTCCAGGCTAGAGAAGTGCTAGGAGAGCAGTTGTGGTCGCTGACGATAGCGCCGCCGGGGCCGGCCAGCCCGGCGCCCAGCCACGCCGAGCTGAGCACGCTGGTCACCCTGATCGAGGCGCTCTGATGGCCGCGCCGGCGGCTGCCCAGGCCTGTGACCGGATCCTGAACGAGGTCAGCCGGGCGGTGGTCGGCAAGCGCGGCCGGCTGGCGCTGGTGCTGGCCGGCATCCTGGCCGGCGGCCACGTCCTGATCGAGGACAACCCGGGCCTGGCCAAGACCCTGGCGGCGCGGTCGTTCGCGCAGGCGCTCGGGCTGGAGTTCCGCCGGATCCAGTTCACCCCCGACCTGCTGCCCTCCGACATCACCGGCTCGTTCGTCTATGACCAGCGCCAGGGCGAGTTCGTGTTCCGGTCCGGGCCGCTGTTCGCGGGCCTGGTGCTGGCCGATGAGATCAACCGGACGCCGCCGAAGACCCAGGCGGCGCTGCTGGAGGCGATGCAGGAGGGCCAGGCCACCGTCGAGGGCCGCACCTTCGAGCTGCCCCAGCCGTTCCACGTGATCGCCACCGCCAACCCGATCGAGTACGAGGGCACCTACCCGCTGCCCGAGGCCCAGCTGGACCGGTTCCTGCTGCGGGTGTCGTTCGGCTACCCCAGCCAGGACGAGGAGTGGCAGGTGCTGCAGCGGCGGATGGCGCGCCGGGCGGAGGCCATCACGCTGAACCCGGTGCTGGACGCGGCCGGCCTACTGGCGGTGCAGCGGGTCGTCGAGGGCATCGAGGTCGAGGAGAGTGTCGGCCGGTACTGCGTCGCGCTGGTCGACGCGACCCGGTTCCACCAGCACCTGCTGGTCGGCGCCTCGCCGCGCGGCGCGCTGGCGCTGCTGCTGGTGGCCCGGGCGTACGCCCTGATCAACCACCGCGACTTCGTGACCCCCGAAGACGTCAAGGCCGTCGCGGTCGCGGCGCTGGCGCACCGGGTGACGCTGCGTCCGGAGATGTGGATGCGGCAGCTGCTGCCGGCCGAGGTGATCTCGGCGGTGCTGGCCGAGGTGCCGGCCCCGGCGACCGGCGTGGACCGTCCCCGGATGCCGTCGGTGAGCCGGCCGTGACGTCCGAGTCGGCGGGCTCCGAACCGGCCGCTGCCGGACCCCCGGCCGGACCTGTCGGAAGCGAGCCGCCCGCCCGGTCCCGCCGGGCCGCGGCGCCGCCCGCCCGATGGTCACCGACCCTGGCGCTCGGCTCTGCCGCCGGCAGCGTCGCGGTGCTGCTGGGGTTCGCGGCGCTGCTGGCCCGCCAGGACCTGCTGCTGCTGGCGCTGCCGCTGGCGGTGGGCACCGTGCTGCCGCTGCTCAACCGGGCCCAGCGCGCTCCCGAGGTGCGGCTGAGCACGGGGGCGGCCACCCTGTTCGAGGGCCAGTCGACGACCTTGAGCCAGCAGCTCTACGCGCCGGACGCCGTCGACGTCATCCGGCTGCGCACCCGGCTGGAGGGCTGGATCGAGCTGCCCGACGGCGGCCAGGACCTGTGCGCCGCGGCCGGCCCGGGCGAGGAGCTCACCCTGAGACACCGGCTGGCCGCGCCACGCTGGGGACGCAGCCGGCTCGGCCGGGTGAGCATGACCGTCACCGCGGCGCACGGCCTGCTGCAGACCAGGGTGAGCGACCCCGAGATGGTGTCGCTGGCCACCTTCCCGCTGCGGGTGGGGTTCTCGGCCACCGACCTGGTGCCGGCCGCCACCGGCCTCGTCGGGGCGCACCGGTCCCGCCGGATCGGCGAGGGGGTGGATCCGGCAGGTGTGCGTCCGTTCGTCGCCGGTGACCGGCTGCGCCGGATCAACTGGCCGGTGTCGCTGCGGACCGCCGAGCTGCACGTCACCGCCACCTACTCAGACCGCGATACCGAGGTGGTGCTGGTGCTCGACACCGCGGCCGAGGTGGGCCGCAGCCCGGGCCCGGACGCTGCCAGCAACCTCGACATCGCCGTCCGGGCCAGCGCCTCGATCGCCGAGCACTATCTGCGCAACGGTGACCGGGTGGCGGTGCTGGACCTGGGCCGGGCGGGGCGGCCGGTCCGTCCGCGCACCGGCCAGTCCCACCTGTTCACGATCATGGACCTGCTGCTGGACGTCCGCACCGCGCCGGTCAGCCAGCTGACCATCGGCCGGGCGCTGGCGAGGATCTCCAGCCGGGCGTTGGTGATCGTGTTCAGCCCGCTGCTGAGCACCGAGGTGGCAGCCGAGGCGGCGGGGCTGTCGCGGGCCGGCCGCTCGGTGCTGGTGGTGGACACCCTGCCCGCCGAGGTGGCGTTGCCGGAGCAGGCGCCCTGGATGGAGCTGGCCTGGCGGATGCAGCTGATCGAGCGGGCCAACCTGGCGCGGGCGCTGGCCGATCATGGTGTGCCGGTGGTGCCCTGGCTGGGCGCCGGCAGTCTGGATCAGGTGCTCGCCGGCCTCAGCCGGACCTCCCGGGCAGCGAGGGTGCACCGATGATCCGGGCGGCCAGGCTGCTTCCCGCGCGTCGTGAGCCCGGGCAACCTCCCTACTCGGTGGCCGGGCTGGGGGTGCGGGTGGTGATCGTGCTGGCCGGGCTGGCGCTGCTGTGGATCCCGCCCGGGGCGGGGCTGGCGTGGACGGGGCTGCTGGCGGCCGGCGTGCTGGTAGCGGCCGGCAGCCCGGATCAGGGCGGCGCGGGCCTGGCGCTCGCCGCGGCCATCGGCAGCTGGTTCGCCGCCTACGGCTGGCAGGGGACGCCGCCGCTGGCCGTCACCGCGGCCTTCGCGGTAGCCCTGTACCTGCTGCACACCGCTACCGCCCTGGCCGCGGCCGTGCCGTTGACCGCGCAGCTGCGGGTCTCGGTGCTGCACCGGTGGCTACGCCGCTGCGGGGTCGAGCTGGCGGTCGCCGCGGCGCTGGCGGCGGCC
>NZ_DASVSG010000085.1:0-33418 GCF_036388195.1 Jatrophihabitans sp. | reverse complement strand
CTGGCCATCGTCAAGCGCGGACTGACCGGCGAGGCCGTGCTGAGCGTGCCCGGGCACTCGGCGGTGCTGGACCCGGCCGACGCGGTGGCCGAGCTGCCGACCGGGTTCGCCGGCCACCTCGGCAGCACCTCCACCACCGCCTGAGCCCAGTCAGCGATTAGTGGTGTCGTACGTGGCGATGCCGAGGGCCGACCAAGCTTGGAGAAGCTGCTGGTCGCCGGTGGCTGCTACAAGGTCGTCGTCATCGAGTTGGCGAGCCGATGCGCAGTGGATCGCGTCGTAGCCGCGGAGGTTGTGTTGGTGGGCGAGTTCGGCCGCATCGCGAATGAGGCGCTCGTCGGCCTCGACGATGTCCACCTGGGCCCACAGGTCGTCGAGTGACCGCAGGCTCTCTCGATGGATTCGCGTCGTGATTCGGTCCAGCCGCCGGGCTTGAGCGAGCGCCGCGGCGGTCTCGACGTAGGTGGGGCGACTGGTGACGACCGTGTCCGCGTCGTCGAAGAACCTGCGGCAGGAGGCGCTGCTGGGTTCGGCGATGAGCAGCGGGACGAAGGCGGACGTATCGAGGTAGCCGATCACTGCCGCTGGTCGGCAACCAGGTCGCTGACGCTGCCCGCGGCCGCGAGTGGCTCGGGTGAGGGTCGCTTTCGGTGGGCGGCCTTGGTCACTCGTCCCTCGGCGATCAGTCGTTCGAGCCGGCTCGGCCGATCAACCGGGACTATCCGCGCGATCGCACGGCCGTGATCGGTGATAGTCACAGTGCCGCCAGCTCGCACATCGGCAAGGTGCCGGCTCAGGCTGTCCCGCAGCTCTTTGATCCCTACGTCCACGGCTTCTCCCAAGTGGCTAGAATGACACCCTCAATTCTAGCCACATTCGCGGGTTGCCTTCGCCGGAGCCGGTGGGTAGTAGTGGACTCATGACACGTTTCGGCTACACGTTGATGACCGAGCAGAGCGGGCCGAAGGAACTGGTGCGCTACGCGGTCGCCGCCGAGCGGGCGGGCTTCGACTTCGAGGTCTCCAGCGACCACTACTTCCCCTGGCTGGACTCGATGGGTCACGCCCCCTACGCCTGGTCGGTGCTCGGCGCGGTTGCGCAGGCCACCGAGCGGGTGGACCTGATGACGTACGTGACCTGCCCGACGATGCGCTACCACCCCGCGGTGGTCGCGCAGAAGGCCGCCACCCTCGGCCTGCTGTCGGACAACCGGTTCACCCTGGGCCTGGGGTCGGGTGAGAACCTCAACGAGCACGTGATCGGCGAGGGCTGGCCGATGGCCGCGGTCCGGCAGGACATGCTGGCCGAGGCGGTCCAGATCATCCGCGCCCTGCACACCGGCGAGCTGACCACCTGGGTCGGCGAGTACTTCCGGGTCGACTCGGCGCGGGTCTGGGACCTGCCCGACACCGGCGTCCCGCTGGCCATCGCGATCTCCGGCAACCGCTCGATCGCCGAGTTCGCGCCGCTGGCCGACCACATGGTCGGTATCGAGCCGGATGCGCAGCTGATCCAGGGCTGGGACCAGATCCGCAATGACGAGGGCCTGCCGGACAGCCGGAAGATCGGCCAGATCCCGATCTGCTGGGGTCCGGACAAGGATCAGGCGATCGCCCGGGCGCACGAGCTGTTCCGGTGGTCCACCGGCGGCTGGGCGGTCAACGCCGACCTGCCGACGACGGCTGCCTTCGAGGGGGCGAGCCAGTTCGTCCGTCCCGAGGACGTGGCCGAGGCGATCGCGTGCGGGCCGGACCTCGACGAGCTGGTCGAGTCGGCGCGGCCGTTCTGGGAGGCCGGCTACACCGATATCGCCCTGGTGCAGGTGGGTGATGAGAGCCAGCAGGAGTTCCTGGACAAGGTCGCCGAGCCGCTGCTGGAGAAGCTGCGGGCCGCCGCCGGATCCTGAGCCTGCCTGAACCGCTGTCGTAGGCTCGGGCGCATGCAGCTGACCGGCTTCGATTTCACCACCACGGACTGGAGCAGCGTCGCACCGGATCGCCATCCAGGGGAATCCGGTGAAGCGCTCTGGCGCAGCCGCGACTTCGGGGGCATCCGGGTGCGCATGGTGGAATACACGCCCGGTTACGTCGCCGACCATTGGTGCTACAAGGGTCACGTGCTCCTGGTGCTACGGGGGGAACTGACCACCACGCTGGACAACGGCGAGGTCGTGGTCCTCACCGAAGGCCAGAGTTACCAGGTCGCCGACGATTCGCGCGCGCACCGGTCCAGCACCGATACCGGTGCGTTGCTGTTCATCGTCGACTGACCCCGTGAGGGCTGCTCCGGCGGCCGCGCAGCGCCTCTTCTTCGCGGGGTGTCTGCGGCGATACAGTGACCCCACGCGGCCACGGGCACGCAATGGGCGACAAAGCGCGTCGTATCCGCCGGAGAGGTAGGACCGGCCATGGAATTCCTGCTGCAGTCCGAAGAGCTCGAGGCAGCCGACTCCATCGACGTGATGCGCGCCCGGATCGATGCGGTCGACGACGCCATCATCCAATTGATCATCGCCCGCACTCGACTGTCGGTGCACATCCAGGCGGCGAGGATCAGCGGGGGCGAACCCCGGATCGTGCTCAGCCGGGAACGCGCCATCCGCGGCCGCTATCGCGCCGCGCTGGGAGCCCCCGGGGACGGGGTGGCGGATGCGGTGCTGCGAGTCTGCCGGGGCAACGGCTAGCCGGTGACCGAACTGGCGCCCTTGACAGCTCGGTAGTGTGGAATTCGAGGGCGAAAGGGATCACCGTGGACCTGCGAAAGACCTTGCTGTCATGGCCGGTTCTGCGCCAGATCAGTGACGGGGACCCCCTCGGCCGGGGAAGGGCGGCGCAGTCCAAGCACACCGCCAGGAACTGGACCGCGCGCACCGAGACCGCCGACCGGATGGTCAAGAGCGTCTGCCCGTACTGCGCCGTCGGCTGTGGCCAGCGGATCTACGTCAAGGACGAGAAGGTCGTCCAGATCGAGGGCGACCCGGACTCGCCGGTCAGCCGCGGCCGGCTCTGCCCCAAGGGCTCGGCCAGCGAGCAGCTGGTCAACTCACCGCTGCGCCAGACCGCGATGCTGTACCGCCGGCCGGGCGGCACGGACTGGGAACCGCTGGACCTGGAGCAGGCCACCGACATGATCGCCGACCGGATCGTGGAGACCCGGGCGCGCACCTGGCAGGACACCGACGAGCACGGCCGGCCGTTGCGCCGCAGCCTGGGTCTCGCCTCGCTCGGCGGGGCGACGCTGGACAACGAAGAGAACTACCTGATCAAGAAGCTCTTCACCGCCCTCGGCGCGATCCAGATCGAGAACCAGGCCCGTATTTGACACAGCGCCACCGTCCCCAGTTTGGGGGCCTCGTTCGGACGTGGCGGCGCCACCTCCTTCATGCAGGACCTGCAGAACTCTGACTGCATCGTCATCCAGGGCTCGAACATGGCCGAGTGCCATCCGGTCGGTTTCCAATGGGTGATGGAGGCCAAGAAGCGCGGCGCCAGGATCATCCACATCGACCCGCGGTTCACCCGCACCTCGGCGCTGGCCGATCACTACGTGCCCCTGCGGGCCGGCAGCGACATCGCGTTCCTCGGCGGGATCGTCAACTACATCCTGTCGAACGAGAAGTACTTCCACGAGTACGTGCTGGCCTACACCAATGCCGCCACCCTGCTGCGCGAGGACTTCGTCGACGTCGACGACCTGGACGGGGTGTTCTCCGGCTATGACCCCGAGACCGGCATGTACGACACCTCGACCTGGACCTACGCGGGCCAGGACGACGTGCCGGCGCCCGGATCGCGCACCGAGCCATCGGAGCCCGACGCCGAGTCCCCGGGTGGGTCCCGCGCCGACAATGCCGGAGCCGGCGGAACCGGCGAGGAGAGCGAGGTCTCGCAGAGCGAGCGCGGCGGCGGCCACGAGCTGGGCGGCCACGGCGCGAAGCTCAAGCACGCCGAGGTCCAGCGCGACGAGACGCTGCAGCACCCCCGCTCGGTGTTCCAGGTGCTCAAGCGGCACTACGCCCGTTACACCCCCGAGCTCGTCGAGCAGATCTGCGGTGTCTCGCCCGAGGACTTCCTGAAGGTGTGCGAGGCGGTCACCGAGAACAGCGGTCGCGAGCGCACCACCGCGTGGGTGTACTCGGTCGGCTGGACCCACCACACGGTGGGCGTGCAGTACATCCGCGGCTCGGCGATCATCCAGCTGCTGTTGGGCAATATGGGCCGGCCCGGCGGCGGGATCATGGCGCTGCGCGGGCACGCCAGCATCCAGGGCTCCACCGACATCCCGACGTTGTTCAACCTGCTGCCGGGCTACCTGCCGATGCCCAAGGTGGGTGAGCACGACGACCTGGCGTCCTACCTCGACACCATCCGCAGCCCGGGCCAGAAGGGTTTCTGGGCCGAGGCGGAGTCCTACACGGTCAGCCTGTTCAAGGCCTACTGGGGGAACGCGGCGACGCCGGAGAACGAATTCGCCTTTCATTACCTGCCCAAACTGACCGGTGACCACGGCACCTACCAGACCGTGATGGACATGCTGGAGGACAAGGTCGAGGGCTACTTCCTGCTCGGCCAGAACCCGGCGGTGGGCTCGGCGCACGGCCGGATGCAGCGGCTGGCCATGGCCCGCCTGAAATGGCTGGTCGTGCGCGACCTGAACCTGATCGAGTCCGCGACGTTCTGGAAGGACGGCCCGGAGATCGAGACGGGCGAGTTGAAGACCGAGGACATCGACACCGAGGTGTTCTTCTTCCCGGCCGCCTCGCACGCGGAGAAGGACGGCACGTTCACCCAGACCCAGCGGATGCTGCAGTGGCACCACAAGGCCGTCGCGCCGCCCGGGGACTGCCGCAGCGAGCTGCACTTCTTCTTCCACCTCGGCCGCAAGATCCGTGAGCGGCTGGCGGCCTCCACCGAGCAGCGGGACCGTCCGATCCTCGACCTCACCTGGGACTACCCGCTGGACGCCGAGGGCGACCCGTCGGCCGACGCGGTGCTGCGCGAGATCAACGGCAGCCACCTCACCGGCGAGAAGGCCGGCCAGCTGCTGAACTCCTACACCGAGATGAAGCCGGACGGCTCCACCTCCGGCGGCTGCTGGATCTACAGCGGCGTCTACGCCGACGGGGTGAACCAGTCGGCCCGCCGCAAGCCCGGACGGGAGCAGAGTTGGGTCGCGCCGGAATGGGGCTGGGCCTGGCCGGGCAACCGCCGCACGCTCTACAACCGGGCCGCCGCCGATCCGGACGGCAAGCCGTGGAGCGAGCGCAAGGCCTACGTCTGGTGGGACCCCGAGCAGCAGGTCTGGACCGGTCACGACGTTCCCGACTTCCCGGCCGATCGGGCGCCGTCCTACCGTCCGGAGCCTGGCACCCCCGGGGTCGCGGGCCTGGCCGGTGACGACGCGTTCATCATGCAGTCCGACGGCAAGGCCTGGCTGTACGCGCCGGAGGGCTTGCTGGACGGGCCACTGCCGACCCACTACGAGCCAGCCGAATCCCCGGTGCGCAACCCCATGTACCGGCAGCAGGCCAGCCCGACCCGGCAGGTCTACCCGCGCCCGGACAACCTGCAGAACCCATCCCCGCCGGAGGAGCCTGCCGAGGTCTTCCCGTACCTGTTCACTACTTACCGCCTGACCGAGCATCACACGGCCGGTGGGATGAGCCGGTGGGTGCCCTACCTGTCGGAGCTGCAGCCGGAGTTCTTCTGCGAGGTGTCACCGGAGCTGGCCCGCGAGCGCGGCCTGGCCCATCTCGGCTGGGCGACCATCGTCACTGCCCGGACCGCGATCGAGGCCCGGGTGCTGGTCACCGAACGGGTGACGCCGTTGCTGATCAACGGCAAGCAGTTACACCAGATCGGCCTGCCCTACCACTGGGGGGTGGGCAGCTCGGCGCTGGTGACCGGTGACTCCGCCAACGACCTGTTCGGGGTCACCCTGGACCCGAACGTGCACATCCAGGAGAGCAAGGTCGCCAGCTGCGACATCCAGCCCGGCCGCCGGCCGACCGGGCCGGCGCTGCTGCGCTTCGTCGCCGACTACCACGGCCGGGCCGGCATCAGCACCGAGACCGGCAACACCTTGCGGACTCCGGTGGCCACCGGTGCGGCCGGGTCGGGGAGCCCGGCCGGGTCGACGCCGGCTGAATCGTCGCCGGTCGAATCGTCGCCGGTCGAATCGCAGGAGGACTGATGCCGAGCCTGTCCGGACCGCTGCACGACCCGGCCGCCGATGCCGGCTGGCAGAATCCCCCACCGCGCAAGGGGTTCTTCACCGACACCTCGGTGTGCATCGGTTGCAAGGCCTGCGAGGTCGCCTGCAAGGAATGGAACGGCGTTCCCGACGACGGCTTCAACCTGCTCGGCTCCTCCTACGACAACACCGGCTCGCTCAGCGCATCGACCTGGCGGCACGTGGCCTTCATCGAGCAGCCCGCCAAGCCCGCGTCCAGCACCGTGAGTCTGGGTATGCCGAGCACCGTCAAGCCCGGCGAGGCGATGAACCCGGAGTCGGCCGTCGACTTCCGGTGGCTGATGTCGTCTGACGTCTGCAAGCACTGCACGCACGCCGGCTGCCTGGACGTCTGCCCGACCGGGTCGCTGTTCCGGACCGAGTTCGGCACCGTCGTGGTGCAGGAGGACATCTGCAACGGCTGCGGCTATTGCGTGCCGGCCTGCCCGTTCGGCGTGATCGACCGCCGGGTCGGCGAGCAGGGCCAGAAGAACGTGGGCATCGCCCAGAAGTGCACCCTCTGCTACGACCGGCTGGGCGCCGGCAAGACGCCGGCCTGCGCGCAGGCGTGCCCGACCGAGTCGATCCAGTTCGGCGACCTGGACGAGCTGCGCGAGCGGGCCGCCGCCCGGGTCGAGGCGCTGCACGCCCAGGGCGTCGAGTCGGCCCGGCTGTACGGCGACAGCCCGGACGACGGTGTGGGTGGCGCGGGCGCCTTCTTCCTGCTGCTGGACCAGCCCGAGGTGTACGGGCTGCCGCCGGACCCGGTGGTGCCGACCCGCGACCTGCCGCAGATGTGGCGGCATGCGGCCCTGGCCGCGGCCGGGTTGCTCGCCGGCGCGGTGGCCGCCTTCCTCGGGGGCCGGGGATGAGCCAGGGAGGCCGGGGATGAGCCAGCACCAGGCCGAGCTGCGCGCCGAGGGCCGGGCCGATCAGCCGGTGCAGTCGCAGGACGGGATGCGTGACCGTCGCCGCCGGCTCGGCAAGCGCCGCCGGGACGAGCACCAGATGGTGCCGGACGCGGTGTTCACCTCCTACTACGGCCGGCCGGTGGTCAAGGCCTCGCCCTGGGAGGCCGACATCCCGGCGTACCTGTTCCTCGGTGGGCTGGCCGCCGGCTCGTCCCTGCTGGGCGCCGGCGCCGGGCTGACCGGCCGGCCGGTGCTGCGGCGAGCCGGCCGGATTTCGGCGCTGACCGCGATCAGCGTCAGCTTTGCCGCTCTGGTGCACGACCTGGGCCGGCCATCGCGGTTCGTCAACATGCTGCGGGTGGCCAAGCCGACCTCGCCGATGTCGGTGGGCACCTGGATCCTGACCGTGTACGGGCCGCTGGCAGGCGTGGCCGGCGCGGCAGAGCTGCTGGCGCCTTTCGCCGGTCGGCTGCCCCGCTCTCTGCGGATGCCTGTTCAGCTGCTCGGCAGGCTGGCCGGACCGGCCGGTGTCGGCTCCGCGGTGGTGGCGCCCGCGGTGGCGTCCTACACCGCGGTGCTGCTGACCCACACCTCCACGCCGACCTGGAGCGCGGCCCGCAAGCACCTGCCGTTCGTCTTCGTCGGCTCCGCGGCGGCGGCCTCCGGCGGCCTGGGGATGCTGCTGGCCCCGGTGTCCGAAGCCGGCCCGGCGCGCCGGCTTGCTCTGGGCGGCGCGCTGCTGGAGCTCGGCGTGGAGCACTCGATGGAAGCGTCGATGGGCATCACCGCCGAGCCGCTGCACCAGGGCGCCGGCGGGACGCTGATGCGGGCCAGCAAGATCCTGACCGTGCTGGGTGCTGTGGGGTCGCTGTTCGGCGGGCGGAATCGTGTTGCCGCGGGTCTGTCGGGAGCCTGCCTGGTGGCGGGATCGGCCTGCACCCGGTTCGGCGTCTTCGAGGCCGGGCAGGCCTCCGCCCGGGACCCGAAGTACACGGTGGTCCCGCAGCGGCAGCGGATCGAGCGCGGCGAGTCCGCCGGCGCCTGAGCGACGACCAATAATGAGGAGATCGCTAGCTGATTTGGATGGTCGGGGCGCGGTTCACTGTGCCTCGATCGACGAGCGCTGAATCGTCGGTCGGCAAAGTGCCGGACAACCCCACGTGTAGATGAGGAGGTCAGCAGCCCTCAGCGAGGCTCAACGGACGGCGATTATGCAAGCGCCAGTGATGTCAGCGAGCGCCACCGCAAGAAGTAGCAGATACACGAGTTGTGTAACGCTCGCCTTGCGTCGTTTTTGCTGTCCACGCATCGTGGACGTGGTATCCATGCGCTGATCCACAGGTATGCCGAGGCTTTCTTCCACCCTTCGCAGGTGATCCCGAGCAGCGCGGTAGTAGTCATGCTGGGTGCGCATGACGAAGTAGGACAACACGCATGCCACTGTGCCAAGCACAAACACCAGGGCCGCGCTATGTCCGGGACGGGACGCGATCGCGCTGGCGGCAGCCAGGATAGCTGTATTGAACACAAGCATGTATTGCGTGCGAGACCAATTGAACTCCGCTTGAAAGCGGTATTCCTCCACAGCGGCTTTGTAGACGTCGGCTGGAGGTACGCCGTCGTCCGAACCGCCATTCGGCAGGCGGGCTACAGAGCCGGGCATCCACCCACGCTATCGGTATGCGATTTCAGGTGGTAGGCGCCTCGCCGTGCCCGACGATTCATTATCTAGGCGGGTCTCTCGGTAGCACCGGTGAACCCTACGGTCAGCGGACCTCCAGCACACTGTCGCGGCGGGGGACGAACTCGCCGATGACCGCCCCGCCGGTGGCGATCTCGCCGGCTAGCAGCAAGCCGCCGCTGGTCTGGGCGTCGGCGAGCAGCAGCAGCTCGTCCTCGGCAACCGTGGACGCAAGGTGCGGCCGTACCCAATCCAGGTTGCGCCGGGTGCCGCCGCTGACGAAGCCGTCGGCCAGCGCCTGCCGGGCGCCGTCCAGGTAGGGCACCGCGGCCGCGTCGATCACCGCGGTGACCCCGGACGCCCGGGCCATCTTGTAGAGATGCCCCAGCAGCCCGAAGCCGGTCACGTCCGTCCCGGCCGACAGCCCGGCCTCCAGCGCAGCGGCACAGGCGCCGGCATTCAACGCCACCATGGACGCGACGGCCTGCTCGAACACCTCACCGGTGGACTTGTGCCGGTTGTTCAGCACCCCGACCCCGAGCGGCTTGGTCAGGGTGATCGCCGTGCCAGCGACAGCGGCGTCATTGCGCAGCAACCGGCCCGGGTCGGCGATGCCGGTGACCGCCATGCCGTACTTGGGCTCCGGGTCGTCGATGCTGTGCCCGCCGGCGACCGGGCAGCCGGCCGCAGCGGCGATGTCGAAGCCGCCCCGCAGCACCTCGCGCAGCAGCTCGGTGGGCAACAGGTCGCGCGGCCAGCCGACCAGGTTGATCGCCAGCACCGGACGCCCGCCCATCGCGTAGACGTCCGACAGGGCGTTGGCGGCGGCGATGCGTCCGAAGTCGTAGGCGTCGTCGACCACCGGGGTGAAGAAGTCGGCGGTGCTCAGCACCGCGGTCGCCCCGTCGATCCGGACCACCGCGGCGTCGTCGCCGTCGTCCAGGCCGACCAGCAGGTCGTCCGAGCCCGGGCCGATCAGGCCGGCGACGATCTCCTCCAGCTCGCCGGGCGGGATCTTGCAGGCGCAGCCGCCGCCACGCGCGTACTGGGTCAGGCGGTAGGCGGTGGTGGTCACCCTGTCGAGGCTAATCATCCGGAGCTGATCACCGGTATCGATCGCCGGGCGGCTAGCGTGGCGGACGGAGGCGTACAGGTGCCTGGTGGCCCTCCCGGTCTTCAAAACCGGTGAAGTCGAGTACCTCGGCTTGGCGAGTTCGATTCCCGTCCGCCTCCGCCACAGCGCGCCAGCATCACCCACAGCCAGGGGAGGAGCACCGGTGACCGATCCGCGCCGGCAGGTGCCTCGTACCGACGTGCTGCTGGCCGACCCGCGGCTGGCCGACGCGGCGGCCCGGCTGGGCAGCGCCCGGCTCAAGGCCACGGTGGTCGCCGTGCAGCAGCTGATCCGAGCCGGTGAGCTGCCGCCGGAGGGTGCCGTGCCGGCCGTGCTGGCCCGCCTGCCGGGCTCGGCCAGCTCGTTGAACCGGGTGCTGAACGCCACCGGGGTGGTGCTGCACACCAACCTCGGCCGGGCGCGGGTGTCGGACTCGGCGGCGCAGGCGGTGCACCAGGCCGGCGGCTACCTCGATGTCGAGTTCGACCTGGCGAGCGGCCGGCGGGCCCGCCGCGGCCGGGGCGCGCTGGCCGCGCTGGCGCAGGCCGTGCCGGCCGCCGAGGCGGTGCTGGTGGTCAACAACGGCGCCGCCGCCCTGCTGCTCGCGGTCACCGCGCTGGCCGCCGGCCGCGAGGTGGTGATCAGCCGCGGCGAGCTGGTCGAGATCGGCGACGGGTTCCGGCTGCCCGAACTCGTCGAGTCCACCGGCGCCCGGATCCACGAGGTGGGCACCACCAACCGCACCACCCTCGCCGACTATGCCGGCGCTCTCGGACCGCAGACCGGCTGCCTGCTCAAGGTCCATCCCAGCAACTTCTGGATCGACGGCTTCACTGCCGGGGCCAGCATCGCCGAGCTGGCCACCCTGCCCGCTCCGGTGGTGGCCGACATCGGCAGCGGGCTGCTGCGTCCGGATCCGCTGCTGCCCGACGAGCCGGACGTGACCGGCAGCCTGCTGGCCGGCGCGAGCCTGGTGACCTGCAGCGGCGACAAGCTGCTCGGTGGCCCGCAGGCGGGACTGATCTTCGGCCGGGCCGAACTGGTGGAGCGGCTGCGGCGGCATCCGCTGGCCCGCGCGCTGCGGGTGGACAAGCTGACGCTGGCCGCGCTGGAGGCGAGCGTGCAGGGACCGGCCACCCCGACCTCCCGGTACCTGCACGCCGACCCCGACCAGCTGCGCCGCCGGTGCGAGCGGGTGGCCGCCGCGCTGCTCGACTGCGCGGATCCACCCGACGGCGCTGTCGAGGTGGTGCCCAGCGCCG
This sequence comes from Jatrophihabitans sp., assembly GCF_036388195.1. GTDB lineage: Bacteria > Actinomycetota > Actinomycetes > Mycobacteriales > Jatrophihabitantaceae > Jatrophihabitans_A. The sequence continues at coordinate 22,219 of NZ_DASVSG010000085.1, read as the reverse complement.
GCGCGGTCGGCGGTGGTGGCGCGCCGGGCCTGGAGCTGCCGGGCTGGGCGGTGGCGCTTCCCGAGCGCTACGCCCAAGCGCTGCGGACGACCCAGCCCGCCGTCATCGGCAGGCTCGAACGCGGCCGGTGCCTGCTCGACCTGCGCTGCGTCGAGGAGGCCGAGGAGGCCGCCCTGATCGCCGCGGTCCGGTCGGTCGGACCGGGCTGATGCGGGTCATCGCGACGGCCGGCCACGTCGACCACGGCAAGTCCCGGCTGGTCCGGGCGCTGACCGGCATGGAGCCCGACCGGTGGGCCGAGGAGCGCCGCCGGGGCATGACCATCGACCTCGGCTACGCCTGGACGACGCTGGCCTCCGGCGAGCAGCTGGCCTTCGTCGACGTCCCGGGCCATCAGCGGTTCGTGACCAACATGCTGGCCGGGGTCGGCCCGGCGCCGGCGGTGCTGCTGGTGATCGCCGCCGACGAGGGCTGGCGGCGGCAGACCTCCGAGCACCTGGACGCGATCGACGCGCTGCGGATCCGGCACGGCCTGATCGCGGTCACCCGCAGCGACCTGGCCAGCGCGTCCCAGACCGCGGCGGTGCTCGCCGACGCCCGGGAACGCGTGGCCCGGTCGAGCCTGGGCGCGACGCCGGCGCTGGCGGTGTCGGGGGAGACCGGGGCCGGCCTCGACCAGCTGCGGACAGCGCTGCAGCAGCTGGTCGATGGCCTGCCGGCGCCGAGCCTGGACGAGCGGGTGCGGCTGTGGGTGGATCGCGCGTTCACCGTCAAGGGCAGCGGCACCGTGCTCACCGGAACCCTCGGCGCCGGCCGGATCCGGGTCGGCGACGAGTTCGAGCTGCACGGCCGGACGGTGGTGGTACGCGGCCTGCAGCAGCTGGCCAGCCGGGCCGAGCACGTCCACGCGGTGGCCAGGGTCGCGGTGAACCTGCGCTCGGTCCCGCGGCAGCAGGTGGCGCGCGGGGACTGCCTGCTGACCCCGGGCGCGTGGCGGTTCACCGACTGCCTGGACGTGCTGCTGGACCCGCTGCTGGCAGAGCCGCACAGCCAGCAGGTGCTGCACCTCGGCTCGGCCTCCGTCCCGGTGCGGCTGCGGTTGCTGGGTACCGACGAACCCGCCACCGCCCGGCTGACGCTGGCCCGGCCGATCCCGGTGCAGGCCGGTGACCGGGCGGTGCTGCGCGATCCGGGGCAGCAGACCATCACCGCGGGGGTGCTGGTGCTCGACGCCGACCCGCCGGCGTTGACCAGGCGCGGCGCTGCCCGGATCCGGGGCGCCCAGCTCGCCGACGGCACGGCTGCCGGGCTGGCCGATCAGGTCCGCCGGCGGGGAGCGGTCAGCCGGGCGGCCCTGGCCGCGCTGGGGGTGCCCGTCACCGATACCACCGGCGTCCTGGTGCGCGGGGACTGGCTGATCGACCCCGGGACCTGGCAGCGCTGGCAGGACGCGCTGCTGGCCGCGGTCGACCGGCATGCCGCCGAAGACCCGTTGCAGCCCTGGATCAGCGCCGACGCCGCCCGGCAGACGCTCGATCTGCCCGAGCCGCGGCTGCTGGCCGAGCTGGTCGCGGGCCTCGGCCTGGGGACCGGCGGTGGGCGGATCGGCCGGCCGGAAGCTGCCACCCCCACCCTGGGCGCGGCCCAGCAGGGGCTGCGGGCGGTGGACCGGCGGCTGGCCAAGGATCCCTTCGACGCCCCCGAACGCAGCGAGCTGGCCGAGCTGGGGCTCGGGGTGCGAGACCTGGCCGCGGCGGCGCGCACCGGCCGGGTGCTGCGGCTGGCTCCGGATCTGGTGGTGGCGCCGGACGCCCTGGAGCGGGCGGCGGCGCTGGTGCGGGCGTTGCCGCAGCCGTTCACCGCGAGCCAGGCCCGGCAGGCGCTGGGAACCACCCGGCGGGTCGCGGTGCCGCTGCTGGAGCAGCTCGACGCCGCCGGCCTGACCGTCCGGATCGACGGCACGCGCCGTGCGGTACGCACCTGAAGCGGAGCAAGATGGAGGCCGCCAAGGCCTGAAAGAAGCCAAGGCCTCAAGGAAGCCAAGAGCAGACAAGGAAGCCAAGAGCAGACAAGGAACGGTGTGCATGAGCGTCCGGCGCGGAATCCTGTTCGACATCGACGGCACCCTGGTCGACACCAGCTACCTGCACACCGTCAGCTGGTGGCAGGCATTCCGGCAGGCCGGGATGGACGTCTCGATGGCCCGCATCCACCGGGCGATTGGCATGGGCGGTGACCAGCTGGTGCACGAGGTGACCGACGGCGCCGCCGATGACCAGGCGCCGGAGCTGATCGCCAGCCACGACGCGGTGTACTCGGCCTACTGGCCGGGACTGCGGCTGCTCCCCGGCGCCCGCGAGCTGGTGCTGCATTGCCACCGGGCCGGCCTGGTGACCGTCCTGGCCAGTTCGGCCGGCAGCGCCGAGTTCGACGTCCTGACCAAGGTGCTGGACCTCGACGAGGTGATCGACGCGGCCACCGGCTCGGCCGACGCCGAGAGCAGCAAGCCCGACCCCGACATCGTCCTGGTGGCGCTGGACCGGGCCGGCCTGCAGCCGGAGAACGCGATCTTCGTCGGCGACGCGGTGTGGGACGTGCAGGCCTCGGGCAAGGCCGGCCTGCGGTGCGTGGGGCTGGAGTCGGGCGGCACCAGCGCAGCGGAGTTGATCGAGGCCGGCGCGGTGCGCACCTACCGGGATCCAGCGGATCTGCTGGCCCACTTCGACGGCAGCCCGCTGGATTTCAGGTGACCGGATCTCAGGAAACCGCCCTGAGTGCGCCCCACCGACTGCAGGTCGTGCAGACACAAGGTTGTTACAGCTCGACCCGTTGACCGGCCGGTAATTGTCCACAATCATGGGCAGCGCGAACCCCACGGGTCGAGGTGGCCGCATTATGTGGAAAAATCGGAAGTTGTGTCTGGGCGATTTCAGCACACCGCGCGGGTCGGCCCGTCCGTCGCACCGCGTTCCCTGCGCCCGATCACCGCGACTCGGGTGTGCGGGTCGCCGTACCGCAGGGCATTCCCACCCGGAATGACCGTCCCGCGAAGGAGTATGAACGTTGACCGTCAACGAGGATCTCGTAGCCCGCACGTCCGATGCAGGCGATTCGGACGCCCCGCTGGCGATCGACGGGGGTGTGCCGGTCCGCACCACGCCCTGGCCCACCTACGACAAGGGCGCGGTCTTCGTCCAGCCCGAGGACGAGGAAGCCGCGATGCGCGCCATCCGCAGTCACCTTTTCTTCCGCTATGACTACCGGCCGTACACCGAGACCGAATGCGGGCAGTTCGAGCGTGAGCTGTGTGACTACTTCGGCACCCAGCACGCCCTCGCGGTCACCAGCGGAACCGCCGCGCTGGCGCTGGCGATCATGGCCGCCGGCATCGCGCCCGGCTCGCTGATCGCCTGTCCGGGCTTCACGTTCGTGGCCACCCCCTCTGCCATCGTGCTGGCCGGCTGCCGGCCGCTGCTGGTCGAGGTCACCGAGGACCTGCACATGGACCTGGCGGACCTGCGCCGCCGCTGGACGCCCGAGATCAAGGCGATCATGGTGGTGCACATGCGCGGCTTCGGCTCCGACGTCGAGGCGCTGACCGACTTCGCCGCCGAGATGGGCGTGCCGCTGTTCGAGGACGCGGTGCCCGCGCTCGGCGCCGAGCTCAACGGCCGCAAGCTCGGCACCTTCGGCCTGGCCGGTGGCTTCAGCACCCAGTCGGACAAGTCGCTGAACTCCGGCGAGGGCGGTTTCATGCTCACCAACGACAGCGCGCTGTACGCCCGCGCGGTGGTGCTCGCCGGCGCCTACGAGGGCCGGGTCGGACGGCACTTCACCGACGGCCCGCAGCCGTTGGACACCGACCTGAGCCTGCCGCTGCTCAGCATGCGGATGGACGAGATCCGCGCCGCCCTGCTGCGCTCGGAGCTGGTGCGGCTGCCGCAGCGGCTGGCCTGCTTCCACCGCAACTACGACTACGTCGCCACCGGGCTGGCCGACGTCGAGGGCATCTGGATCCGCCAGCCGGTCGCGCCGGGCGCCTACCTCGGCGAGGCGTTCATCTTCCGGGTGCCCGGCGGGCAGGCCCAGTGGTTCGCCGACGCGCTGTGCGCCGAGGGCATCGACGCCCGCCTGCTGGGCTCGGCCCGCGACACCAACGTCCGGGCGTTCTGGAACTGGCGGTTCCTGTTCCCCGGCGCCGAGGTCGACGAGATCAAGGCCCAGCTGCCGGTCACCACCGGCTACCTGGAGGACGCCGTCGACGTGGCGCTGTCGTCCACGCTGTCCGAAGAGGACTGCGACGACCTGATCACCGCGGTCCGCCGCATAGCGCGGTCCCTGCAGCAGCACTCCGGCGGGGTGGGGTAGCCGCGACGATGACAGCAGTCGCAGCTACCGATGCACTACCCCGCAAGGCCCTGGCCGGTCCGTTCGGCGGCCTGTTCTTCGGCTACCTGGGCCTGACGGCTGCGATTCCGGTGTTGCCCGGCTACGTCCGGGACCGCTATGACGCCTCGGACCTGCTGGTCGGGCTGGTGGTCACCGCCACCGCGCTCACCGCGCTGCTGATCCGGCCGCTGGCCGGTGGACAGGCCGACTACCGGGGCAACCGGCTGGTGATGCAGGCCGGCGCGGTGCTGCTGGCGCTCGGCGGGCTGGCCTACTTCCTGCCGATCGGGTTGACCGGCCTGGTCGTGAACCGGCTGGTGCTCGGCGTCGGCGAGGCAGCGCTGTTCACCGCCGGCGCGGTGTGGGTGGTCTCGCTGGCGCCGCACAGCCGGCGGGGTCAGCTGATCGGGCTGTACGGCGTGAGCATGTGGGGCGGCATCTCGGCCGGCACCTTCCTTGGCGCGGTGCTGCAGAACATCAGCTACTCCGCGGTCTGGACGCTGTGCATGCTGGCTCCGCTGGTGGGCCTGGCGCTGATCAGCTCCGCCCCGGCTCCGGCCCGCCCGTCCGGGCCCCGCAAGTCGGCCGGGCTGATGCTGCGCCCGGCGCTGACGCCCGGACTGGCGCTGGCGCTGGCCGCCGGTGGCTACGCGGCGCTGGCGGCCTTCGTGGTGCTGCACCTGGAGGATCGCGGCGTCGGCTCCGGCGTCGTGGTGCTCAGCTGCTTCAGCCTGGTCTACGCCGGCACCCGGCTGTTCATCGGCCGGCTGCCGGACAAGTACGGTCCCCGGCCGGTGGCCACGGTATGCGCCGTCTGCGAGGCGGTGGGCCTGCTGATCATCGCCGTCGCGCCGAACCTGGCGATCGCCATCCTCGGCAGCCTGGTGATGGGCGTCGGGTTCTCGCTGCTGCACCCGTCGCTGGCGTTGATGGTGATGAACCGCACCGACAGGAGCCAGCAGGGAGCAGCGCTGGGGGCGTATACCTCGTTCTGGGACCTGGGCGTGGCAGTCTGGGGCCCCTTGGGCGGCGTGATCGCCGGCGCCCTGGGATACGAGGCCGTCTTCGTGGTCGGCGCCTGCTGTGCGGGGGTGTCCGCGGTGATGGCCCTGTTGATCGCCGAGCCGAGCGTTCAGCCGGCGACGGTGGCGTAGAGAGGAGAGCCCGTGGAGGACTCGGACAGCAGCAGGACGCCCAACCCGGAGAGCACGGCAGCGGAGGCGGACGACCTCACCATCCTGTGCATCACCGGATGGTGCCGCAACGGCAGCACCATCCTCGGCAACGTGCTCAACGAGGTGCCCGGCTTCTTCCATGTCGGCGAGATCCACTTCCTCTGGAAGAACTCCGCCGGCCTCGGGGTGAACAACCTGTGCGGCTGCGGCGCCACGCTGACCGAGTGCCCGGTGTGGTCGGAGATCCTGCCGGTCGGACGGCCGGCAGGCGTCTCGCCGATCGAGCACGCCAAGAACGTGATCCGGCGCCAGCGCGCGGTGGTGCGCACCCGGCACACCTGGCGGGTGATGCGCAACGGCATCGACTCTTCCGACCTCACCGAACACGCGGAGTTGATGACGGCCGTCTACCGGGCGGTGGCCGAGCGGACCGGTTCCCGGGTGCTGGTGGACACCACCAAGATCCCGGGCGAGGCGTCCCTGCTGCCGCGGCTGCCCGGCATCCGGACGGTGTTCGTGCACCTGGTCCGCGATCCGATGGCGGTATCGAACTCCTGGCGGACGCCGAAGGACTACGTCTACACGATGTCGGCAGGCAAGAACACCGCCTACTGGCGCGCCTTCAACATCGCCTCCCGGGCCATCCTGCGCCGGTACCCGCAGCAGTCGATGCTGCTGCGCTACGAGGACTTCATCGCCGACCCGGCCGGCACCGTCGACACCCTGCTGCGGATGTGCGGCGCCGATCCGGCCGGCAACCCGGTGCACGGGCAGACCGTCTCGCTGCACACCAACCACACCACGACCGGCAATCCGGACCGGTTCCGCACCGGCGAGACGGTGATCCGGCCCACCGACGAGTCCTGGCGCACCAGCCTGCCCCTGCCGGCCCGGCTGGCCACCACGGTGGTGGCCTGGCCGATGGCCTGGCGCTACGGCTACCGCGCGCTCGGCGGCCTGCGGGTGCCGGCCCGGCCGGTGACCACCCCGCCCCGGCTCGTGACCGCCCCGACCGTCCCGTCCCGGCCGGTGACCGCCCCGGCAGCGCCGGCCGAGCCAGCTTTGGAGGACGGGTCCGTTGGATCTGGGTCTTGAGAACAAGGTCGCGCTGGTCGCCGGGGGCTCCAGCGGGATCGGCTTGGCGGTGGCCACCGAGCTTGCCCGGGAGGGCGCCCATGTGGCGATCGCGGGCCGGGACGCCGACCGGCTGCAGGCGGCCGTCCACAGCCTGCAGGAGGTCGCCCGCGGCGGCCGGATCACCGGCGCCAGCCTGGACCTGACCGACGCCGACGCCGCCCGGCGCTGGGTGGATGAGGTGGCCGCCGAGTTCGGCGCGCTGCACATCGTGCTGGTCAGCGGCAGCAGCCCGCCGATCGGCACGGCCTCCCGGTTCGCCCTGGAGGACTACCAAGCCGCGGTGGACCGGGTGCTCTACCCGGCGGTCACCCTGGCGCTGACCGCGATCGAGCACCTGCGGGCCGCGGGCTGGGGACGGCTGCTGTTCGTGGCGTCGGAGACCGCGGTCACGCCGATCGCGCCGCTGGTGCTGTCCGGGCTCACCCGGGTGGCGCTGGTCCGCTTCGCCCAGGGGCTGGCCGCCGATCTCGGTCCGGCCGGCATCACCGTCAACGTGCTGGCGCCGGGCACCGTGCGCACCCCGCCGATCGAGCGGGCCGCGGCCCGGCTGACCGCCGACGACGGCGACATCGAGGCCACCCTCGCCTCGATCGGCGCGCACTGCGCCCTGGGCCGGCTGGCCCGGCCGGAGGAGGTCGGCGCCATGGCCGCGTTCCTGGCCAGCGAGCGCGCCTCGTTCGTCACCGGCGCCGTCCACCTGATCGACGGGGGCGCCAGCATCGTCGGCCCGCACCTGCCGCACCTGACCGGCACCGCCTCCGACACCTTCACCTGAGCACAGTTCCACCACCGCGCACCGCACGTCACGAAAGGGAGAGCATGTCCACCACCGGCCAGACCTTCACCGAGCAGGACGTCCAGAGCTTCTTCGATCAGACCCACCAGACCTACCTGAACTTCTGGGACAGCGAGGGCGTGCTGCACACCGGCTACTTCAACGGCGAGTACGACCACGACTACCACGCCGCGGCCGACCGCACCTCGGACGTGGTGGCTACCGAAGCCGGCATCACTGCCTCGTCCTACGTGCTCGACGTCGGCTGCGGGTGCGGCCCGTTCCTGCTGTACCTGGCGCGGCGCTTCGGGTGCCGCGGTGAGGGCCTGGACCTGAGCATCGAGCGGATCAACTTCGCCCGGCAGCAGGTCAGCGGCGAGAACGCCGGGCTCGATCTCAACTTCACCCACGGCTCGGCCACCGCGATGCCGTACCCGGACAACACCTTCACCCACGTGGTCAGCCAGGACGCGCTGTGCCTGATCCCGGACAAGCCGAAGACCCACTCCGAGGTGTTCCGGGTGCTGCAGCCCGGCGGCGTCTTCGCCTTCTCCGACTTCCTGCAGCCCAAGCCCGACATCAGCGAGCGGGGCCGCAAGCACGTCTATGACCGGGTGCGCTGGAACAGCGGCTACTCCTTCCTCGGCTACCAGCAGGCGCTGGAGGAGGCCGGCTTCGTGGTCACCCACGCTCGCAACCTCGAGCCGCAGATCCGCCAGACCTACCGGGTGATCGGCAAGGCGGCGACCGAGCGGGCCGCCGAGACCGACGACCCGGCCGCCCGGGACTGGATGCTGGCCTTCGCCGAGTCCTGTGGTGAGATCGAGCTGGCGATCGACCGTGGCGAATTCGGCTGGGGGATCTTCGTCGCTCGCAAGCTGGCCTGACGCCCGTTCGCTGGCCTGACGCCCGTCCGCTGGGCTGATGCCCGTCCGAGAATTTCCCGACAGAAAGGCAGAGATGGCAATCCCTGGTCCCAGTGAGGTCAAGCGAACCCTCGCCGAGGTGGTCGCCGAACGCAAGCAGCAGCTGTCACCGGGCCGCCGGTTCGTCGAGGCGTACGAGAGGGACGGCCTGAACGCCGCGGTGGACTTCGATGTGACGATCACCGATTCGGTGTCCAGCCATCGCCGCAAGCCCCGCTACCCGACCCGGAACATGTTCAAGATCGTCAACCTCTCGACCGAGGACCGGCGGTTCTACTACCACGAGACCACCGCGCGGCCGGACGAGGCCGAGGTCCCGCACGGCCGGGAGCGGCGGGAGCTTGCCAACCACTTCCACAAGTCGCCGGTGCCGGAGCTGCTGACCACCCAGGCCTGGGTGCAGCTGCCCGAGGGCCTGTGGGAGGACCCGGTGGCCTTCGAGTCGTTCATCAACTCCAGGCTGGTGCTCCGGCTGTCCACCGCCGAGAACTACACCATCCTGTGCGGGGAGACCGGGCTGCTCGGCATGCCCGGTGTCACCCGCCTGACGTCCAAGGCGCCGTTCAGCTCCACCATCCTGGCCGCGTGCGACGAGGTCGAGCAGATGGGCTGCACGGCCGACGGCCTGGTTCTCAACCCGGTGGACTACTACCGCTACCTGGAGAACAGCCAGCTGATCGACACCCTGGAGCGCAACGGCGTCTTCATCGTCCGCACCCGGCTGGTGGAGCCGGGCACCGCGCTGGTCGGCGACTTCGGGCACGGCGCGGAGCTCTTCGACGCCGGCCGCTCGACGATGCGGTTCGCCGAGCCGCCGCCGGGGACGTTCACCGAGCCCGGGATCGCGGTGAAGGCCGAGATCTACGAGCGGGTGGTGCTGAACCTGCCGTTCACCTTCTTCCTGGTGACCTTGTAGGCCGCCATGCCAGACCGGCCACGGGCCAGCACGTCCAGCACCGCCAGCACGTCCGACGCGTCCCGCGAACCGGACGTGCTGGTGATCGGTGGTGGCGTCGCCGGGCTGTGGTGCGCGTACTTCCTACGGCTCGCGGGCCATACCGTCACCGTGCTGGACCGCAACGCGGTGGGCGATCCGGTCTCCTGCTCCTCCGGCAACACCGGGTTCGTGGCCAACGGCGGGGTTCCGCTGGCCGGTCCGGGCGTGCTGCGCAACGGGCTGGTCTCGATGCTGCGTCCGGACGACCGGCTGGCCCTGCCACCGACCGTGGACCGCCGGCGCCTGGAGTGGATCCGCCAGCTGCACCTGGCGGGCAACGCCGACCAGGTGCAACGCAGCGCCGCCTCGATGATGGAGTTCAAGCGGCGCAGCCTGGAGATCCTGCACCAGCTGCGGGTCAGCGACCAGCCGCATCCGGACTTCATCCCGACCGGGGTGGTGCAGGCCTACAAGACCGCGGAGGCCTTCGACCGGGCCCGCCGGGCGCTGCCCCAGGCGGTCGCGAACGGCATCCGGCTGCGGGTCCTGGAGCCCGAGGAGCTGCGGACGCTGGAGCCGGACACCGAGTTCGACATCGCAGGCGCGCTGTACAACGAGGGCGGCGGCTTCCTGCGGGTGCCCGGCTTCGTGGTCTCGCTGGCCCGGACGCTGACCGAGATGGGCGTCCACCTGGTCGAGGACTGCACGGTCGAGGGTTTCGAGGTGGCCGGGCGCACGGCGGTGGGCGTGCGGACCAACCTCGGCGAGTTCCGCCCGCGCGAGATCGTGGTGGCTGCGGGCAGCTGGTCGGCGGCGCTGGCCCGGATGCTGGACCTGGACCTCCAGCTGCAACCGGTCCGGGGCTACACCATCACGGTGCGCAGGCCTGACAACGGGCCACGCGGCCTGGTGCTGCTGGTGGAGGGGACGGTGGCGGTGCGGCCGTTCTCCGATCAACTGCGTTATGGAGGCGACATGGTGCTGGCCGGCCTGGACAACTCGGTCTCCCGGCGGCGGGTCGCGCGGGTGCTGCGGACGGTGCACGCGCACCTGCCCGCGCTGGACCGTACCGAGGTGCTGCAGGTGTGGACCGGGTTGCGGCCCTGCACCCCGGACAGCCTGCCGTTCATCGGACGGGCGCCGGCCTATGACAACGTCACCGTCGCGGCCGGCCACGGCCACAACGGCATGGGACTGACCCCGGTGGGCGGCCAGCTGGTCGCCCAGCTGCTCGACGGCGCCACCCCGGTGATGGACCTCGCGCCGTTCCGGCTCGACCGCTACAGCGCGCCGCCGTCCTGGCTGCGGCCCCGGGGCGCCAAACCCCGGCCCGCCGGACACTCCGCCAGCCCGGCTGCCGGCGGCGTCCGGTGACCGGCGGAGCGGCGTCCATGCCGACCGAGCCGCCGATCGGGGTGATCGGCCTGGAGACCATCTTCACCAAGATCCCGGGCCACATCCGCAACCCGAGCACCTTCGACTACCCGGTGATCTACGAGGTGGTCGCGGGCGCCACCGCCGAGCGGGTGGTGACCCAGGCCGACCCGACCCTGATCGAGCCGTTCCGGCAGGCCGCGCAGAAGCTGCAGGCGCGTGGCGCGGCCGCCGTCACCACCGGGTGCGGGTTCCTGGTGCTGTTCCAGGAGCAGCTGGCCGACGCGGTGACCGTGCCGCTGTTCTCCTCCAGCCTGATCCAGCTGCCGATGGTGCACCGGATGATGGCCGCCGACCAGCACGTGGGCGTGCTGACCGCCAAGCAGGCTTCGCTGACCCCGCGGCACCTGGCAGCGATCGGCGCCGAGTCGGTGCCGATCAAGGTGGCCGGCATGGAGGATCAGCCGGAGTTCCGCGAGGTGATGCTGGAGGGCCGGCGTGCCGAGCTGGACGTCGAGCGGATGCGTGGCGAGGTGCTGACGGTGGCCGCCCGGCTGGCCGGGGACCAGTCACTCGGCGCAGTGGTCCTCGAGTGCACCGATCTGGTGCCGTTCGCCAGCGACATCCAGCGGCTGCTCGCGGTTCCGGTGTTCGACATCGTGACGCTGACCAACATGGCGCATGCGGCCGTCACCCGCCGTCCGTACCGCTAGCGGCCGCACGAGCCCGGAAGGGGCTCAGCTGTTCTGCTCGGCGCGACGGCGCGACAGCGGCAGCACCACCCACAGGCTGATGAACAGCACGGCCAGCACGGCGGTCACCGTCACGGCGAAGCCCCGTCCGACGACGTAGTCGAAGATCAGCAGGACGCCGCTGAGCACGGCCAGCAGCAGGAAGCTGGTGCCCGCCAGCGCCAGCGCGTTGGTGATCTGTACCAGCTCGTCCTTCAGGCCCTGCCGGAACGTCAGCCGGTGGAAGGCCACCGGCGCGACCAGCAGCGCGATGGACAGCGTGCAGAACAGCAGGGTGATCACGTAGATGGTGCGCTGCACATCGTCGAGTGTCTGGAAGCGTTGCTGGAACGCGATCGAGAGCATGAAGGCGAACAGGATCTGCACGCCGGTCTCGGCAACCCGCAGCTCCTGCAGCAGCTCGCCGTAGTTGCGATCCAGCCTGTCGGCTTCCGACTCGTCCCGAGGGTCGGAACCGGAGTCCTTGGCTTGTCCCACGTGTGGTTCCCTTCGTCGTCGGCGGTTGCCCAGCCTCGCACATCGCCGACGCCGGTCGCTCCGGCGAACGATATGCGGCCTGCAAGCCGTGCGCCTAGGTTGAGAGGCATGAACGCCTGGGTGGGCATCTCCGGTTGGATATACCAGCCGTGGCGTGGCGACTTCTATCCCAAGGGCCTGCCACAGCGGCAGGAACTCGCCTACGCCGCCTCCCGGCTGTCCTCGATCGAGATCAACGGCTCGTTCTACTCGCTGCAGCGACCCGGCAGCTATCACCGCTGGGCGGCCGAGACCCCGCCGGGCTTCGTGTTCTCGGTCAAGGGCGGCCGCTTCATCACCCACATGAAGAAGCTGCGCGACGTCGACACGCCCCTGGCCAACTTCTTCGGCTCCGGGGTGCTGGCGCTGCAGGACAAGCTGGGCCCGCTGCTGTGGCAGCTGCCGCCGAACCTGCCCTTCGACGCCGACCGGCTGACCGACTTCTTCACCAGCCTGCCGGCCTCGACCGGCGAGGCCGCCTACCTGGCCCGCCGGCACGACGAGCGGATAGCCGGACGCGCCTGGACGGGGGTGCTGCAGGACCGGCCGCTGCGGCATGCGCTGGAGGTCAGGCACGACAGCTACCGGACGCCGGCCTTCGCCGAGTTGCTGCGCGAGCTCGGCGTCGGCCTCGTGGTCGCCGACACGGCCGGGCGCTGGCCGCAGCTCTTCGACGTCACCGCCGACTTCGTCTACGTCCGGCTGCACGGCGCCCAGGAGCTCTACGTCAGCGGCTACAGCGATGCCGAGCTCACGGTGTGGGCCGATCGGATCCAGGCCTGGACCGGCGCCGGCCTGGACGTCTTCGTCTACTTCGACAACGACGTCAAGGTGCACGCGCCCTATGACGCCCAGGCGTTGCAGGCCCAGCTGGACGGCCGGGCTGCACCCGCCGCCCGGCCCGCTGTACCCGACGACCTGGCCGCCCGGACCGCCATGCCGGCGCTCAGCTGATCGGTTCGGTCCGCAACGAGGCGGGCTCGTCGCGGTGCCGCAGCTGGATCGAGCCGTAGCGGGTCCGGACCTCGTAGGCGCGCTGGCTGCGGGTGGCCGGCCCGGCCAGCACCTGCCCGTCGCTGACCCGGAACTTGCTGTCGTGCCACGGGCAGACGATGCAGCCGTCGCTGAACTCGCCCTCGTGCAGCGGGCCGCCGCGGTGGGTGCACCGGTCGGCGATGGCGTAGAGCTGGCCACCGGTCCGCACCAGCAGCACCGGCAGCTTGTCGTCATAGACCAGGGTGGGCTGGTCGTCGACCAGGTCGGCCTCGGGCAGCACGTCGGTCCAGTCCTCGGAGGCGTGATCGAAGGCGGTGGTGTCCACGCCTACGCCGCGGGCGTAGCTCAGGTGGCCGCCCAGCCAGCCGGTGACGCCCAGAAGCACCGCTCCGGAGGCTGCCAGCGCGACCCCCAGCGCGTGCCGCTGCCGGCGCCGGGCCAGCCAGCTGCCGGTGTAGAGCACCACCGCGACATCGTTGCCCAGCGCATGCACGAAGCCCACCCGGCGTTCGGCGTGCATGGTGTCGGCCCAATCGTTGACGCCGGCCATCGCTGCCGGGATCGCCGACGCGACACCCAGTCCGACCAGCTTCCGGGCCGGCGCCCGGCCGGCCTTGCCGCCGGCCAGGTCCAGGTAGCTGGCAGCCAGCCAGGAGCCGAGCGGCACCCCCACCAGGATCGGATGCAGCGGATGTCCGACGGCCGTGCCGCTGAGCAGGTTGCGCAGCGCGGTGGATCGGTTCAGCCGCTTGGACGCCAGGTCGGCAAGCCGGTCCGCGGCCGGATCCAGCGCGGTGGTCCGCTCGATCCGGCCCACCAGGTCTTCGAGGGTGCGATTCATCTGCCAACTCAGCATGCTCGGCCTTACCCGGGCGCGCAGGACGCCGGCCCGTGTGCTCGAAAGGGGCTGTGCGTTCAGCCAAGCCGACACTAGCGCGGACCGCTCCGCAGGCTCGACTATGAGCCTGCCCACAACTGCTAGCAGCCCGCTTGCAATAGCTAGCACCACCCGGCAGGGTGGAGAACGTGAACGTGGACGGGATCAAGGAGACAGCCGCCAAGGCGCCGCTGATCGGCGTCGGCACCATCGGCGACTTCATCCGCGAGCAGCGCCAGCAGGCCCAGGTGTCGCTGCGCCAGCTCTCCAAGCTCGCCGGGGTCTCCAACCCCTACCTGTCCCAGGTCGAGCGCGGGCTGCGCAAGCCGAGCGCGGAGATCCTGCAGCAGATCGCCAAGGGCCTGCGCATCTCCGCCGAGCAGCTCTACGTGCGGGCCGGGATCCTGGAGGACCGGCCGGGTGGGTCGGAGCTGATCCCGGCCATCCTCGCCGACCAGGGCCTGACCGAGCGCCAGAAGAACGTCCTCGTCGAGATCTATGAATCTTTCCGCCGTGAGAATCGCGCAGCCGGCCTCGACCCGACGCCTGCCGCAGCACGGCCGAACGCCGCCGACGCGGCATCTTGAGAAGGAGTTACCCCTATGTCGATCGCCACTGACGTCCGTGCCTACGCCGACCTGGCGCTGGAGCAGGGCAAGAACGTGCTGAGCCAGGCCGGGACCGCGGTGAGCACCGCCAACCAGCGGCTTGCCGCCGACGGGCCGAAGACGGTGTTCGCCGCCCTCGGTGTCGCCGACCTGGTGGCCGCCACCGTGACCAAGCAGGCCGAGCTGCTCGGCAAGCAGGCTGAGATGCTCGGCAAGCGGGTCGAGACGCTGCCCGCCGACGCCGCCGAGAACGTCGCCAGGATGCAGGGCACCGGCAGGTCGCTGATCAGCAAGACCCAGGACGACGCGCTGACCCGGATCACCGAGCTGCGGGACCGGCTGGACACCGGCGTGGACTCGGTCAAGGCGCTGCCGATGCTGTCGGTCACCGCCGCCAGCATCACCACCGTCTACCTCAGCAACGCCAAGCAGGCCTTCGGCAAGCTCGCCACCCGCGGCGAGGCCCGGCTGGCCGAGCTGCGCAACGATCCGCGGGTCACCCGTGTGCTCGGTGACCTGGACGAGGCATCCTCGACGCTCCAGGCGCGGCTGGCGCCGGTGCTGGGCTCGGTTCGCTCCGAGGTGGTTCCCTACCTGGACTCCGCCGTCGACACGATCAAGGCCGCTGATCTGGAGCCCGCTACCCAGCCGAGCCGTACGAGCACCGCTCGGCGGCGTGCTGCCGGCACCCGGGCCGCGTCCGCCTCCCGCAACGGCACTGCCCGGAGCGCCGCGACGACGCGCTCGACCGGCCGCGCCGCCAAGGCCACCGCGGACGACGCGGGCAAGGCCGCAGCCAAGGCGACCAGCAGCCCGCGCAAGGCGGCGGACAAGGCCACCAGCAGCCCGCGCAAGGCGGCGGACAAGGTCACCAGCAGCCCGCGTAAGACGGCAGCCAAGGCCACCAGCAGCCCGCGCAAGGCCGCGGCCAAGGCCACCAGCAGCTCGCGCAAGGCAGCGGCGGCCAAGACGACCGCCCAGGCCCGGAAGGCTCCGGCCACCAAGGCCTGACCCCCGGTCGCGGCGATCAGCCGCGCCTGCCTAGATGTTGTGCCCCGGCCCTGAATCCGTTCGGGCCGGGGCACAGCTCATTTGTGGATTAGGCTGGTGCTGTGCAGACCATCAACAACATCGAGAACGGCCTGCTTCTGGTGCTGTTCCTGGGAGTGCTGGCCTTACAGCTCTGGGCGTTGGTCGACTGCATCACCCGCAAGGCGCCAGCTTTTCCCGCTGCCGGCAAGCTGACCAAGCCGACCTGGATCCTGCTGACCGCGGTGGCGGTCGCCCCGGTCGCCCTGCTGCAGGATGTCACCAACCTGCTGGCCTACATCGGCATCATCGTCAGCTCCGTGTACCTGGCCGACGTCCGGCCCGCGGTCCGCGAGATCAGCGGCCCGTCCCGCTGGTAGCGGAGACGAGCCAGCCGGCTCAGAAACCGGCCCACCGATGCCCAAGGGGCCCGGCGCGGATCAGCACACGCGCGCCAGTGCCGGTCCCGGCCGCCCGGTAATCTGACGCCATGGTTGAGCATCCGGACGAAAGCCGCGTTGAAGCACGAGCACATCTCGGTCCAGAGGAGTTGGCAGCCGGCAGCGATGACCCGCACCGGCAGGCCGAGATCATCCTGGAGGACTCCGACGCGCGCACCGAGGACCCGGAGGGGACCAGGCACGACTCCTCCCAGGCCCCGGACCGGGCGGATGAGGAGCCGGCGCGGGAAGCGTAGCCACCCCGGCTGACCGTCGCTGCAGACAGTTCCGCCCGCGCGAGGCCACCGCGCTGGAGCGCCTGATCGAGGCCGGGTCAGGCGCCGGTGATCTACGCGCTGGCCACCATTGTGGCAAAGCGTGCGACCGGCAAGGTATCATGACTCCTAGCTGGAACAGCAGCCCGTTCCGCTGCCCTACCTGGCAGCGCGTTGAAGCCAAGCACCTGTTGACCGACTGAGTGCTTCCTAAGGGGCTCCCGCGTGTACCCAGCTGTCTCCAGAACCACCGACCTCTCTCCGCTGCCTGCCGTGGGCAGGACCGTGGTGGCAGGTTATGAAAGCACCTATCTCCCGGGTTACCGGACCGACCTGATCGAGGTCACCGGGCATTCCCAGCTCTGGCGCACCGATCTCGACGACCTCCTGGCAGCCGGGGTACGGCACCTGCGTTACCCGCTGCGCTGGCAGCAGATCGAGCCCGAACCCGGCCGTTACGACTGGTCGGAGACCGACCGGGTGCTCGACTACCTGCGTGCGGCCGGCGCCGTGCCGATCGTCGATCTGGTGCACCACACCAGCTATCCGGACTGGTTGCGTGACGGCTTCCGTGACCCCGGCTTCGCGCCGGCGCTGGTGCGCTACGCCGAGGCGGTGGCCGTGCGGTACCCGTGGCTGCCCGCGTACACGCTGTTCAACGAGCCGTTCGCCACGCTTCATCTGGCCGGGCACGAGGGATTGTGGCCTCCATATGACCGCGGCATGAGCGGGTTCGTGCGGCTCGCCCGCTCGGTGCTGCCGGCCATCAACCAGGCCGCCGAATGCTGGGCGGAGCTGCTTCCCGACGCCCACCACGTCTGGGTCGACACCGCCGAGCACCATGCCGGCAGCCAGGCGTGCCAGGACTACGTCCAGTTCACCAATGATCGACGGCATATCTTCCTGGATCTGATGCTGGGTCACGACCTGGACCCGGACCGGCCGTTCGTCGCCGAGTTCGTGCGGGCCGGTGGCGGCCCGCTGCTGGAGCTGCCGCCACGGCGGGTCGATGTCGTGGGACTGGACTACTACTGCCACTCCGAGTGGTACTACGACGAGAGCGGCGCCTACGCGCCGTCGCCGCAGCCGATCGGTTTCGCCGCGATCGCCGAGCAGTACTTCACCCGGTACGGCCTGCCGCTGATGCTGACCGAGACGAACCTGCGCGGCTTGCCCTCGGACCGGATCTCCTGGCTGCGCTACATGGTCGAGCAGTACGACCTCGCGCTGGAGCGGGGCCTGCCGCTGCACGGTTTCTGCTGGTTCCCCCAGGTGGACTCCTGTGACTGGGACTCGTTGCTGGCGCGCACCGCCGGACGCGTCGACCCGGTTGGCGTTCTCAGCATCGATCCCGTCACCAAGGCCCGTGAACGAACCGATTTCACCGGCGCATGGGAGAAGGTGGTCATCGGCTCCGGCGCCGAGGCCCTGCCTGCCTACCGGTTCCAGCCCCCATGCGATGTCCTCTTAGCCGGTTTACAACCCACCTTGCGGCACTGGCCGTGGCAGGACCCGCCCGATGAACTCGCGAGCGCCGCCGTCGCCGTTCCGCCGTTTTCCATGGAGGTTTGAAGATGAATGACCGTCGGTCTCAACCCGACCTTGTAGTGCTGTCCCACCTGCGCTGGACCTGGGTCTGGCAGCGTCCACAGCACCTGGTCTCGCGGTTCGCGCTGCAGCGGGCCAAGGCGGGCGCCCGGACCTGGTTCGTGGAGGAGCCGATCGCCGCCGATGTCCAGCAGCCACAGATCCGGTCAGAGCAGCAGGACGGCATCACCCGGGTATGGCTGGAGGTGACGGGGCCGAACGATCCGACCGGATCCATCAGCTTCAATGACCCGCGCGCCGCCAACTACCCGGCGCTGCTCGCCGAGTTGCTCGCCGAGCAGGGCTGCGGATCGTCGCCAGACCTCTGGCTGTACACCCCGATGGCCTACGACATCGGCAAGGGCCTGGATGCCGGCAGGCTGATCTATGACGTGATGGATGACCTGTCATCCTTCCGACACGCGCCCGAGGGGCTCCGGTTGCGCCAGCGGCAGTTGCTGAGCGTGGCCGACGTGGTGTTCACCGGCGGGCGTTCGCTGCACCGCGGCATCCTCGGCCAGCGCAGGCATGCGGTGTACCTGTTCCCCAGTGGAGTCGAGCAGGAGCACTACGCGGCCTCCCGAGAGCTGCGCCGCGAGCGCAGCTCCAAGGTCGCCGGCTACGTAGGGGTGATCGACGAGCGGGTGGATCTGGATCTCATCGCGCAGCTGGCCGCGGCGCTGCCTGACTGGACGGTGCGGATGGTCGGGCCGGTCACCAAGATCGAGGAGTCCAGCCTGCCTCAGGCCAGCAACATCGACTATGTCGGAATGGTGCCCTACCGGCAGTTGCCGCAGGTTATGGCCGGCTTCGATGTCGCCCTGATGCCCTTCGCGCTCAACGAGGCCACCCGGGCGATCAGTCCTACCAAGACGTTGGAGTACCTCGCCGCCGGGCTTCCGGTGGTCTCCACCCGGGTGCCCGATGTGGTGGCCGACTACGCCGATGTGGTGCACCTGGCCGATGACGGCGACGAGTTCGCTGCAGCCTGCCGTGAAGTGGTCACCCACGAGCTTTCCGACCGGGACCGCAAGGCGAAGCCGATTCAGGGCCGTCAGGAATGGAACTACATCGCGACCGCGATGAGCCGGTTGCTCGATGAGCGCCCCAGCGCGTCCGAGTACCGCGAAGTGGAAGAGGAGGTGACGGTGTGACCGCGGCGCCGACGACCCTCACCCACGAGCTCGAGCAGGCCCACCGGCAGGGTGTCATCGCGGCGAGCCATGGCCTGCAGGATGCCGCGCTGGGCTCGCTTCGCCTTACCGGATCGGGGGTTCCCGTCCTCGCCGAGGCAGCGGTGTCCTCCGCCACACCGTTCCTGCGAGCACCGTTGTTGAGCAGGATCTTCAATGCCCTGCGGATACATCCGATTCAGGGTGACGACCAGGGCCGGTGTCCGGCCTGCCGGGTGCCCGCGCCCTGCCAGACCGCACAGGAGTTGAACCCGTGACCGCGACCGTAACCACCGAGGAGCTGCGCGCCGCCGATCTCATCGTGGTGGGATCGGGTTTCTTCGGCCTGACGGTGGCCGAGCGGATCGCCGAACAGCACGGCAAGCGGGTGCTGGTGCTGGAGATCCGCGATCACCTCGGCGGCAACGCCTATTCCGAGATCGAGCCCAGCACCGGCATCGAGGTGCACCGGTACGGAGCGCACCTGTTCCACACCTCGAACGAGCGGGTGTGGGACTACGTCAACCGCTTCACCACCTTCACCGGCTATCAGCACCGGGTCTTCACCGTGAGCAAGAGCCGGGTGTATCCGATGCCTATCAACCTGGCGACGATCTGCGAGTACTTCGGCGCGCACTTCAGCCCGTCCCAGGCGAGGCAGCTGATCCGCCAGCAGGCGGCGGAGGTCGGCGACGAGGTCCCGGACAACCTGGAGCGCAAGGCCATCGCCTCGATCGGGCGGCCGCTGTACGAAGCCTTCGTGCGCGGTTACACCGAAAAGCAATGGCAAACCGATCCGCGTGAGCTGCCGGCCGACGTGATCAGCCGGTTGCCGGTGCGCTACACCTTCGACAACCGTTACTTCAACGACAAGTACGAGGGCCTGCCCACCGACGGTTACACCGCCTGGCTCGAGCGGATGGCCGATCACCGCAACATCACCGTGCGGCTGAGCACCGATTTCTTCGACCTCCGCTCCCGGATCCCGGCCGGTGTCCCGATCGTCTACACCGGCCCGCTCGACCGGTACTTCGACTACGCCGAAGGCGAGTTGGGCTGGCGGACGCTGGACTTCGAACAGGAGGTGCTCGACGTCGGGGACTTCCAGGGCACGCCGGTGATGAACTACGCCGATTCGGACGTGCCGTGGACCCGGATCCACGAGTTCCGCCACTTCCACCCGGAGCGGGCGCACTACCCCGAGGACCGCACCGTCATCGTCCGCGAGTACTCCCGGCAGGCCGGGCGCGCCGATGAGCCGTACTACCCGGTGAACACCGAGCGGGACCGGGCGGTGCTGGCCCGCTACCGCGACCGCGCCGCGGCGGAGCCGGACGTCTACTTCGGCGGCCGGCTGGGGACCTACAAGTACCTCGACATGCACATGGCGATCGCGTCCGCCTTCTCGCTGGTGGACAACGAGTTGGCCGGACGGTTCGCTACGGCGGGGAACTAGCGTCCCGGCGCGTCGGACGCCCTCGCTACCATCGCTCGAGGCCTGACCGGGTCGCTCGGCGTCCCTTTGATCGGAGAGCATCACGTGACCTCGATGGCAGCCTTGGGCGTGGCCCTGGTTCCGGAGCCGGACGTCGACCAGGGCGACCCGTTCCTGGTCGAGGTGCCGGCCGACCAGCGCTCGCAGCAGCCGTTCCGGTTCTACGTCTACGTCTCCGGGACCGGCTTTCCGGTGTACGGGTCCAACAGCCTGCTGGACCCGGCCGGGTGGCAGCGAGTCGGGGACAGCTACCCCGGCATCGGTGTGGACCGGTGGTGCTGGGCGCCCTGCGTCCGGTACGTGCCCGGTCTGGAGCGGCCCTGGGTGATGCTCTACTCCCGGGCCAAGGGCGCCGGGGAGACCGAAGGACACCAGGAGCACCGGCTGCGGCGGGCAGACAGCACCTCACCGGCCGGCCCGTTCGCCGACTCCGGTGAGGTGCTGACGCCGGACCTGGACTTCGCGATCGATCCCGACGTGCACCGCTCGGCCGATGGCAGCCACTGGCTGTACTTCGCGGTCGACTTCGTCACCGACGAGCCGTACGGCACCGGCATCGTCCGGGCGAGGATCAGCCCGGATCTGCGACGCCTGGAGTCCGAGCCTTCGGTGATCGCCCGGCCGCAGGCGGAATGGCAGCTCTACGACGCCAACCGGTCGATGCCGTGGAAGCACATCCCCGGAGTGCGGTGGGACCGGTCGGAGACGGTGCGCTGGTCCACGATCGAGGGACCCGCGGCGATCACGGCGCCGCACGGCCGCGAGGTGGTGCTCTACAGCGGTGGCAACTTCGCCGACTTCTACGGGATCGGGGTGGCAGCCCAGGACCCGGCCGGCCAGCAGTGGCTGGATCTGAGCCCGTCGCCGGAGGACAGCCTGCTGGGGCCCGACCCCGCGGCCGGCCTGTTCGGGCCGGGCCACTGCAGCGTGATCACCAGCGACGGCGTCGCGTACCTGTGCTACCACTTCCGCAACGCGCCGTCGGCGGCACGTCAGTTCGCCGTGGTGCCGCTGCGCTGGGATCCGGAGACCGACCTGCCGCGGCTGGCGATCGGATAGCTGTACGCGCCTCTGACGACCTGATCGTGGCAGGGCTCGATCAGGTCGGCCCGCTGCGGCAACGCTGTGCTGCCTGGTAGCGGTCAGTCCGGGCGGTCGGCC
Source organism: Jatrophihabitans sp. (assembly GCF_036388195.1). Lineage (GTDB taxonomy): Bacteria > Actinomycetota > Actinomycetes > Mycobacteriales > Jatrophihabitantaceae > Jatrophihabitans_A. Next base: position 598 of record NZ_DASVSG010000085.1, on the reverse strand, counting down.
GCGGTGTCGACCCCGGCCGCGGTGGCGAAGGCCCGGACCGTGTCGATGGTGTCGGCTTCGGCGGCGGTCTTGTCGTCCCGGTAGCGCAGCACCCGCGCGAAGCGCAGCGCCACCCCACCGGGATAGCGGGAGGAGCGCTGCACGCCGTCGAACGCGATCTCTACGACCTGCTCGGGACGCACCCGTACGACGTAGCCGTTGGTCGGGCCGTCGGCCAGTTCGGTGAACCGGCGGGTCTGCCAGTCGAGCATGGCGTCGGTCATGCCCTTGAAGGTCTTGCCCAGCATGACGAAGCCACCGGTCCGCTCATCCCTGGCGCCGAGGTGGATGTTGGAGAGGGTGCCCCGCCGGCGGCCAGAGCCCCATTCCACGGCCAGCACCACGAGGTCGAGGGTGTGCACCGGCTTGACCTTCAACCAGCCGGCGCCGCGCCGGCCGGCCTCGTACGGGGCGGTGGGTGACTTGGCGACCACACCCTCGTGGCCGTGGGCCAGGGCGTCGTCCAGGAACGCCTGCGCCTCGGCGGCCTCGGAGGTGACCAGCCGGGGCACCCGGCCGGTGGCCGGGGCCACCTCGGCGAGCGCCTCGGCCCGCCGCG
>NZ_DASVSG010000084.1:0-14604 GCF_036388195.1 Jatrophihabitans sp. | reverse complement strand
CTGGGAGTCGCCACCACATGCGCCGGTCAGCTACCTCCTCCGCGGCCGGGCTCCGCCGTGCGATCACCGAGGCCGTCGAGGCCGCGTCGAGCCAGGACGCCGACCGGTTCGCCCAGGCCGCTGATCGGTTGGCGGTCCAGGACCCGCAACGGCTGGTCCTGGTGCAGGCGTGGGTGCTGCGCTCGCTGCTGGAAGAGCTGCATCCGGACGGGCTGTCCACCGCCGACGCCCAGGACGTGCTGCGGCGCTGCCTGCTGTCAGCAGCCCAGTGGCACGCCGAGGCCGATCCAGGGGTGCTGGTGCAGGTGCTGACCGGCGCGCTGGGCCTGTCCGACCCGGACGAGGCGGCCGCGACAGCCGGCCCGGGCGCGCTCAGCTCCGGCGCGGCGTTGCTGATCGCGGACCTGCTGAGCGTGGCCGGCGGCCCGCTGACGGGCTACCTGGATGCGGCCCTGGCCGAACTGGAACGTGCCGAAACCATCGAGATGCCCTGACCTCAGGGTCGCGACGGCTCGAAACCGCTCGGCATCGCCGCGAAGCGGTCGGTCCTGCCGATGGGCGACGCTACTACCGGTCAGCTGGCTGACGGCGGTTCGGGGTGAAGACGCCGTAGCCACCCGAGCAGGCAGCGATCACGCCCAGCAGGCCGACCAGGATGGACAGCAGCACCAGCGGGGCGCTGCGATCGGGCGCGGCGTTGTCCGCGTCGTCGACGAACACCTGCGGGATGCCGGTGCAGCTCAGGCGGTACTCGCCGGTGCTGGGAGCCACCATGGTGGCGAACAGGTGCAGGTTGCGGTCGTCCTCGGCCGTCGACGCCAACGCCACCGGGGTCTGCACCCCGGTGCTCGTGGTGGCATAGCAGGCCAGGTCGGTGAGCAGCCCGGCCTTCTTCAACTCGGCCACCGACCGGGTGGACGACAGCTGGTAGGTCTTGCCGGCGGTGAGGTGGTAGGCCGGCGGCGGGTTGGCTGCCGGGTCGTAGGCGTGCCGCTGGCCGGCCGCGACCACCCGGGCGCTGGCGAACAGCACCAGGGCAAGCACCAGCAGGACCGCGCCGGCGGCCAACCGAGCGGCGCTTCGATCGCGCGGCGGCCGGCCGCCGGACTCAGAGCCGCGCTCGGAGCCGGGCTCTCCGGCGGGCTCAGAACCGGACTCAGAACCGGGCTCGGAGCCGGCCGGTGGCGGCCGGTCATGCGGCGGCGTCGGCTGGGTCATCGGGTAGGGCACCATCTCTCGTGTGCGGGTGCTGATCGTGTCATGGGAGTTCCCTCCGCTGGTGGTCGGCGGGTTGGGTCGGCATGTCGGGCAGCTGGCCCGGCACCTGGCCGCCGAGGGACATGACGTCCGGGTGCTGACCAGGGGCACCCGGGCCGAGCCCGATCAGCGCCGCCTCGACGGGGTCACCGTCTGGCGGGCTGCCGCCGACGGGCTGGCCATCGACCTCGGCAGCGAGAGCGTGCTGGCCTGGGCGCAGGCCTTCGAACACTCCCTGACCCGGGCCGGCTTGCGGCTGGTCGCGGACTGGCGGCCCGACGTCATCCATGCCCACGACTGGCTGGTGGCCCAGACCGCCCACACCCTGCACGAGGTCACCGGCAGCCCGGTGGTGGCCACCGTGCACGCCACCGAGCACGGCCGGCAGCAGGGCTGGCTTCCCGAGTCGACGCCGCGGGCCATCCATTCGGTCGAGCGCTGGCTGTGCCGCGACGCCGCAGCGGTGATCGCCTGCTCGCGGTTCATGGCCGCCGAGGTCAGCCGGCTGTTCCAGCTCGATCCGGCCAGGGTGCGGGTGATCGGCAACGGCCCCGGGTCCTGGCTGCCGGTTGAGTCTCGATCTGAGGTTGAGACTGCTGGCAGCAACCGGGCATACGGCGGCGAGCCGCTGCTGGCCTTCGCGGGCCGGCTGGTGCACGAGAAGGGGCTGCAGGAGCTGATCAAGGCGCTGCCGCTGCTGTGCCAGGAGCTGCCGGGCATGCGGCTGGTGGTGGCCGGCGCCGGGCAGCAACTGGCCGCCCAGCAGGACCGGGCGGCCCGGTACCGGGTCAGCCACCTGATCTGCTGGGCGGGCTTCCTGGACGCCGCCGAGCTGACCGGGCTGCTGGCCGCCGCCGACCTGGTGGTGGTGCCCTCGCTGTACGAGCCGTTCGGGATGGTGGCGCTGGAGGCCCAGCTGGCCGGCACGCCGGTGGCGGTCTCGGACACCGGCGGCCTGGCCGAGCTGGTGGAGCCCGGGGTCACCGGCCTGCGCTTCGCCCCGGAGAGCCCGGCCGCCATCGCCGCCGCCGTCCGCGAGGTGGTGGGCGATCCCGAGGGCGCCCGGCAGCGCGCGGCCCGCGCCCAACGCCGGGCACAGGAGGAGTTCGGTTGGCCGGCACTGGCCCGCCGGACGGCCGAGGTCTACGCCAGCGTGCGACGGTGATCGCTCAGGTCAGGCCCAGCTTGGCGGCCATGTCCGCGATCGCGGCCCGGGTGTCCGCGCCGGCATCGTGATCATCGCGCCGGTTGCGGATCACCCTGGCCGGCACCCCGACCGCGACCGAGTACGGCGGCAGGTCCCGGGTGACCACGGCGTTGGCGGCCACCACGCAGCCGTCGCCGATCACCGTGCCGCGGACCACCGACACCTTGTTCGCCAGCCACACGTCGGAGCCGATCCGCACCGGTGACTTGACGATCCCCTGATCCTTGATCGGCCGCTCGATGTCGACGAAGACGTGATCGAAGTCGGTCACGTAGACCATGTCGGCGATGATGCTGGCCGCGCCGATGCTGATGTCCAGATAGGCGTTGACCACGCTGTTGCGGCCGAACACCACCTTGTCCCCGATCCGCAGGGTGCCCTCGTGGCAGCGCAGCGAGGTGCCGTCCCCCAGGTGCACCCAGCGTCCCAGCACCAGCCGTCCGAACCCCGGCCGGGCGTACACCTCGACGTTCCTGCCGAGGAAGACCATGCCCTGGGTGATCACATGCGGATTGGCGAGCTTGAACCGCCAGAACCGCCAGTACCGCAGCAGGTACCACGGCGTGTACGCCCGGCGCCGCAGCACCCAGCGCAGGCTCGCCCCGCTGAGCCAGCGCGGCTGGCCGGCATCAAGGCCGGGATCAAGGCCGGCATCGAGGCCGGCATCGCGGACGCGGAACCGCCATCGGCCGACCATGGCTCAGCCCGCGGGCTCGAGCGCGTCGAGCACCTCGGCCGGCTTGGCGCACAGCCGCAGCGCGCCGGCCGCGGTCAGCTCGGCCGCCGAGCCGTACCCCCACAGCGCGCCGGCGCAGCCCAGCCCGTGCGCGGCCGCGCCCAGCACGTCGTGGCTGCGGTCCCCGACCATCAGCACGGTCGCCGGATCCGGAGCGCCGAGCCGGGTCAGCGCCTCGCCCACCACCAGCGCCTTGGAGTCCCGGAGCCCGTCGAGGGTGTCGCCGCAGATGGTCTGGAAGAAGCCGGCCAGCCCCAGGTGGGCCACGATCCGGCTGGCGTGCGGCTCCGGCTTGCTGGTGGCGACGGCGAGCCGGAAACCGCGGTCGGCCAGCGCCTGCAGGGTGTCGGCCACCCCGTCGTAGCAGGCGGTGTCGAACATGGCGCCGTCCTCGACGTAGTGCCGGCGGTAGGCGCTGACCACCTGATCGACCCGGTCCTCGCCGACCAGGGGCGGCAGCGAGTGCCAGAACGGCGGGCCGAGCAGCGAGCGCGCGGTGTCGGGATCCACCCAGTCCAGCCCCGCCTCGGCGAAGCTGGCCCGCAGCGCGCCGAGGATGCCGGGCGCCGAATCGCTCAGCGTCCCGTCGAGGTCGAACAGGACGGTGTCGATCATGCCGGCTTGGTCCCGGTGATCTCGACGTTGTAGAACAGCCGGGCCGGCACGAACCTGGCCAGCACCGCCGAGTCCAGCCGATGCAGCCGCTGCCAGTTGGTGTAGGCGAACATCGCCCAGCCGAACCCGAGCTTCTCGCGCGGGACGGCCGCCTCGAACGTCCGGACCGGCCAGCCGAACCAGGCCGCGGTCAGCTCGTCGGTCCGGGTCGCGACGTCCGCAGCCCCGGCCCGCTCGGCCAGCCGGCGCAGCTCGGCCGGGTCGAAGGTGTGCAGGTCGACGACGGCCTCCAGCGCCGCGGCGCGCGACGAGGCGTCCAGCTCGGTCTTGGGCCGGGACCAGGACTTCAGCCGGTCCAGCCGGGTGATCCGGGTGGTGGCCCACCAGGTCAGCCGGGACAGCCGGCGGGCGATGAGGTCGCCGTAGCGGGTGGGCTCGCCGGCGAAGACGAACCGGCCGCCGGGCTTGAGCACCCGCAGCACCTCCCGCAACGCCTGCTCGACGTCGGGGATGTGGTGCAGCACCGCGTGCCCGACCACCAGGTCGAAGCTGTCGGCGTCATAGGGGATGGACTCGGCGTCGGCGACCCGGCCCTCGATGTCGAAGCCCAGGTTGGCGGCGTTGCGGCGGGCGACCTCGACCATGCCGGGGCTGAGGTCGGTCACCGCGCCGGAGTCGAGCACCCCGGCGAGCTTGAGGTTCAGCAGGAAGAAGCCGGTGCCGCAGCCGAGCTCCAGCGCCCGGCCGTAGGGCCAGCCGTCGGCGCCTGCGACATGGGCGAACCGGTCGCGGGCGTAGTCGATGCAGCGCTGGTCGAAGCTGATGGACCACTTCTCGTCGTAGCTGCCCGCTTCCCAGTCGTGGTAGAGCACGTTGGCGAGCTTCGGGTCCTTCCAGGCGGCCTCGACCTGCTCGGCGGTAGCGCTGGCGACGGTGGGATTCGGCGCGGCGGGCATGCTCAGTTCCCGATGAACTCGGCCTTGCCGGGCCCGGACTCGATGAAGGAGCCCATCCCGCGCTGCTTGTCCTCGGTGGCGAACAGCCCGGCGAACAGCTGGGACTCGAGCTTCAGCCCGCTGGCCAGGTCGGTCTGCAGGCCGCCGTCGATGGCGAGCTTGGCCGCCCGCAGCGCCAGCGCCGGCCCGCGGGCGAACTTCGCGGCCATCGCCTGGGCGGTCGGGTACACGTCGTCGGCGGCGACCACCACGTCCACCAGCCCCAGCTCCAGCGCCTCGGCGGCGTCGACGAACCGTCCCGTGAAGACCAGGTCCTTGGTCTTGGCAGGGCCGATCAGCCGGGCCAGCCGCTGGGTTCCACCGGCGCCCGGGATCACGCCCAGCAGGATCTCGGGCTGGCCCCACTTGGCGTTGTCGGCGCTGACCCGGAAGTCGGCGGTCAGCGCCAGCTCGCAGCCGCCGCCGAGGGCGTAGCCGGTCACCGCCGCGATCACCGGCTTGGGCAGCTGGGCGATGGCATCCAGCGACGAGGTCAGCGCGCCGGCCCGGCGCTGCATGTCCTGGGCCGACATGGTGTGGAACTCCTTGACGTCCGCGCCCGCGACGAACACCTTCTGCCCGCCCCACAGGATGACGGCCCGGATGTCGTCGCGCCGGCCGCACTCGGCGGCTGCCTCGCGCAGCTCCTCCTGCACCTGGGTGTTCAGGGCGTTCACCGGCGCCCGGTCGATCCGGATGGTGGCCACCCCGTCGGCGACCTCGAGGGATACGAACTCAGTCATGGCCGCGAGCCTACCCAGAGCCGCTGACGGGTCGCGCGCGATCAGCTCCAGCGGGCACGGGCGAAGTACCGGCCGTCCTCGTGCTCGACGGTGAGGTCCAGGCCGAAGGCGCGGGACAGGTTCTCCGACGTCAGCACGTCGCCGATCAGCCCCTGCGCGACCACCTTGCCCTCGCCGAGCAGCAGCGCGTGGCTGATGCCCAGCGGGATCTCCTCGACATGGTGGGTCACCAGGATCATCGCCGGCGCCTCCGGGTCGGCGGCCAGCCTCGCCAGCCGGCGCAGCAGGTCCTCCCGGCCGCCGAGGTCCATGCCGGCGGCCGGCTCGTCCAGCAGCAGCAGCTCCGGGTCGGTCATCATCGCCCGGGCGATCTGCACCCGCTTGCGCTCGCCCTCGCTCAGCGTGCCGTAACTGCGCTCGGCGAGCTCGGCCACCCCGAACCGGGCCAGCAGGGTCCGGGCCCGCCGGACGTCCAGGCGCCCGTACGCCTCCCGCCAGCGCCCGATCACGGCGTAGCCGGCCGAGACCACCACGTCGATCACCAGCTCCCCGGGCGGGATCCGCTGGGCCAGCGCCGCCGAGGACAGCCCGATCCGGGGCCGCAGCTCGAACACGTCCACCGAGCCCAGCCGCTCGCCGAACACCGCGACCGTCCCGGTGGTCGGGTGCATGGTGGTGGCGGCCAGTTGCAGCAGGGTGGTCTTGCCGGCGCCGTTGGGCCCGAGCACGGCCCAGCGCTCGTCCTCCTCGACCGTCCAGTCCACGGAGTCCAGCAGCAGCTTGCTCCCCCGCCGGACGGTCACCTGCCGCAATTGCAGGATGGCGTCGGGGTCTGGTTCGAAATCGGGGCCGGCCACGCCCCTATCCAACCGCACGTTCACAACTGGTGAGAAAACGGCACGCCCCTCGGCGGCGTAAGGTCGCCTGCGCTATGGAACCTGCACCCGACCTCAGCCACCGCCTGGCACACCAGCTGGGCGCCAGCCCCGGCAACCTGGTGGCCTGGCCCGGCGCGCCGTTCCCGCTGGGCGCCTGCTGGGACGGCGAGGGCACCAACTTCAGCATCTGGTCACCGACCGCCACCCGGGCCGAGGTGTGCCTGTTCGTCGGCTCCGGCCCGGAGACCCGGGTGCAGCTGTCGGAGAAGAGCTTCCACATCTGGCACGGCTACCTGCCGGGGATCAACCCGGGCCAGCGCTACGGCTTCCGCCTGGACGGGCCGCACCACCCCGCGAGCGGCCACCAGCACAACCCGGCCAAGCTGCTGATCGACCCGTACGCCCGCGCCATCGAGGGCGACTTCACCGAGAACATCGCCTGCTATGCCAGCAACGACCTGGACTCCGCGCCGTTCGTCCCGCGGTCGGTGGTGTCCCTGGACGGCTTTCCCTGGGGCAACGACCCCCGGCCGAACACGGCCTGGGAAGACACCATCATCTACGAGCTGCACGTCAAGGGCTTCACCGCGCGCCATCCGGGCATCCCCGAGGACCTCCGGGGCACCTACGCCGGGTTGGCCCACCCGGCCGCCATCTCCTACCTCAAGGATCTGGGCATCACCGCCGTCGAGCTGCTGCCGATCCACCACTTCATCAGCGAGCCGGCCCTGCAGCGGCGCGGCGCGAAGAACTACTGGGGTTACAACTCGATCGGCTTCTTCGCCCCGCACGCCGCCTACGCCACCCACACCGGCCGGCTCGGCGGTAACCAGGTGCGCGAGTTCAAGGCGATGGTGCGCGCCCTGCACGCCGCCGGCATCGAGGTGATCCTGGACGTGGTCTACAACCACACCGGCGAGGCCACCCCGGACGGGCCGATGCTGTCGTTCCGGGGCATCGACAACAGCGGCTACTACCGGCTGGACCCGGACAACCCGGCCAAGTACCTCGACTACACCGGCTGTGGCAACACCCTGGACGTCCGGACCCCGGCCGTCCTGCAGCTGGTGATGGACTCGCTGCGCTACTGGGTCACCGAGATGCACGTCGACGGGTTCCGGTTCGACCTGGCGTCGGCGCTGGCCCGGTCGCTGCACGATGTCGACAAGCTGTCCTCGTTCTTCGACACCATCCACCAGGACCCGGTGATCAGCCGGGTCAAGCTGATCGCCGAGCCGTGGGACATCGGCGACGGCGGTTACCAGGTGGGCGAGTTCCCGCCGCTGTGGACGGAATGGAACGGCAAGTACCGCGACACGGTGAGGGACTTCTGGGCGCACGGGGCGGGCGGCGTCCGGGACCTGGCGTTCCGGCTGACCGGGTCCTCGGACCTCTACGCCGAGGACGGCCGGCTGCCGTTCGCCTCGATCAACTTCGTCACCGCGCACGACGGTTTCACCATGCGGGACCTGGCCAGTTACGAGCGCAAGCACAACGAGGACAACGGCGAGGGCAACGCCGACGGCACCGACGACAACCGCTCGCTCAACTTCGGGGTGGAGGGCGAGACTGCCGATCCGACGGTGAACGCCCTGCGGCGCAAGCAGGTTCGCAACCTGCTCACCACGCTGCTGCTCTCGACCGGGGCGCCGATGCTGGTGGCCGGGGACGAGCGGTATCGCACCCAGGGCGGCAACAACAACGCCTACGTCCAGGACAACGAGATCTCCTGGCTGGACTGGGAGGACACCCCGGCGAGCGCGGACCTGCTCGAGCTGATCCGGCGGCTGATCGCGCTGCGCCGGGCCTCGCCGGTGCTGCGGCAACGGGCGTTCTTCGAGGGCCGGGCGGTGGACGAGGACGGCTGCAAGGACCTGGCCTGGTTCCACCCGGCCGGCGGCGAGCTCGGCGCCCGGGACTGGTTCGACCCGGCGCTGCGCACCATCGGCATGTACCTCGACGGCCGCGGGCTGCGGCACCGCGGCCGGCGCGGCGAGACCATCCGGGGCGAGTCCTACCTGCTGCTGCTGCACTCCGGCGAGCAGCCGATCGGGTTCGCGCTGCCGGGGCTGCCCTGGGCCGATCGCTACCAGGTGGTCATCGACACCGGCGAGGCCGGCGGGATCTCGGCCGCCGAGCCGATCGGCGGGGGCGTCGAGATCGCCCTGGCCGGCCGCTCGGTGCTGTTGCTGCGCGCCGACCGCGACCAGCGCTAGACGGACCGGCCAACCAGGCGGCGCCCACTTCCCGAGCCGTGCGGGCGCGGTACAGAATCAAGGCCTCACGAGGGAAAGGACCCGCTCATGACCACCCGGCTCAACCCCTACCTCAACTTCCGCGACCGGACGCGCGAGGCGATGGAGTTCTACCACTCGGTGTTCGGCGGCGAGCTCACCATGAGCACGTTCGCCGAGATGCATGCCAGCGAGGATCCGGCCGAGCAGGACAAGATCATGCACTCGCAGCTGATCACCGACAACGGCCTGACCCTGATGGCCGCCGACACCCCGAACTCCATGGACTACACCCCGGGCACCAACAACTTCGCCGTCTCGCTGAGCGGCGAGGACGAGGGCGAGCTGCGCGGCTACTGGGACAAGCTGTCCGATGGCGGCGACGTCGCCATGCCGCTGGACAAGGCTCCCTGGGGTGACTTCTTCGGCATGTGCACCGACCGGTTCGGCATCCCGTGGCTGGTCAACATCGCCGGAGAGCAGCAGACATCGGCCTAGGGCAGCCCCCGGCACAGGTCCTCACGGCTGCGCCTGCTGGTCGACCGCGAGCAGGCGGAGTTCGCAGGTGTAGCGGTGGCCGTCCTGATCGGTCAGCCAGAGCTGTGACTGGTCGGGCAGCATCTCGGTGAGGGTGACCGAGCCGTCCTCCTCTGCCGCCGACCGGCGGATCGACTTGGCCAGGATGTTGACGTAGGCCAGGCTGCTGAAGTCGACGAAGGTCGGCTTGTCCTCGACCGGGACCGTGTAGAACGCCCGTTCCGGAAGGCCGTGCCGCAGCCGCCAGCGCCGGGCGCCGAGGAACCGGTCGGCTTCCGAGCGCAGGCTCGCCCAGGCCAGCTCGGCGGCCGGAAAGGTCCACGACTCGCGGGTGAGGACGAGGCGGTCGATCGTGATCCGTGGACGGTGGGCGCCATGGGCGACCGGCTTGAAGGCGTTCAGGGACGCTCCGGACAGCATCTCGCCCATCACCCTGGACAGCGGAGCCTCGAACGCGCTTGTGACGGAGCGGACGAGGAGTTGGTCGCCCTCGCGGTGCACGACCAGATCGACGGCCGGAATGATCGGCGCCGCGGGCTCGACGCACTCCAGGTAGGTGGTCCAGTAGGTGTACCGGGGCGAGAGCAGCGCCGACGGCGGCGCGACCCGGGAGGTCACGCTGAGCACGTTCCTGGGCGGGATGTTGTAGATGCGCCGGTCGCCCAGGTCCGACTCGGCGCCGGCGAGCAGCAAGGCCGGGTCGTCGTGCTGCTCGACGAAGACCCGGCTTTCCATCGTGTTGAACGACAGGTGCAGCTCGCCCAGCACGAACAGGTAGTCCTCCCGTTCGATCGCGTCCGGGTCGGCGGCGGCCAGCATCACGTCGGGTGAGTGGTGGATCGCGGTGGCCCACGGCAGCTCGCGCGGCGGGAACAGCTCCGCGACCCGCTCGGCCAGGTCCGCGCTGCGCAACCGGACGTCAGAGGCGTCCGGCGGGATCTGCAGGACCGCTGCCCACCGGCGCTGGAACTCCGCCACGGCAGCGCCGGTCGGCTGCGACAGGGTGCGTGCGTTGTAGAACAGGAAGGGAGTGGCCACGCTCAAGATCGCGGTCAGCGGAACAGCCGGGCTGCCGGTCTGGGCGGCGCGGCGTTCGTAGAGCTGCAGCAGGAGCTTGTGCCATTCCTGCCCGATCTCGGCCACCAGCCACCGGGCGCTGTCGAGCAGCAGGCCCAGCGGCTGCGCGAGCTCCTGCCGCAGAGCCGGCCCCAGGTCCACCCGGGCATCCCGGACGGTGTCCTCATAGACCAGCGTGCGGCCGGCATAGGTCTGCCCCGGACGGCGCTCGTCCGCCACTCCGGTGATGGCCTGGAAGCAGCTCCCTAGTTCGGCGAAGGCGGCTTCGAGGGCCACGTCGTCCCCGGCGCAGGCGCTGACCCGGTCCCGGGCGGCGAGCAGGCCCGCAACGATGCCGAGCGCCCGCTGACGCGCTCGCGGGTACGCAATCCGCTCCAGCCGGGCCAGCAGCGCGCGTTCCGGCCGAGCCTCGATGACGCCCATCAGATCGAGCCGCACCAGGCCGCGGGCGACCAGCGCGTCGAGGGCGGCCAGCAGGGCCGTCCGGTCGCCGAGCTCGGGAGACTCCGAGCGGGCCAGCTCCGCGGCGAGGTCGGTCACGCTGGCGATCCCGTCCAGCCGCGCCAGCAGCGCGCTCTCGCTCGCGGTGAGGGCCACTGGCCGCCGTCCCGGCACGTGCAACGTGGCGCCGTCGAGCCGGTGGGCGGCGAACAGCCGGGGCGCCAACCACGGCCGCAGCTCGGCATCGGCTGCCAGCGCCTGCGCCACGGCATCGATCGCCCAGGTCTCGAAGTAGACCGTCCGGCGCGTCAGGAAGCGCTCGCCGAGACGCATCTCCAGCGGCGGGCCCTGCTCGGTCCAGCGCGCCCAGCCGACCGGGCCGGTGAAGCCGATCGTGTCGTTCTTCAGGCCGTACCGCTGCAGGTAGTTGGCGACCGTCTGCTCATGAGCGCGGCCCCGGGCGGTGCGCGGCTCGCCGGCCGCCAGCTTGTCCAGGCACAGCTTGATGAGCTTCGGGTTCTGCCAGGTGACGGCTTCGCGAAATCGCGAGGACGTGGCGAGCTGCTGAATCGCCGCCGACAGCCGGCCGCCGGCGGACCGGTACTCCTCGAGGTAGGCGCCCTGCTCGCGGGCGTCGGCCACCGCCGCGTCGGCAGCGGCGGCCAGGCCCGGGTCGGTCAGCGCCTGGACGGCGGCTGCCGGAAAGCCCGCGCCGCGCAGCACCACGTCCCGCCAGGTGGCCCAGTCCCCGTCGTCCAGCGGGACCAGATGGGGCTTGTCCGCCGCGCCCATCAGCGCGCCAACCGGTCGATCTGGTCAGCCAGCGCAGGCAGCCTGGAGTTGGCGAACAGGGCGACGATCCCCAGCTCGACGCCGAACTCCGCGCGCACCTTCGCCATCAGGTCCATCGCGGTGAAGGAGTTGCCGCCCAGGTCGAAGAAGTCCGCGTCCGGCGCGATGTCGTCCTCGTCCAGGATCTCGGTCCACAGCCGGCGCAGCCGGTCGACGGTGGTGGTGGTGGCAGGGCTGGACGGCTCGTTCACAGCAACTCCCATTCGCGGTCGGGGTCGGCCATGGCCGTGGTCAGGATCTGGCAGTAGTCAGAGACCCAGCCGGCCACGGTGGTTTCGTCGAAGGTCTCGGGGCTGAACTGCAGCGAACCGACCAGCTCACCCGAGGGGACCGTGCCCGTGTTGAACGTCACGCCACCGGGCAACTGCTCATTCCTTCGAACCCGCGCCCGTTCCGGCTTGCGGATGACGGAGAAGCCGTCGCCGATCCGGAACGGACCGGTGGTCGTGCTGGTCAGCGAGGAATCCCAGAATCCGAACACGACGTAGGAGTTACCCGGATTCGTCATCGGCTCGCCGAGGGACGGGATCGCCTGCAGAACCTGCCGGTGTGGCACCTCGTGCTCATAGGCCTGCAGGCAGGTGGCGCGCGTGCTTATCAGGACGTCGCGAAAGCTCCGGCAGCCGGACAGGTCGGTGCGCATGGTGAGGAAGTCCAGGAAGAACCCGACCGTGTCCCGGAACTGGGGCTCGCTGCGCCCGTGGAACATCGTGCTGACGGCGGGATCCAGGGTGCCGCTGATCCGGTGCGCGAGCACGTTGAACACCGCGAGCATGACCATGAAGCCCGAGAAGCGTTCGGCCTTGACGAATCGGGAGACCGTCGCCATCTCCTCGGCGCCGACGCCGAACGAGTACCGCAGGTATGGCTCGGTGTAGCTGGCTGGGACGGGCCGGTCGGTGGGCAGGGTGAACATGCGCGCGCCGTCGAGCTGCTCGCGCCAGTACGCCAGCCTCGCAAGTGCGGCCGGCTGGGCCAGCTGGTTGCGCTGCCAGCGGGTGTAGTCCTGGTACTGGGGCGCCTTCGGCAGGTCCAGCGGGTGCTCGCCGGTCCTGGCCGCGTAGCAGGCGGCCAGGTCGCGCTCGACCAGGTTCATCGACCAGCCGTCGCAGGCGCAGTGGTGGCTCACCAGGCTGAGCACCGAGTCATGGCTGTCGAAGCGGGCCAGCTCGGCGCGGAGCAACGGCAGCTGCTCGAGGTCCATGCTGCTCGCCTCAGCCCTGGCGAGCTGCTCCTCGGCAACCTGCTGCCGGACGTGGCTGGGCATAGGTGGCAGGTCGCGGACCGTCAGCGGCACCGGCGACGGGGGGTGCACCTGCTGGTAGGGCGGGCAAGCGTCGCGCACGATGACCGAACGCAGCATCTCGTGACGGGCGACCACATCGTCCAGAGCGTTCTGCAGCGCCACCGTGTCGACGTGTCCGGTGATCCGCAGCGCCTTGCACAGGATGAATCGAGGACTGAAGGCACCCGCCTGCTCGGGCTCGCACAGATGTTGCTGCTGGCTGGACAGGGGAAGCATGCAGCCTCCTTTCTGGCTTGTCGCAGCGGATCAACGCGGTCAGGGAGAGCAGTGCTCAGCGGTCTCGCACAGCGCGCTGACCGTGCGCTGTGCGAGCAGCTGAGCGCTCCCCCGCTGTGGAGCAATTGTTGGTGATGTCCGGATCTGGTTTGACTTCCGAAGTGCCGAGCGACCGCTGGGCTGCCGGGGCCGAAAACCCGGTTGCCGCCGATCGGCGGCTGACCCATCATCGTCGCCATGACCATGGACACGGAGCGGGTACGAACAGGTTCGGACGCCACCGCGGCGGTCACCCGCCAGCAGCCCTGCCCCGGTGGGAGGTCCGTCCCGGCCCAGCCGTGACCGCCGAGCTGCTGGCCGGCCTGCTGGCGGGCTACTCCGTCGCCGTCCCGGTCGGGCCGATGGCCACCTACCTGGTCGCGCTCACCGCCCGGACCTCCGTTCGGGTCGGGACCGCCGCCGCGCTCGGGATCGCCACCGTGGACGGGGTGTACGCGGTCGCTGCCACCCTCGGTGGCGCCGCCGTGGCCGACTTCATCAGGCCAGCCCTGGGTGTGCTGCACTGGGTGTCGGTCGCGGTGCTGGCCGGCGTGGCGGCGCGCGCCATGTGGCTCGGAGTCCGGCGCGGGCAGCGGATCTCCGGCGGCCGGCCGGCGCGGGCGCTCAGCCCGGCACGGGCCTATGCCACGCTGGCCGGCCTGACCGCCATCAACCCGACGACCCTCATCTACTTCGTCGCGCTGGTGGTCGGCCTTCGAGCCGGGTCCGCCCCGAGCGGCCTCGGCCAGGCCCTGTTCGTGGCCGCGGTGTTCGCGGCCTCGGCAAGCTGGCAGTTGCTGCTCGCCTGCGGTGGCGCGGCGCTCGGCCGGATGCTCACCGGTGTCCGGGGCCAGCGGGTGACGGCGCTCGTCTCCGGCGTCCTGATCGGGGCGCTTGCGGTGCGGCTCGCAGCCAGCTGAGGACCTCGGCCGACAGTCATACCCGTCGACCGCTCGGGCGATCACAATGTATGACTGTCGCTGCGAGGGGCCGGGCAAAGGGGAGCGAGGAATGGACGGCTATGGATGTTAGAGAGATCAACCGGCGGGTGATCGAGCAGTTCCGGGCCGGCGGCGAGATCGAGGGCATGCACCGCGACCGGTTGCTGCTGCTGACCACCACCGGGGCCAGGACCGGGCAGCCGCGCACCACGCCGATGATGTTCCACCCGGACGGCGACCGGCTGCTGGTGATCGCCTCGAACATCGGCGCGCCCCGGCACCCGGACTGGTACCTGAACCTGGCCGCCAACCCACAGGTCACCGTCGAGGTCGGCGACGAGCGCTACGAGGCGGTGGCCACCACCGCGGAGGGCGACGAGCGGGACCGGCTGTGGAGCATGCTCAAGCAGACCTACCCGTTCTTCGCCGAGCACGAGCGGCAGACCGAGCGCCAGATCCCGGTGGTGATCCTTACCCGCAGCTGACGCCGGTCCGGCCCCGCTGCAAGCACGGGCACGGCTCTCGACATC
>NZ_DASVSG010000083.1:0-4609 GCF_036388195.1 Jatrophihabitans sp. | reverse complement strand
CGGTCGCCGACGACATCACCGTGATCCGGCGGGGACGCACGGTCGGCACCGCCAACCCGCGCTCCACCACCCCCCGGCAGCTGGCCGAGCTGATGGTCGGCTCGGAGCTGCCGAGCCCGGAGACCCGCTCGGACACCGTCTCCGACCGCACGGTGCTGTCGGTCCGGGGCCTCACGGTCGCCGGGGACGGCGGCCGCCGGTTGCTCAACGACATCTCCTTCGACATCCACGCCGGTGAGATCTACGGAATCGCCGGCGTGGAGGGCAACGGCCAGAGCGAGCTGGTCGAGGCGCTGATGGGCATCCGGCCGATCACCGCGGGGACGATCACGCTGGCCGGCCAGGACATCACCACCGCGTCGACCCGCAATCGGCGGGTGGCCGGCGTCGCCTACATCCCCGAGGATCGCCAGCGGCAGGGGCTGCTGCTGGAGGCCTCGCTCTGGGAGAACCGGGTGCTCGGGCACTCCGAATCGGCGCCCAACGTCAAGGGCCCGCTGATCGATCGGGCCGGAGCCCGCCGGGACACCGAGCGGATCGTGGACGAGTTCGACGTCCGGACGCCCGGCATCGACGTCCCGGCCCTGGCGCTGTCCGGTGGCAACCAGCAGAAGCTGATCGTGGGACGCGAGCTGTCCGGCAACCCGATGCTGCTGATCGCGTCCCAGCCCACCCGCGGCGTGGACGTCGGCGCGCAGGCCGCCATCTGGGAACACGTCCGGCGGGCCCGCGCGGCGGGGCTGGCCGTCCTGCTCATCTCGGCAGACCTGGAGGAGCTGATCGGCTTGTCCGACTCGATCCAAGTGATCCTGCGCGGCGCGTTCGTTGCCGAGGCGGATCCGGCAACCGTCACCGCCGAGGAGCTGGGCGCGGCGATGACCGGCGCCGGCGCCACCACGGGCGCCGCGTGAGCGCCGCGGCCGGCTCGGCCGGCTCGGCCGGCTCGGTCAGCCTCGCCGGCCGGCTGCGCCAGCGTTACCCGCTGCGCTCGGTGCTGCTCGGATTGGCAGCCCCGGTCGGGGCGGTGCTGTTCGCGCTGCTGGCGAGCACGGTGATCCTGAGCCTGGGCGGGCACAACCCGTCGACGGTGTTCTCCACCATGTTGAAGCAGGCGGAGCGTCCCACCTCGTTCGTGGACATGGTGAACCAGGCGATGGTCTATTACCTGTCCGCGGTGGCGGTCTCGATCGGGTTCCGGATGAACCTGTTCAACATCGGCGTCGAAGGCCAGTACAGCCTGGCGGCGTTCGGAGCGGCCTACGTCGGCGGCCAGATGGCCGGCGGCGGGCCGTTCCACGTGGTGGTCGAGGTGCTGGTGGCGATGCTGATCGGCGCCGCCTGGGCGGGCATCGCCGGCGTGCTGAAGGTGACCCGCGGGGTCAGCGAGGTGATCTCGACCATCATGCTGAACGCCATCGCGGTGGGACTGGGCTCCTACCTGCTGCACAAACTCGGACAGTCCAGCGGCAACAACATCCAGACCAAGCCCATCGGGACGTCGGGCCAGGTGGCCGGGCTGAGCTACGCCGGCACCCAGGCCAAGATCTTCGGGTTCCTGTTCGTGGCCATCGCGGTCGGGATCGCGTACTGGTTCATCGCCGGCCGGACCCGGTTCGGCTTCCGGATCAAGGCGACCGGCATGAACGAGCAGGCGGCGGTGGCCAGCGGCATCAACGTCAAGCGGATGACCCTGGTGGCGATGCTGATGTCCGGAGGCGTCGCCGGCCTGGTGGGGCTGCCGGAATTGCTGGGCCAGACCCATACCTTCAGCCAGACGGCGCAGTCCGGGCTGGGTTTCGCCGGCATCGCCATCGCGCTGCTCGGCCGCAACTCGCCGATCGGCATGGCGCTGGCCGCGGTGCTGTGGTCCTTCCTCGGCAAGTCGGCCAACCAGCTGGACTTCATCGGGGTGCCGCGCGAGATCGCGGCGATCATGCAGGGGGTGATCCTGCTGTCGGTGGTGATCGCCTACGAGCTGGTCCGCCGGTATCGCCTGGTGTTGCAACAGAAGGACGTGGCCGCCCAGCTGGCAGCCACCCCGGCCAGCCAGGCGGTGACCGCATGAGCACCGCCACCGCCGTCACCGCCCGCCCGGACGTCCAGGGACGGCGGCCGGGATCCCGGCTCTCGCCGCCGCTGCTGATCACCTTCGCCCTCGGCGCCTTCCTGGTGCTGTCGGCGGTCCGCGCCTTGACCGGCGGCACTGACCTGACCAGCAGCGGCACGATCGCCGCGGGCCTGTCGGCGGCGGTGCCGATCGGGCTGGCGGGGCTGGGAGGGCTCTGGGCCGAGCGCGCCGGGGTGGTGAACATCGGCCTAGAAGGCATGATGATCCTGGGCACCTGGGGGTGCGCATACCTCGGCTGGGAACACGGTCCGTGGGCCGGGCTGGTGTTCGGCACCCTGCTCGGCGCGATCGGCGGCCTGGTGCACGCGGTGGCCACCGTGACCTTCGGGGTCGACCACATCATCTCCGGCGTCGCGATCAACATCATCGCGCCGGGGATAACCCTCTACCTGACCAAGGTCACCTTCGCCCACTACCCGGGTGGCGGCCAGAAGCAGTCCCCGCCGATCGATGACGCGGGCTCGGTCACGCTGCCCTTCGCGGCCTGGCTGCGCACGATCGAGGCCAAGCACTGGTTCGCGGTGTCGGACCTGGCCGGCGTGCTCGGCGGGCTGGTCACCCGGCTGTCGCTGGTCACGGTGCTGGCGCTGGTGGTGGTCGCCGCCACGGCGTGGATCCTGTGGCGGACCGCCTTCGGGTTGCGGCTGCGCTCCTGCGGCGAGGCGCCGTACGCAGCGGAGTCCCTCGGCGTCAACGTCTACAAGTACAAGTACATCGCGGTGGTGATGTCCGGTGCGCTGGCCGGCATGGGCGGTGCGGCGCTGGCCATCTCGGCGCACCAGTTCCGGGACGGGCAGACGAATGGTCGCGGGTTCATCGGGTTGGCCGCGCTGATCTTCGGCAACTGGCGCCCGGGCGCGCTGGCGGGTGGCGCCGGCCTGTTCGGCTACACCGACGCCATCCAGCTGCGCAGCTCCTCCGCGGTGCACCCGCTGTTGCTGCTGACCGCGATCGCGCTGGGGCTGGTGGCGATCTGGCAGTGGCGCACCGGCCAGCGGGTGATCGCGGTGGTGGCCGTGGTGATCGCGGCGCTGGCGGTGCTGTGGTTCCTGCGGACCGAGCAGGTGCCCGAGGAGCTGGTCGGCAGCACTCCGTACGTGGTGACCATCCTGGTGCTGGCGCTGGCATCCCAGCGATTGCGGATGCCCAAGGCCGACGGCCGGATCTATCGCAGGGGCGAGGAGACATGACCACAGGACCGGAGGTGGACTGGGACCTGCTGCGCCGCGAGGCGGTGGCCGCGATGGCCCGGGCGTACGCGCCGTACTCGAAGTATCCGGTCGGGGCCGCGGCGGTGGTCGACGACGGCCGGGTGGTGACCGGCTGCAATGTCGAGAATGCCTCGTACGGGCTGGGCCTGTGCGCCGAGTGCGGGCTGGTGTCGGCGCTGGCCGCCACCGGTGGCGGGCGGCTCGTCGCGATGGTGTGCGTCGACGGCGAGGGCGCCCCGCTGATGCCGTGCGGACGGTGCCGGCAGCTGCTGTTCGAGCACGGCGGCCCGCAGATGCTGGTCGCCGCCGCTGGTGGGCCGATCACCGTGGCAGACCTGCTGCCGGAGGCTTTCGGCCCGCAGGATCTGGCCGCCATGGCGAACAAGGCGAGCGAAGCCCCGCCGGCCTGACCCGATGACCAGCAATGCAGTGATCAGCCGGCTGTCGTTCAGCTCCGCCGAGGTCATCGACGATCCGTACCCGCGCTTCGCCGAGGCCCGGAGCCAGGCCCGCGTCCAGTGGCATGAGGGCACCGGCATGTGGCTGGCCTTCGGCCATGCCGAGGCGAACGCGGTGCTGCGCAGCCGCGGTCTGGGGCGGATCTGGACGCCCCGCTGGCCGGAGCAGCCGATGCCCGGTTTCGAGCTGATCCACCGCAACTCGATGCTGGAGAACGAGCCGCCGGCGCACACCCGGCTCCGCAGGCTGGTCGCGGCCGCCTTCGCCCGGGGCCATGTCGAGCGGTTGCGTCCGAGGGTCGCGGAGCTGGCCGACGGGCTGGCCGGCGCGCTCGCCGAGGCCGGCCGCGACGGCGGAGCCGTGGACCTGATCGCGGGCTTCGCCGAGCCGCTGCCGGTGCAGGTGATCGCCGAGCTGCTGGGCATCCCGGAGTCCGGCCGGTCGCAGCTGCGGCCGTGGTCCAACGCGATCGTGAAGATGTATGAGTACCAGGTCAGCCCCGCGCAGCGCGATGCCGCCGAGGCCGCGGCAGGCGAGTTCGTCGACTACCTGCGCGAGCTGGCGCGCCAGCGTCGGCGCCGGCCGGAGGCCGATCTGATCAGCTCGCTGATCGCCGAGACCGACTCCGACGGCGCCCGGCTGACCGAGGACGAGCTGGTCACCACCTGCACGCTGCTGCTCAACGCCGGGCACGAGGCGAGCGTGAACGTGGTGGGCAACGGGGTGCTGGCGCTGTTCAGCCATCCTGATCAGTGGCAGCGGCTGCTGGCCGCCGAGGCCGCCGGCCAGTCGCTGGTGGACAGGGGAGTGG
>NZ_DASVSG010000082.1:0-2034 GCF_036388195.1 Jatrophihabitans sp. | reverse complement strand
GTCGCTGGCCTACGGGGAGCACCTACGCCGCTCCCGGCGTCGGGTCGCGGCCCGCGAGCACCTACGCGCAGCGCTCGAGGTGTTCGAGGACCTCAGAGCCGCACCATGGGCGGAGCGGGCAACCCAGGAGCTGCGGGCCTCCGGCGAGACCGCCCGCAAACGCGACGCGTCGATGTCGGCGGAGCTCACCCCGCAGGAATTGCAGGTGGCGCAGTTGGTGCAACGGGGCATGTCCAACCGGGAAGTCGCCGCTCAGCTGTTCGTCAGCCCCCGCACCGTCGACTTCCACTTGCGCAACGTTTTCGCGAAGACGGGCGTGACATCCCGCCTCGAACTTACCCAGGTCGCCTTCGGCTGATCACCGCGGCGACCGGGCGGGTGGCGCCCCGGTGCAGCTACCGGTTGGTGGACATCGACTCGTTGACCCGGCCCTCGATCGGCCTGGTGGGCACTGCGGTCGTCCGGTCCGCTGGGCCGGCGGACAGATTCGTCCGGACCGTCTCGGGGCCCAGCAGTGCGCCCGCAATGGTCAGGGTGACGCCGAAGGCGAGCAGCACCAGTTGCGTGTACCGGTGTGGCATGACGTTGTCCAACAGGCCAAGGTAGACGACGTAGAAGCTGGCCGGGAGGACTGCAAAGCTGTAGGCGATGCCGAAGCCTGAGGAGCGCACCGCGGTCACGAACCGTTCGGTGCAGTACGACGTCACCACCCCCCAGACGGCGAGCACGACCACCTGCGTCACAACCGCCAGGATCGCGGCTGTCCACGCGGGGTGGTGGCCGGCCGCGAGCAGGTAGTACGCGCCCAGCCCGAGGGTGCCCGACAGCAGCGCGGCGACCACGAACGTGCGGCGCCGCCCGACGATCTGGCCGATGACTCCGGTGACCACGAAGCCGACCAGGACGAAGAGCTGGGCGACCATGAGCACCGAGGTCACCCACACGTCTGGCCGACCGAGGTCCACCCGCAGCAGCCGCGGCATGATCGACACGACGCTGGTGGCGACGAACCACAGCCCGGTCATGAGCATGAGCACCTGGCTGAGATCGCCCCGGAAGCGGCCGGCGAGCAGCGTCCGGATCGGTGCCGGCTCGGTCGGGGTGCGCCGCCACAGGTCGGACTCGGGAACCCGGGACCGATACGTCAGGAAGACGAAGCCGAGGGCGCCGCCGGCCAGGAACGGCAGCCGCCAGCCGACCGTCTGGTAGAGCTCCGCCGGCAGGACGATGAGCAGGAGCAGAACGAGCGCGCTGATCACGGCGTAGGCCATGGCGTAGGCGCCCATCAGCAGCCCGCCGAACAGGCCACGGGCCGCCGGTGGGCAGTGCTCGAAGGCCAGCGGCGTCGCCGCGGTGTATTCACCGCCGAGGAACACCCCGTCCACCAGGCGCAACAGCACCAGCAGCAGTGGTGCGGCGAAACCGACCTGGGCGTAGCCGGGCAGCAGACCGATCAGCGTGGTGCAGATGCTGAACCCGGCGATGGAGATCAGCGTCAGCCGCCGGCGGCCGAGTGTGTCCGCGAGGTGGCCGAAGACGACGGCACCCAGCGGACGGCCGATCAGGGTGGCGGCGAAGGTGGTGTAGAACAGCAGGCTGGCCTGCCCCGCAGTCATGCTGGCCGGTTGGAAGTAGGCGATTGCCGGGGCGAGCGCGATGACCGGGAGGTAGATGTCCACCATGTCGACGAAGAAGCCGGTCCACGCGCTCACCAGGGCGCGCCGGGCGCGGTCGGAGGCTCCCCGCAGCGCCCGCCACTGAGCGACGGGGGTAGGCGCCATGGCGCTGGTGACGACGGCCACGCGGGGAGCATCGCACGGACACCGACCGCCACCCAACGGGCCGTTCCGGCTATTCGCTCATGGCCCGATCGGACTGGTCGCGGCCTTTGCGGCCCAGGATCTGGTGCGCCAGCCAGGCGGCGTCGTGCTGCACGAAGCCGAGCAGCGCCGAGCCGCGGGTGTGCTGCCACGGCAGGCCGAGGAAGTACAGGCCCGGGACGGCGCTGACACCGCGCCGGTGGGCGACCGTGCC
>NZ_DASVSG010000081.1:0-8758 GCF_036388195.1 Jatrophihabitans sp. | reverse complement strand
GTAGAGCCTCAACTGAGCAGGAGCGCCTTCCAGCGCGATCGGGCCCGGGTGCTGCACTCCTATTCGTTCCGGCGGCTCGCGGACAAGACCCAGGTCGTCTCACCGGGTCAGGACGACTTTCCGCGCACCCGGCTGACCCATTCGCTGGAGGTCGCCCAGGTCAGCCGCGAGATGGGCGCCGCGCTCGGCTGCGATCCGGACCTCACCGATGCCGCGGGCCTCGCGCACGACCTGGGGCACCCGCCGTTCGGCCACAACGGCGAGGACGCCTTGAACCAGGCGGCCAAGGACTGCGGCGGCTTCGAGGGCAACGCCCAGACGCTGCGGATCCTGACCCGGCTGGAGGCGAAGGCGGTCACCGCCGAGGGCGAGTCGGCCGGGCTCAACCTGGCCCGGGCGACCCTGGACGCGGTGTGCAAGTACCCCTGGGCGGCGAGCGGGGCCGATGCCGGGAAGTTCGGCGTCTACGACGATGACCGGGCGGCCTACGACTGGCTGCGCGACGGGCGCCCTGACGGCGAGCGGTGTCTGGAAGCGCAGGTGATGGACTGGGCCGACGATGTCGCGTACTCGGTGCACGACGTCGAGGACGGGGTGCACTCGGGCCACATCCGGCTGGGTGAGCTGGCCTCGGACGCCGAGCGGCAGGCCCTGTGCGAGCAGGCCGGCCGGCTCTACTCGCCACTGACCGCGGCAGAGCTGCAACCGGTGCTCGACAGCCTGCTGCGGCTGCCGGCGCTGGCCGACCTGGCCGGCTACGACGGCTCCTATGCCGCCCAGGCCAAGGCCAAGCGGGCCACCAGCGAGCTGACCGGCCGGTTCGTCACCGCCGCCGTCCGGGCGACCCGCGAGCGGTATCCGGACGGGCCGCTCGGCCGGTACCGGGCAGAGCTGATCGTGCCGGGCCAGGTGCGGGCCGAGTGCGCGCTGCTGAAGGCGATCGCGTTCCGCTACGTGATGCGCCGCGACGGCGTCGAGCAGTCGCAGTCCCAGCAGCGGCGGGTGCTCACCGAGCTGGTCGAGGTGCTGCTGGACCGCGCTGAGCAGGCGCTGTCGGAGACGCTGCGGGAACGCTGGCGGCAGGCCGACGGGGACGCCGGCCGGCTCCGGGTGGTGATCGACCAGGTGGCGCAGTTGACCGACTCCTCGGCGCTGGCCTGGCACCGGCGGCTGGTGGCCGGCTAGCTCTGGCAAGAAAGGTCAAACCTTCACATGCCGGGAAAGATCAAACTTGCCCAGGCCGGAAGCTTGTCAACTTACACATAGACTCGCCATCATGGCGGGCCGGATACGCGACGAGGACATCGCCGCCGTCCGGGAACGCTCCGACATCGCCGAGGTGATCGGCGAGCACGTCCAACTGCGCAACGCCGGCGGCGGCAACCTCAAGGGCATCTGCCCGTTCCACGACGAGAAGTCCCCGTCGCTGTCGGTCTCTCCGTCGCGCGGGCTGTTCCACTGCTTCGGCTGCTCGGCCGGCGGCGACGTGATCCGGTTCGTCGAGCGCATCGAGCACCTGTCGTTCAGCGAGGCGGTGGAGAGCCTGGCCAGCCGGGCCGGCATCCAGCTGCGCTACGCCGACGGCGGCCCGGGCACGCACCGGCAGTCCGGGCAGCGAGCCAGGCTGATCGAGGCGCACACCGTCGCGGCGGCCTTCTACCAGGAGCAGCTGGCCAGCCCCGAGGCGCAACCGGCCCGCGATTTCCTCACCGGGCGCGGCTTCGACGCGGCGGCCAGCAACCAGTTCGGCTGCGGCTACGCCCCGTCCGGCTGGGACTCGCTGACCAAGCACCTGCTCGGGCGCGGCTTCGCTCCGGCGGAGCTGACCCTGGCCGGGCTGTCCCGGGAGTCCGGACGCGGCTCGCTGATCGACCGGTTCCACCGCCGGCTGCTCTGGCCGATCAAGGACGTCGGCGGGGAGGTGGTGGGCTTCGGCGCCCGGCGCATCCACGACGACGACAAGATCGAGGCCAAGTACCTCAACACCCCCGAGACCCCGATCTACAAGAAGAGCCAGCTGCTCTACGGCATGGACGTGGCCAAGCGCGAGATCGCGCGGCAGCGCCAGGCGGTGATCGTCGAGGGCTACACCGACGTGATGGCCTGCCACCTGGCCGGGGTCACCACCGCGGTGGCCACCTGCGGCACCGCGTTCGGCGGCGAGCACGTCAACGTGATCCGCCGGCTGTGGTCGAGCAACAGCGCCGAGGAGGCGCAGGCCACCACCAAGGTGATCTTCACCTTCGACGGCGACGCCGCGGGGATGAAGGCGGCCGAGCGGGCCTTCAAGGACGAGCAGAAGTTCCTGGCCCAGACCTTCGTCGCGATCGACCCGGCCGGCAACGACCCGTGTGACCTGCGGCAGTCCGGCGGCGATCCGGCGGTGCGGGCGCTGATCGAGTCCAACGTCCCGATGCTGCGGTTCATGCTGGGCACCATCATCAAGCGCTTCGACGTCGACACCGTCGAGGGCCGGGTGGCGGCGCTGAACCTGACGGTGCCGCTGGTGGCCCAGATCAAGGACCCGTCGCACCGCTTCGAGTACGCCCGCGAGCTCGCCAAACTGAGCGGGGTGCCCAATCCGGACGAGATCCTCAACCGGGTGCGGGGGATGGCTCGGGCGGGGGAGAGCCAGCAGCGGCCCCAGCCGCCCGCCCCTGTGCAGGCCGGATCGGTGCCCGGGGTCCCGCCGAGGGTGGGCCAGGCCGAGCGGGAGGTGATCAAGGCGGCGTTGCAGCTGCCCGAAGTGGTCGCCGAGCAGTTCGATCAGCTGGGCCCGCAGGCGTTCCTGACCGCGGTGCACCAGCAGTTGCAGGCTGCGATCGCAGCCGCTGGGGGCGCCGCGGCCGGCAAGACCGGACCGGCCTGGGTGGAGCGGGTGTCCGAGCACCTGCCGCCCGACTCGGAGGCGCGGGCCGCGGTCAACGCGCTCGCCGTCGAGCCGCTGCGCTCGGGTGCCGACGCCCAGTCTCGGTACGCCGAGGCCATGGTGGTCAACCTCGCCGAGCAGGTGGTGGCCCGGGAGGTGGCCCAGTTGAAGTCGCGGGTGCAGCGGCTCGATGCGGTCGGTGACGCGGAGGAGCAGGGCAGGTTGTTCGGGCAGCTGATGCAGCTGGAGCAGCGACGGCGGGCGTTGCGGTCCAAGGCCATCGGGGACGCGTCCTGATGGCGCTGTTCGGCCGGCGGCTGCGCACCCCGGCGCAGTTGCGCTCGCTGTTCGCCGACAACGAGCGGGTGCTGGCGATGGCCGAGGACGGGCCCGCCGCGGTCGCCGCCACCCAGTTCGGGCTGTGGCTGCCGGTGGGGGCGGCCTCAGGGGCTGCCGGCTCAGCGGAGGCGTCCGGCGGTTCCGCGGCCGGCTGGCGGCGGATCGGCTGGGATCAGGTGGTCAAGGCGACCTGGGGCGAGGACGGCCTGCGCGTCATCGAGGGAGTGCTCGATGACGCGGGGGTGGTCACCGACCTGCCGGCGCTGACGCTGCGGCTGGCCGAGCCGCGGAACCTGCCGTCGGTGGTCAAGACCCGGGTCGAGGCGAGCATCGCCCGCTGGGAGCAGGTGCGGGTGCCGGGTGGCACCGGCCGGATCGTGGCCCGGCGCCGGCCCGGCACGGACGGCCTGGTGTGGACCGCGCGGCTGGATTCCGGCACCCCGGACTCCGAGCCGGCGCGGGCGGCGCTGGCGGGGTACCTGGAGGGGATGGCCAAGCTGACGCCGGAGCAGCTGTTTCCGTCCTGAGACCCACGCCACGACCAGGTCGGGCACAATCGCCGCATGGATGGATTGGGTGGTTTCAGTTCGGTTTTTCCCTGGGTGTTCGGCGCCGCGGTCGTGCTCGTCGTCTGCGGTTGGATCTACTCGGCGATGACGTTCATCCGCAACCGTCAGGTGTTGCGGCAGGCAGGCCTCGATCCCATGACGGCCGAATCGCAGCTCGCGATCCGGCTGATGCGAAGCCAGGCGCTGGGTGAGCCGTCAGCATCGAGCAGGCTGGCCGAGCTGGGTGACCTGCGAGACCGGGGACTCATCACCGCGGAGGAGTACGACGCGCGCCGAGCCCAGATCATCGCCGGTATCTGACGGCAGCCGAGGGCCGGTGATGAGGCCCTGGTCGCGTGAAACGGCTCAGTACCGGTGGCCGTTGACGCTGACCGAGTCGGACCGCTGGGCGGTCGCCACCCGGCCGCCGAGCCGGCTCTTGGCCCGCTCGGCCGCGCCGGCGGCTTGCGCCTGCAGAACGCCGGCGGTGGCCTGAACGGTCTGGCTGCCGGCCACCCGGCGGGCCAGCGCGACGATATCCTCATAGCGCTCGCGACCGGCGCGGGAGCCGAGCACGTAGCCGACAGCGATGCCGAGCAGGAATCTCATCCCTCATCTGCCTTCCGCCTGAGGTGGTCTCCGGCCTCCCAGTGTGCCCTGGGCCGGGGCGCGCGGCGAGCCCCGGGTCCGATGGGTTACCCTTCTTCCTGCTGCCTGCTCGCCCGTCGGCTCACCCTGCCGGTCGGTCAGATGGCTCGCACGATCCCCCGTAGCTCAATTGGCAGAGCATTCGACTGTTAATCGAAGGGTTACTGGTTCGAGTCCAGTCGGGGGAGCAAGGTTTCGGGCCTCCAGCGTTCGCGTGGAGGTTCTGGATCGTTTCTGACGCCGTCTTCTCCCGGACCAGCAACGGGATCGTCGGGCCGCAGTACCGCCGACGCCGCTAGCTGGACCCGTCGACGACTACGGGTGGTCGTCGTACCTCGGGTAGCGGACGCTGACCACACCGTCGGCGCTGCGGGACACCTCCACGATCTCCCTGGTGTAGCGGTCCTTGCCGTGGGGGGTCAGCGCGACATCGGGGTCGATGTTCACCCGCCACGCATGGTGGTGTCGGGCGTAGACGTCGGTCGGTCTGCCGTTGATCACCTTGGCGCAGACCGACAGAGATGTCGTTCCATCGGCCTCTGTGTGAACGACGAGCATGCCACGATCGGTGGGAATGGGCATTGCTGTGCCTACCTTTCTGATCGATCGCCGGTTGGGAATTCCAGGGGCGAAGGCTTGGGCTGGCCGGCGCCGAACATCACCTGCCGCCAGTCGCCGGCATAGCAGAACACTCCGGCGCGGGTAGTGATCCCCAGGCGGTGGGGCAACCGTGATGCGTAGATGTGACGCGGCACGCTGCCCATGGAGTAGACGCTGTCGAGGTCGCGCCACAGCGATATGCTCAGCACGGTTCGGGTCCGCCAGTCGCGCAGCATCACCGCGCCGAGGTAGCCCTCCGCGAGTTGGGCCACCTGCCGTTTGATCCGTCTGTGCAGCGCCACGACGATCACCATGACTGAAAGGCTCGGGCATTCGAACCGGGTGATCATCACCTGACCTCGGGTGGGGTCGATGGTGAACGCCGGGCTCAACCGGTGACGCTCATCAGGATCGTGCCTAGCCCCGCGGCCAGCATCGCTGCGCTGGTCGCCCAACGAGTCCGTCGTATCCATGTCCAGTCCATCCCCCCTCTCATGGCCACGGCCCATGCGGTCGTGCTCAGGGTGATCACCCCGGCCGTGGCGGCCAGGCTGAAAGCCACCAGCGCGCCGGGGGCCATCCCCGGATCCAGCAGGGTCACTGCGGCGAGGGACAGCCACAGCAGCGATGACGTTTTCTGGGTGGTGATGAGGAGGCCGAGGTCGAAGCCCCAGGTCAGTCCGAGGGTTCCGGGCGGCAGCGACCGGACCAGGCGTTGAGGCACTTGACGCCACACATGCGGCGTACGCCCGGTCAGGTCCGCCAGGGCTAGGGCGAAGGCCAGGCCGACGAGCAGGACCACCCTTGTCGACGTGGGCAAGAACCGCCCGGCGAGGTGCCCGGCCAGATACAGCGGTACGGCCAGGACCAACCCCGCGATGACGCCGCCTATCGCGAGGCCGGCCAGGAAGCGGGCGCCGCTGGCGCGGCTTCGCTGCAACATCGGACCGGCGACCCCAGCCATGGACAAACCTCAAGGGCTCAGCACCTGCAAGAGCGCCCCAGCCACACCCATGATCACCCAGACGGTCACCGCACAAGCCCTAACGCGGCCAGCAGGCGTAGGCGGAGTACCTGTAGCCGGAGGTCTCGCAGCATTGGCACTGATACGGGATCCCGCCGTTGGAGTAGTAGCAGCGCCAGGAGTAAACCGCATTCGACATGCAGTTCTGATAGCCGATGTTCGCCGGGCAGTGGGCGAGATTGCAACATCCGCAACCACCGGCGGCGGAGGCGCTCGGCGCTCGGCCGAAGGTTGCGCCTGCTATGACAAGCCCGCCGGCCCCGACGCGGGCGAGGAACTTGCGCCGGCCGATCCGTGGCGGATTCTCCCCGGTGGGGTCAGGTAGCTGCGCTGTCATACCGTCTCCTTGGTCGTCGGATAAGTGGTCTGTCATCCGTCTACGTGGCCGGGGCCACTGCGGACTGCAGTGCCGCGACATCGGTGAACACCAGCGCCGAGCTCAGCTGGCCATCCCGCAGGATCAGCGCCGAGGGGCTGGTCAGCACGCCGAATTCCGTAGTCACCCAAGCACCCTCGACATCGACGTACACCGAATCCCGCGGCAGGCCGTGTTCCCGCACGAAGGCCTCGGCACGGTCGGGATCGGCAGTGGAGAGGACCACGCCGGTGACATAGCCAGTCATCGGTTCGAAGCGGTCACGCAGCTGCCCTGCGACCTGGACACAACTGGCACACGAAGTGCTCAGCACCAGCAACACCGCGTCGGTGGCCGTCGCCAACGGAGCCAACTCCCGAGGCCATGCCTGGGGGCGCTGTCCGACCTTCGCCTCCTGGAGCGGACCGGTGGCCGCGGGCGCAGGGCCGACCCGGGAGTACAACTCCCCGAGCATCGCGAAGAACATGATCATCACGGCCGTCAACAGCAGGACCATGAATGCCAGCACATAGATCATCAGCCGGTACCCCTACTCTGTAAGACTTTGCGGCCTCGCAACCCGAGTGAGGGCGCCAGGTCCCTGATCATGTCCTGGTACAGCCAGCCGGCGAGCACCACCGCGGTCGCGGCCGTGCCCAGCATGGGCAGCCCCTCGGGCGCCGCCCACCCACCGGAGCCGACCCGAAGCAACAACGCCGACGAGCCGGCGAGGATGAAGCCGAAGGCCACGTTGCGGGCTCCCAGTGACCTGCCGCCGGCCCGACCGAAGCAACCACAGGGCATGCCGAGCCCACGGTTCGAAGCGACGATGCCGGCGCCGGCGAACGTGGCGCCGAGCACCACTCCAGCTACGGCGCCTGCTCCGCGTGCCGCCGGCGCCGACAGGGCGAGCGCCGTACTGACCTCGGCCACCGCCACCACTCGAGCAAGCACCACCGCGCGCGATCCCACCGCGGGCGCCAACTCGCCGATGGCTCGGCTCAAGTGCGCCGGGACTGCCAGCTTCGCCATCCCGGCGCAAAGAAGGGTGCCGGCGAGCACCGCAGCGAGAGCATCAAGGAATGCGGCTACGGCCATTGCATCGCCTTTCCCTGGTTATGCCGGAAAACGTTATCAGGCATTTCATCTACCTGCCAAGAACCAATTCAATAAACATTTACCCACTCGCCCGCATCCGTCTGAACTCACCCGCAGCGCAGCTCGAGGTGCGCGGTTTTAGCCGCTCCTCGACCGGCGGACGAGGCGCTAGCCGCAGCGGAGGCGAGGTGGGGCGTTGTCGCCGGAGCCTGCCGCACCTGTGCAGCGGCGCGAAGCGGTCCAAGCCGTGTCAGCCCAGAATCTTGTTCTATTCAAAGGAGATCCATGCTACCTTTCCCTGGACGGCCGACAGCGCCTGCGTGGAGGCCGGACGCCTTCTCGGGCCGGGCGTGCATCCGTATTCCCCCAATCTGAAAGCGCTGATCGACGGTGACGGTCGCAATGAGGGAGCCGAGCAATAACCGATCAGGCGCGTCGTGGGATGGAAGGAAATACCCGTCAGGCCCAAGATCTCGCGCTGCCACTATCGTGCGTGTGTGCGCGCCTACTGAAGGGGCCAGTTACCCGAATGCTTTCGCTAGTGTGTGCAATATCGTACTAATGGAGGACGGTATTGCACATAAATGCGTATGACCTCGTGCTGGAGGTTGCGGTCGGCAACCATGGCTACGTGAGTGTCCGTGATGCCATGGCTGCCGGCATCGACCCCGTCGTGCTGCGCAAACTGGTGGCTGCGGGGCGGTTGGAGCGCACGGCCCAAGGCGTGTACCGGGTGCCGTTCCTTGCCGCCGGCCCGCATGCCGCATATGCGGAGGCCGTCGCGTGGACACGTGGATGCGGGGTGATCTCCCACGAGTCCGCGCTCGATCTCCTTGAACTGTGCGACGTCAACCCTCCGCTGATCCACCTGACCGTGCCACGGGGCTACGCGCCGCGCCGACGTGGCGGTGAGGCCTACCGGGTCTGGCGACACGATCAGGCTCCGGTGAGCGTCATCGTCTACGACGGCCTTCCGGTGGTGCGTCCAGTGGACTCCATCCTCGAATGCCTCGTCTACGGCACCGAGGCTCGGCTGTTGCTCCAGGCCTGCGAGACCGCGGCGCGTGCGGGCTACCTGGCTCGCGAGGAGCGCATGCTGCTGGAGGCCCGGCTGCGGTCCCCGCAGCGAGCGGTGCGGCGGTCTCGATGACTGCCGAATCGCGCGGGCCACCCGGCTTCTGCGACAGGCGGCGCCTGCCGCGTTGCGGCTCTCGCGGGCTGCCGCTGGCTTCGCTGCTCGACCGCATGTCGCTTCGTGACAATGTCGCAGGCTCCCG
>NZ_DASVSG010000080.1:0-30896 GCF_036388195.1 Jatrophihabitans sp. | reverse complement strand
GCCGCCGTTCCGGCTGGAGGTACAGCCCGCTCCATGGGGCCAGCGTGGTGCGCAGGGTCCGGTCCAGGTCCTCGCCGAGGGTGGCCGGGTCGACCGTGAGGCCGCGTCGGGCGGCCCACTCCCGGACCGTGCCGGCCCGCTCGTCCTCGCCGGCCCGGCTGACCGCCACCGCGAGCTCCCGGCTGGCGGAGTTGCTGGCCAGCAGGCTGCGCAGCATCCGGGCGGCGCCCGGGGCGGTCCGGCTCCGGGTGCCCTTGGCGGCAAGCTGCACCTGGCCGCCGTCCCGGCTGGCCAGCAGCGCCCGGTCCCGGGGCGTCAGCACCCCGGCGTCCCAGCCCTGCACCGCCGCCGCCGGGTCGTCCTGGTAGCGGCTGCGCAGGTCCGGATCGTCGCGCAGCGCCAGCACGAACCGGGCCGCTGCGGTGTCGGACTGCCAGTGGTAACCCTGCGGCACCCGGAACCGCGCGAAGTCGGTGAACGCCTTGCGCTCGCGCGGGCCGTACCGGTCGATCACCCGCAGCGGGCTGGTCGCCGGCTTCAACGTCTGCCCCGGCTTGAGCAGCCCCAGCTCGCGCAGCACCGCCTGGTCGGCTGCCGGCGCATGGATCGGCGGCAGGTAGAAGGTGGACAGGCCGGTGACGGTCGACTGGATCGAGGGCTCGCGCAGCTCGGCGAGGGTGTGCCTGGCGATCAGCGGGTCGATGCCGGGATAGCGGGAGCCGACGTAGTTGGTGACCACCTGATCCGGGCCGTACACCGCCTCCAGGTGGTCCAGCAGCAGCGAGAATCCGCTGTTGAGGAAGCCCTGCCGGCGGAAGCCCAGCTCCCCGATCAGCCCGACCTGCCACAGCACCACGTGCAGCGCCGGGTCGGGCTGCCGGCGCCGAACCAGCATGTCGGTGGCCTCGTAGGTCATCAGCCCGGGCTGGCTCGGGTCGAAGCCGAGGTCGGCGCACATGGTGTCCAGCGCGCTGACCCCGGCCCGCATCACCGCCCGGTGCCCCTCCCGCCGGGCGATCGCGATCGCCCGGTGGGTGGACAGCACGAACACCCCCGGGTGGCCGTAGAAGATGGCGACCACCCGCATCCCCCGCCGGACGAAGTGCAGCATCGCCTCGGTCATCTGCATGTAGGTGACGTGGCGCAGCTTGGCATCGTCGTAGAGGACGTACAGGTCATAGGCGTCCGGCCGGCGCTCCTTCAGCCACACCGCCGTGGCCGGGTCGGCCACGCAGTAGAACACCTTGTCGGCCGCGTCGATCAGCAGCTCGTCGGCGACGCTGAAGCCGACCGTCTCGATGCCGGAGCCGAGAACGGTGAGCTGGCCCACCGACTCCGGCGGGCCGGGCTCGTCGCTGATCCGGCCCGCCTCGGCGGCGATCTCAGCGGCGAGCTCCAGCCACCGGTCGGTGTGCTCCTGCCGGGTCGGGAAGCTCTTGGCCGGTGCCTCACGCAGCAGCGGCTCGACGCTCCCGGCGTCGTCGATGCCCCCGATGCCCTCGGCGTCGTCGATGCCCTCGGTCCTGCGCAGCGCCGTCATGACTTCAGGTACTGCATCGCGACGGCCGCTCCCACCTTCACCGGCAGCGGCTGGCCGTTGTAGGTGTAGGCACCGAGGGCCTGGAACGCCTGGTACATGTTCGTGCCGGTGTACGGCGCCATCGCGGCGACCGCGGCCTGCTCGTCGCTGGTCGACCACCGCCAGTTGGCCGCCGCCGTGTCGGCCGTGGTGTTCTGGGTCATCTGGATCGTGGTCACCGACATCTGCGCGCTGGTGTTGTCGACTCCGGACTGCTGGAGGTAGTCGGCGTAGGTGTTCCACCGGGTGCTGACCGGCTTGCTGTCGTCGAGCATGTAGTTGATCAGCAGGCCGAGCCCGGTGGACTGCCGGGGCTGCAGGTTGTCGATCGCCTCGGCGTCGGCGTCCTTCCATGCCTGCAGCAGCTTTCCCGCGCTGTCGAAGGCGAAGCTGATCACCGCCATCTCCAGCAGCGCGGGCAGCGCCTTGGTCAGGATCCAGTTGCCGACGGTATTGACCAGGCCGGTCACCATGCCCGGCTCGACGTTGACATCGGTGTCGACGTCCACATCCACGTCGATGTCGATGTCCACCTCCACATCCACGTCGATGTCGATGTCTACGTCGATGTCGATGTCGACGTCCACGTCGATCACCAGGATGTCGACGTCCACATCCACGTCCACGTCTATGTCGACGTCTATGTCGATATCGATGTCGATGTCGACGTCCACATCGATGTCGACGTCCACGTCCACGTCCACGTTGATCGGGTCGACGTCCGGGCCCAGCTCGGTGTCCGGGGCCACCGCGTCGCCGGTGTCGTTGGCCCACGAGCGGACGTTGTCGAGCATCTTGGACGAGTTGTCGGCCAGCCACTGCATGCCGTTGGCGACCCCCTTGAGGATCGTGGCGGCCATGTCCAGCGCCATCGCGAACTGCACCAGCACGAACGAGCCGTAGACCAGGTCGTAGGCCACCGCGTACCAGGGCAGCTGCGGATTCTGGTAGGGCTGGGCGATCGTCTGGGTGCCGCCGACGGTCCCGACGAAGCACATCACGATGGTGTTCGGCTGGCCCTCCAGGGTGAGGTCGCGCACCACTCCGGTGAAGGTGACCTCCGGCGACACCCCCGCATCCGAGCTCAGCGCGGTGTTGGACAGGGTGAGCGCCGTGCCGCTGCCGCCGGTCGGGGTGTAGGTGGCGGCGCCGTCGGCGATCTCCAGCATCCCGCAGACCTCGGTCGGCAGGATGAACTGCGAGTTGGCGACCTGCGGCTGGTAGCAGTAGTAGCTGCCCGGGAAGGCATAGAGGGAGTTCGCCGCCCAGTACGAGACGATGCTGAAGGTGCCGAAGTCGACGCCCGGGTAGCCGTTCTGGCCGAAGAACGCCGCCACCTGGGCATTGAGCTGGGTCGGGTCGTTGTTGGCCAGGATGAGGTCGTTGAACTGCAGCGCGACCGGCGAGTACGGCTGACTGGCGAAGGACTTGTAGAAGGTCCAGCAGCTGTCGGTGATCGCCTCGTCGGCGGCGCTCACCGAGACCGACTGGGTCGGCGGGTCCAGGGCGTCCACGATCGCCAGCTTCAGCGGGAAGTCGTCGCTGGCCCGGGCCAGCACCACCCGGGCGATCGGCTCGCTGGTGCTGAAGCTGCCGCTGCTGCCGTCGACGACGCCGAGGCTGGTGTAGATGGGCAGGTAGGCCGACGGCTCCGTCGAGGGCGGGTCGCTGACCGGCTGGCAGGTGGTCAGGTAGACCTCGATCGGCTGCCCGTAGGCGTTGTCGACCGTGAACTGATAGCTCGGGGCGCTCATTCGGCGAACTCCGGCTCGAAGTCCTCGGTGCCTTCCTCGACCTGGCTGGACTGTTCCTCGATCGACTCGGCGGAGTCCTCGTACTCGGTCGCCTCGGCCTGGGACTCCTTGATGTTGTCCTGGACCTGCTCGCTGACCTCGCTGCCGAGCTGCTCCACGCTGAGGTTGATGTTGGCGCTGACGTCGCTCAGGCTCTGGGAGACGTCGGCGAAGTCGCTGTTGACCCGGGCCTCGCTGAGCTGGTCGTTGGCCTCCATCAGCTGCCCGGCGGCGTCCTCGAGCGCAGGCGGGGTGCCGATCTCGGCGAGCTCCTCCAGCTGGCCGCGGTACTCGTCGATCGCGCCCTGGTAGGCATCGCCCTGCACCTGGTCCAGCGCCTGCACCTGGTCGACGTTCGCCTCGACCTGTGCCTGCGGGATGGCAGCCTCCTCGGGGACCTCGATCAACGGCTGGCCGCCGTCGGCGCCCATGTGGTCGGCGACGTCCTGGGCCTGGGCCTGCGCCTCGTTGCCGATCTGCTCGGCGCCGGCGTCGGCCGCGGCCTGCTGCTCGGCGTTCGGCGGCTCGCCGCCGTTCTCGTTGGCCTCGTCGTTGTCCAGCGCCTCCTTCTTGCCCGACAGCTTCTGCTTCAGGAAGTCGATCGCCATCGCCAGGCCCATGATCTTCATGAAGTCGTTGAACAGGTCGTCGAAGCTCTTGGGCAGCAGGCTCTTGAGCCAGGTGGTGAAGGCGTCCGCCGGCTCCTGGCTGACCCCGATCACCTTGACGCCGTTGACCGTGCCGATCAGCACCGGCCACAGCACGTTGTCGCTGGACTTCTGCGTGAAGGTGCTCTTGAGCGCGTAGGTGGCCTGGAGGCAGACCCCCGGGATGTCGACGTTGGTGTTGTCGACGAACTGGCCGGACTGGAAGTAGAGCGGGGTGCTGCCGTCGTTGGACAGCGTGACGACGTAGCCGCTGTTGGCGTCAGTGGGATCGGCCGGGGACGGGGCGTTCGCCGGCAGGGTGATGGTGACGCTGCCCTGGTCGGTGGAGCTGCTGCTCGTTTCGCTGCCGGTGTCGGACTGGGCGTAGAGGTAGTAGGTGCGCCCAGGCGTGCCGGAGGCGCTCAGGCCCCAGGTCCAGGCGAACTGCTTCAGATGGGTGCTGATCGCGAGGTAGCTGGCGAAGTCCAGGCCCTGGTAGCTCTTGGTGGAGTTGAAGTAGGCATCGACCGTCTGCACCATCGAGGTGGAGCTGCTCTGGCCCTGTGCGGAGTTCATCGCGGTGACGAATCCGGTCGCCAGCTGCGAGCCGGGGTAGGCCATGATGTTCTGCACGAACGCGAAGCCCAGCGCCATGTTGGCTGCTTGGGCGTCGGTGATGACCACGTCCGGGTACGCCTCGGTCGTGAAGTTGATGACCTCACCCACGTTGGCCACCGGGAACAGCCCGGCGGGCTCGGAGACCAGCAGCTGGTAGATGTAGCTCGGCTTGGTCTGGCCGTTGGAGACGTAGGTGTCGTTCAGGGTCACGGTGGCCGAGGCGCCGGCCGCGAGCACAGTGCCGCCGGTGGACAGCGGCAGGGCCTTGAGCGCCTGCTGGTAGCCGGTGGCGGTCGAGTAGGCGGCGACGGTGGTGGCCGACTGGTAGGCGTCCAGGACGACGACGGCCTTGCTGGACTTGTTCACGACGTTGCAGGTGGTGTTGACAGTGGTCATGGATCACTCACTCGGTCTGGGACGGGCCCGCCACGACCGGGTACGGGGAGGCGGCCATGAGATGGTGGAGCCCGTGTATGGATGGGATATAGAGCGATTCGGACAATAAAGACAAGTGCTAGATGTCGCAACTTGAGACTCTTGAACCGCTTCTACCCCTTAGGACACTTAGCACCTCTTGAGACGCTTGAACCCCTTAAGACTTGGGAGTGCTAGCGCGCAGCAGGCACGCCGAATCGGACGGTCGCCGCATCGCTCGCGGGCAACCGCCTGAGGGCGGGCGCGAAGACGCGCGGGGGCATGGGTCAGGGACGGATGCCCGCCCGGTGAGGTGAACCGGGGCCTTGCCGACCCCCCCGCGATCAGCTGGCCTGGCGCTCCACCGCGGCCCGCGCGGCGACGAAGGCCCGCACGCACGCCTCGATGTCCTCGGCCGAGTGCGCCGCCGACAGCTGGACCCGGATCCGGGCCTTGCCCACCGGCACCACCGGATAGCTGAAGGCGATCACGTAGACCCCCTCGTCCAGCATCGCGTCGGCGATCCGGGCCGCCAGCGCCGCGTCGCCGAACATCACCGGAATGATCGGGTGCTCACCCGGCAGCAGGTCGAACCCCTCCTCGGTCATCCGGCGCCGGAACAGCTCGGCGTTGCGGCTCAGCGCCGCACGCGGGGCGGGATCGGACTGCAGCACGTCCAGGGCCGCCAGCGCGCCGGCGATCATCGGCGGGGCGACGCTGTTGGAGAACAGGTAGGGCCGCGACCGCTGGCGCAGCAACGCCACGATCTCGGCATGGCCGCTGACGTAGCCGCCGGATCCCCCGCCCAGCGCCTTGCCCAGGGTGCCGGTGAGGATGTCCACCCGGTCCATCACCCCGGCCAGCTCCGGAGTCCCCCGGCCGCCCTCGCCGAGGAAGCCCACGGCATGGGAGTCATCGACCATCACCAGGGCGTCGTAGCGCTCGGCCAGGTCGCAGATGTCGGCCAGCGGCGCGACGTAGCCGTCCATCGAGAACACCCCGTCGGTGACGATCACCCGCTGCCGGGCATCGGAGGCCGCTTCGAGCTGGGCCTGCAGATCGGCCATGTCGCGGTTGCGATAGCGGTACCGGCGGGCCTTGCACAGCCGGATGCCGTCGATCAGCGAGGCGTGGTTCAGCTCGTCGGAGATGATCGCGTCCTCGGCTGCGAACAGCGTCTCGAACACGCCGCCGTTGGCGTCGAAGCAGGAGGAGTACAGGATGGTCGCGTCG
Source organism: Jatrophihabitans sp. (assembly GCF_036388195.1). GTDB lineage: Bacteria > Actinomycetota > Actinomycetes > Mycobacteriales > Jatrophihabitantaceae > Jatrophihabitans_A. The sequence continues at coordinate 24,612 of NZ_DASVSG010000080.1, read as the reverse complement.
GTGCCGAGGAACTGCGACAGCCGCTCCTCCAGCGACACGTGCAGTGTCTGGGTGCCGCAGATGAACCGGACGCTGGCCAGCCCGAAGCCCCAGTCCTCCAGCGCCTGGCGCGCCGCGGCCAGCACGGCCGGGTGGTCGGCCAGGCCGAGGTAGTTGTTCGCGCAGAAGTTCAACACCTCGCGGTCGCCCGCCAGGATGGTGGCCGACTGCGGCGAGGCGATCTGGCGCTCGCGCTTGAGCAGGCCGGCCGAGGTGATCTCGGCAAGCTCGGAATTCAACCGCTGCTGCATGGTGCCGTACACCGACATCAGCTCCTTAGACGTCTGACCAGTCGAGTACCACTTTGCCACCTGTGCCCGAACGGGCCCGGGCGAACCCTTCGGCCCAGTCCTCGGCGGGGTAGCGATCGGTGACCACCGCGGTGACCGCCCGTTTGAGCTCGGCGCCGGACTGCAGCATCGCGCTCATCGCGTACCAGGTCTCGAACATCTCCCGGCCGTAGATGCCCTTGACCGTGATCATGTGGCTGACCACCTTGGCCCAGTCCACCGAGATCGGCTGGCTGGGCAGGCCCAGCATCGCGATCCGGCCGCCGTGGTTCATGTTCAGGATCATCTCCGGCAGCGCGCCGGGATGGCCCGACATCTCCAGACCGACGTCGAAGCCCTCCCGCATCCCCAGCGTCTGCTGGGCCTCGCTGATCGCGGCGGTGCTGACGTTCAATGCCAGGTCGGCCCCCAGCTTGCGGGCCAACTCCAGCCTCGGCTCGCTGACATCGGTGATCACCACATAGCGGGCTCCGACGTGCCGGGCGACCGCGGCCGCCATCAGGCCGATCGGCCCGGCGCCGGTGATCAGCACGTCCTCACCGGTTAGCGGGAAGCTGAGCGCGGTGTGCACCGCGTTGCCCAGCGGGTCGAAGACCGCACCCAGGTCCGGCTCGATGTCCTCGTGGTGCACCCAGATATTGCTCTCCGGGATCACCACGTACTCGGCGAACGCCCCGTCGCGGTGGACGCCGACGCTCAGCGTCCGGATGCACAGGTGCCGGCGGCCGGCCCGGCAGTTGCGGCAGGTGCCGCAGACGATGTGGCCCTCGCCGGAGACCCGGTCACCGACCTTGACGTCCCGGACCGCCGCCCCGATCTGGACCACCTCGCCGTAGAACTCGTGGCCGGGGATCAGCGGGGCCCGGATCTCGCTCTGCGCCCAGGCGTCCCAGGACTGGATGTGCAGGTCGGTGCCGCACAGGCCGGTGCGCAGCACCCGCACCTTCACCTCCGCCGCCGACGGCTCGGGCTCGGGCCGGTCGACGAACTCGAACCCGGGCTGGGCCGCCGACTTGAACAACGCCTTCACCGCACTGCTCCTCCACGCCGTTGAGAACCGCGCCGTTGCGACTCTCTCCGCGGAGCTTGCCAGATACCGCCGACGGCGGGGTATCGCCGGGTTGGTATGCCTGACAGCTGGTAGGCCCGAGCGTCAGCCCAGCAAAGCGTCGACGAACTCCACCGGCTCGAACGGCGCCAGATCATCGGCGCCCTCGCCCAGGCCGATCAGCTTGACCGGCACCCCGAGCTCGCGCTGCACGCTGATCACGATGCCGCCCTTGGCGGTGCCGTCCAGCTTGGTCAGCACCACGCCCGTCACATCGGCGACCTCGGTGAACACCCGGGCCTGGGTGAGGCCGTTCTGCCCGGTGGTGGCATCGAGCACCAGCAGCGTCTCGTTGATCGGGCCGTGCTTCTCCACCACGCGCTTGAGCTTGCCCAGCTCGTCCATCAGCCCGACCTTGGTGTGCAGCCGCCCGGCGGTGTCGATCACCACGGTGTCGACCCCGGCGTCCTTGCCGGCCCGGACGGCGTCGAACGCCACGCTGGCCGGATCGCCGCCCTCGGGCCCGCGGACGGTCTCGGCGCCCACCCGGGCGCCCCAGGTCTGCAGCTGGTCGGCGGCCGCGGCCCGGAAGGTGTCGGCAGCCCCCAGCAGCACGCTGCGGCCGTCGGCCACCAGCACCCGGGCCAGCTTGCCGCAGGTGGTGGTCTTGCCGGTGCCGTTCACGCCGACCACCAGCACCACGGCGGGGCCGTCGCCGGTGCTGATGGTGTGCAGGGTCCGATCCAGGTCCGGTTGCAGCGCGGTGACCAGCTCCTCGGCCAGCAGGGCGCGCAGCTGGGCCGGGTCGCGGGTGCCCAGCACCTGGGTCCGGGTGCGCAGCCGCTCCACGATCTCGGTGGTGGGCTTCACCCCGACATCGGCGCCGAGGAGCGCGTCCTCCACCTCCTCCCAGGCCTCGTCGTCGAGCCGGTCCCGGGCCAGCACGGCCAGCAGGCTGCGGCCCAGCACGTTCTGCGACCGGGACAGCCGGGCCCGCAGCCGCTGCATCCGGCCGGCGGTGGGCTCCGGGACGTCGAGCACCGGAGCGCTGGCCACGTCGGGCAGCGCCGTCGCCGTGTGCGGCTCCGGCGGGGCGGGCAGGGTGTCGACCGAGCCGGCGGGCGGGCCGGCCTGCGGTGATGTGGTGGACAGGCCGGTCGGTGGCGGCGGGACTTCGCGGCGGCGGCGGCCCAACCGGGCCCGCGGCGCCACCAGCGAGACGATCAGGCCGAGGGCGATGACGACGATGGCTATGGCGATCAGCAGGAATTCGAGCACGCCTACAGTCTCTCAGCCGGACGGGGCGGTTCCTGCCACGGGGACGCCTCGCGTGCGGCCGGGAGTGGGTTGCTGCGCGTTAGCCGGCGGCGGCGATCCGGTCGGACTCCTCGGCCCCGTCGCGCAGCCGCTGGCTGATCACCTGGCTGATCCCGTCGCCGCGCATCGCGACCCCGTACAGGGCGTCGGCGACCTCCATGGTGCGCTTCTGGTGGGTGATCACGATCAGCTGGCTGCTCGAACGCAGCTCGCCGATCAGGCCCACCAGCCGGCCGAGGTTGACGTCGTCCAGGGCCGCCTCGACCTCGTCCATCACGTAGAAAGGGCTCGGACGGGCGCGGAAGATGGCCACCAGCATCGCCACCGCGGTCAGCGACCGCTCACCGCCGGACAGCAGCGACAGCCGCTTGACCTTCTTGCCGGGCGGGCGGGCCTCGACGTCGATGCCGGTGGTGAGCATGTCCTCGGGCTCGGTCAGCACCAGCCGTCCCTCGCCGCCGGGGAACAGCGTCGCGAAGACCACCTCGAACTCCCGCGCCACGTCGTGGTAGGCGGCGGTGAACACCTCCAGGATCCGGTCGTCGACCTCCTTGACCACGGTCAGCAGGTCGCGGCGGGTGTTCTTCAGGTCCTCCAGCTGGGTGGCCAGGAACTGGTGGCGCTCCTCCAGGGCGGCGAACTCCTCCAGCGCCAGCGGGTTCACCTTGCCGAGCAACGCCAGCTCGCGCTCGGCGCGGGTGACCCGCTTCTCCACCGAGCGGCGGTCGTACGGGCCCGGTTGTGGGGCGACGACGTCCTCGCCGCGCTCCTTGGCAACCCTGAACTCGGCCAGCTCCTGGGCCGAGGGCGGCACCGGCTGGTCGCTGCCGTACTCGGCGAGCAGGGCGTCGGCCTCGATTCCGTACTCCTCGGCCGCCCGGGTCTCCAGCTGCTCGATCCGCAACCGGTGCTCGGCGCGGGCCACCTCGTCCCGGTGGACGGCATCGGTCAGCCGGGCCAGCTCCGTGCCCAGCTCACGCACCGCTGCCCGCGCGGTCCTGAGCGCGGCGTCCCGTTCGGCCCGGGCGGCGGTGATGGCGTCGCGCTGCTGCACGGCCCGGGCCAGCGCCCGGCCCAGTTCGGCGAGGGCCGCGCCGGCGGCGGCCTCGACCGCCGCGGCGATCCGGGCGCCGCGGGCCCGGGCGATCCGGGCGGCTTCGGAACGGGCCCGGGCCTCCCGCTCGGCCTGCGCCGCGCGGAGCAGCTGCTCGGCCCGGCCGGCCAGCGCGCGGACCCGCTCCTCCTGGGTCCGGACGGTCAGCCGGGCCTCCATCTCGGCCTGCCGGGCAGCGGCCACCCGGGCGGCCTGGGCATCGCGGTCGGCGACCGGCGGCTCCTGCTCGGTCGGCTCGGCCTCGGCCAGCCGCAGCCGCTCCTCCAGCTCCACCAGGCCGGCGAGGTCGGAGTCCCGGGCGCTCTCGGCGGCCTGGCGGGCAAGGTCCAGCCGCTCGGCCTCGCCGGTGGCCGAGCGTTCGGCCTGGGCCAGCTGGGCAAGCCGCTCGGCGACCGCGTTCAACCGGGCATCGGATTCGTTCAGGGCATCGAGGGTGGCCTCGACCTCGGCCTGCAGGCCGGCGGCCGCCTGCCGGGCCTCGGTGAGCTCGGCCTCCAGCCGGTCGAAGGCGGTCGCCGCCTCGGTGGCCCGCTGGTCGGCCTCGTCCACCGCGGCCTGCACCTCCAGCGCGCTGGGCGAGGACGAGGAGCCACCGGCCGCCCAGCTGCGGCCCAGCACGTCACCGGACCGGGTGACCGCCCGGACCTCGCCGTGCTCGGCGATCAGCCGTTCGGCCTCGTCGAGGTCTGCCACCACGGCGACCTGGGCCAGCGCCGCCTCCACCGCTGCCCGCAGCGGCCGGGGACAGCTGATCACCTCGACCGCCCACCGGGCGCCGTCCGGCAGCGCAGGCCAGCCCGCGCGATCGGGAGGCTCGGCAGCGCCGCCGACCACCAGCCCGGCCCGGCCGCCCTCGGTGCTCTGGAGCAGGTCCAACGCCGCCCGGGCGTCGGACGGGGAGCTGACCGCCACCGCGTCGGCCAGGACGCCCAGCGCGGCGGTCAGCGCGGCCTCGTAGCCGGGCTCGACGCTCAGCAGCGCGGCCACCGAGCCGAGCAGTCCCGGCAACCGCGACCCGGCGGCCAGCAGCGCTCCGGCGCCGTCCTTGCGGGTCAGCCCCATCGCCAGCGCCTCCCGGCGGGCGGTCCAGGTGGAGCGCTCCCGCTCGGCCGTCCGGTGTGCCTCGGTGAGCTCGCGCAGCCGCTCGGCCGCCTCGGCGTGCCGGGCCAGCGCGGCCTCATGGCGGGCATCGAGGTCCAGCTCGCCCTGATCCAGGGCGCCGACCTCGCCGTGCGCGGATTCCAGCTCGGCACGAGCCGCCGCGGCGCGGGCCCGGGCCTGGGTGGCGGCCGCCGCGATCCGGGCGATCTCGTCCCCGCCGGCCGACGCCCGGCTGCGCAGCGCGTTGACCTGGCCGGCCAGCTTGGCCAGCCCCTCCCGGCGGTCGGCGACCGCCCGAGCCGCGGCCAGCACCGCCCGCTCGGCGTCGGCCAGCTCGCGCTCGTCCTGCTGCCGTCGGGCCACCGCGTCCTGCAGCACCTGCCGCGCCGCGGTCAGCTGGGCGGTCAGCTCCTCCTCGGCCGCCCGGACCTCGGCAGCCTCCTGCTCCAGCTCCTGTGGGTCCCGGCTCAGCCGTTCCTGCTCGGCGAACTCCGACAGGTGCCGCAGCCGCTGGGCGGCCAGCTTCTGGGTGCCCGCGAACCGCTCGGACAGCGCGGACAGGCCGAAGAAGACCTCCTGGGCCGCGGCGGCGGCCGGGGCGTCGGCCGCCAGCGCCGCTTCCAGCTCGGCCTCGGCCGCCACCGCCTCGGCCAGCGACTGCTCGACCTCGGCCCGGCGCTGCCGGACGGCGGTCTCGTCGGCGACGTCGGCCTCCAGGCTCTGCCGCAGGGTGCTCAGGTCATCGGCCAGCAGCCGCAGCCGGGCGTCGCGCAGCTCGGCCTGCACGCCGGCGGCCCGGCGGGCGATCTCGGCCTGCTTGCCCAGCGGCTTCAGCTGGCGGCGCAGCTCACCGGTCAGGTCGGTGAGCCGGGTGAGGTTGGCCTGCATGGCGTCCAGCTTGCGAAGCGCCTTCTCCTTGCGCTTGCGGTGCTTGAGCACCCCGGCAGCCTCTTCGATGAAGCCCCGCCGGTCCTCGGGCCGGGCCGACAGGATGGAGTCCAGCTGGCCCTGGCCGACGATGACGTGCATCTCACGGCCGATCCCGGAGTCCGACAGCAGCTCCTGGATATCGAGGAGCCGAGCCCCTTCTCCGTTGATCTCGTAGTCGCTGGCCCCGTCGCGGAACATCCGGCGGGTGATCGAGACCTCGGCATACTCGATCGGCAGCGCGCCGTCGGTGTTGTCGATGGTGAGCGTGACCTCGGCCCGGCCCAGCGGCGGGCGGCCGGCGGTGCCGGCGAAGATGACGTCCTCCATCTTGCCGCCGCGCAGCGCCTTGGCGCCCTGCTCACCGAGCACCCAGGCGATGGCGTCGACCACGTTGGACTTGCCTGAGCCGTTGGGCCCGACGACGGCCGTGATACCCGGTTCGAAGCGCAGGGTGGTGGCCGAGGCGAAGGACTTGAAGCCCTTCAGGGTCAGCGACTTGAGATGCACTCAGGCTCCGGACGTAGCTCGGCGGCACGGCAGGCGTGACCGCGGCCGCGCCTGGTGCAGAGGCTAGCGCGCCGGCTGCCCGGAGTGGCTCAGGCGAGCGCTGAGGCGCCGCTGGTGATGCGGTGGAACTCGTCGAGCAGTTGCTCGGATTCCTGCGATGCTCTCAGCTCAGCCAACTCGGCTTCGAGGGCCCGTACCCGGCCCTTGAGCCGCGCCACCTCTTCGGCGAGGTAGCGGTCTGAGGAGGTGGGAAGGTATCCCAGCAGCGCCCTGGCCATGTGACGACCTTTCACGGACTTGCGGGCCGCTCGGCTGCGGAGCGGGCGACGCGTGGGGCGCCGCGGGCTTCCGGCGAGCCGGCCGGTGGGGAATGTATGTCCACCATGGTCGCACCGTCACGGCTTAGATACAAATCACACTCGACGTGATCATGGCCTTGATTTTGGCCGACGAGTGTGAGCTGGCTCTCAGCGCTCGACGAAGCCGGTGAAGCCGCCCTCGGCGGGCCCGAAGCTGGCCTGCACGCCGTCGACATCCCCCGGCGTGGCCCCGCCGCGCAGCAGCTCGACCAGCCGCTCGCAGTCACCCCGGGCGCCCTCGGCGCTGACCTGCACCCGGCCGTCCGGCAGGTTCGCCGCCTGGCCGACCAGGCCCAGCTCCAGGGCCCGGCACCGCGTCCACCACCGGAACCCGACTCCTTGCACCTGGCCGGACACCAGGGCCGTCAGGCGGACCGGCTCCTCACCCATGACCGAACCCTGCTGTCACGCCAGGACGCGCCGGGGCGGGCGCTGGCACTTCGGGCAGAAGTAGGACGACCGGTTCATCCACTTGGCCCGCGCGATCGACCGGCCGCACCGGCCGCACGGCTCGCCCTCCCGGCCGTAGGCGTTCAGGGAGCGATCGAAGTAGCCGCTGTCGCCGTTGACGTTGACGTACAGCGAGTCGAAGGAGGTGCCGCCGGCCCGCAGCGCCTCGGCGAACACCAGCCGGAGCTCGGCCAGCAGGGTGGTCAGCGCCTGGCGGGACAGCCCCGCGGTCGGCCGGTCCCCGTGCAGCCTGGCCCGCCACAGCGCCTCGTCGGCGTAGATGTTGCCCACCCCGGAGATCGAGGACTGGTCCAGCAGCGCCCGCTTGATGGTGGTGTTGCGACGGCGCACCGAATTGATCCAGCCCGCGTCGTCGAAGTGGTCGTCCAGCGGGTCGCGGGCGATGTGGGCGATGCCGGCCGGAACCGTGGTGGGGCCGTCGGGCACCAGCTCGTCCAGGTGCAGGCCGCCGAAGGTCCGCTGGTCGACGAAGCGCAGCTCGTCGCCGCCGTCGGTGAAGCCGATCCGGGCGCGCAAGTGCGGGCCGGGCGGGGTGCCGGGCGGGAGGATCAGCAGCTGCCCGCTCATCCCGAGGTGCCCGATCAGGCAGGACGGGCCGTCCTCCAGCGGCAGCCACAGGTACTTGCCCCGCCGTTGGGCCGTGCCGATCCGCTGCCCGAGGAGACGCTGGGTCAGGTCCAGCGGGCCGGCCAGGTGCCGGCGGATGGCGCGGGGGTGCAGCGAGTCGACCTCGGCGATGGTGCGCCCGGCGACCCAGCGGGCCAGGCCGGCCCGCACCGTCTCGACCTCGGGAAGCTCGGGCATGTCAGCCGGCCGCGGGGATGTCGGGGCGCGAAGGCTCGGGCAGGTCGGGGACCTCGCCCAACTCGGCAGCCTCGGGCAGCTCGGCAGCCTCGGGCAGCTCCGCAGCCTCGGGCAGCTCCGCAGCCTCGGCCAGCTCGGGGACCTCGGCCGGCGCCTCCGGCGAGAGCGCCCGCCAGGCAGCCTCGGCCGCCGCCTGCTCGGCCTCCTTCTTGTTGCGGCCGGTCCGGACGCCGTAGGTGACGCCGTCCACCACGGCGGCCGCGGTGAAGGACTTGGCGTGGTCGGGGCCCTCGGACGTGATCACGTAGTCGGGAACCCCCAGCCCGCGCACCGCGGTGAGTTCCTGCAGCGAGGTCTTCCAGTCCAGCGCCGCGCCGTAGCCGGGGGCGGCGGCGAGCACCGGGTCGAACAGCTGGTGGACCACCCGGGCGGCCACCTCCAGGCCGTGCTCGAGGTAGATCGCGCCCAGGATCGCCTCCAGCGTGTCGGCGAGGATCGAGGGCTTGTTCCGGCCGCCGGTGGCGTCCTCGCCCCGGCCCAGCAGGATGTACTTGCCGATGCCGCCGGGGCCGATCTGGCGCGCCACCTCGGCCAGGGCCCGCATGTTGACCACGGACGCGCGCAGCTTGGCCAGCCGTCCCTCGGCCAGGTCCGGGTGCGCGCGGTAGAGCGATTCGGTGATCACCACGCCCAGCACCGAGTCGCCGAGGAACTCCAGCCGCTCGTTGTGCGGCAGGTCGCCGTTCTCGTAGGCGAAGGACCGATGGGTCAGGGCACGACGAAGGAGCTCGGGGTCCAGCTGAACCCCGAGCTCCGCGGCCAGCTCGGCCGGGTCGGCGGTGGAAACGGCCTTGGCCGCCACCCCTAGCAGTCCCCGTTCCGGAGACCGGCGCCAGTCATCGCGGTGGCTCAGACCGCGAGGACCTGCCGACCGTCGTACTGGCCGCAGTTGGCGCACGCGGTGTGCGGCAGCTTGGGCTGGCCACAGGCACGGTTGGGGCAGGTGACCAGAGTGGGGGCGCTGGTCTTCCACTGCGAGCGTCGTGCCCGGGTGTTGGCACGCGACATCTTCCGCTTCGGAACGGCCACTGCGGTTACTCCTGACTCTGGGTTGGACTGTCGGACACTGAGTTGTCGGCCACCCCGAACCGCTCGGCGAGAGCGGCCCAGCGCGGGTCGAGCTGGACGTGCGTGTGGTCGGAGGGCAGATCGTCGAGCCGTTCCCCGCACTGGGGGCACAGCCCGCCGCAGTCCGGACGGCACAGCGGCGTCAGCGGAAGGCTGAGCACCACGGTGTCGCGGACCACCGGCTCGAGATCGAGGTGATCGCCCTCGAGCCGTGGCACCTCATCGGGATCGGTGGTCTCCTCGGTCGCGCTGTCCGGATAGGCGAACAGCTCGACGAAGTCGACCTCCAGGTCCTCGGTGAAGCCGGTCAGGCACCGCCCGCATTCGCCGGCGACGGTCCCGGTGACCGTCCCGGTCGCCAGGACGCCTTCGGTCACCGATTCCAGCCGGACATCCACCACGAGCAGCGAGCCCTCGGGCACGCCGATCATGTCCAGGCCGAGTTTGGCAGGAGCTGAGATCTCTCGCCGGTACTGCCGCTGCAAACCTGCCCTGCGGCCGAGCTCCCGGGTGTCCAGGACGTACGGGCTGCGCGGGTTCACTGACGACCTCTACCGGTGTGATCTCTCAGCGGCTCGGTGAGCCGCCCTGTCAAGCTTGGCCCAAACACGGATTTGGCCGTTGTTCAGGATACCTGAGCCTTCCACCGGGCGAAAATCGGCGGCTAGGGCCGGCCCGCGACGCTCAGGGCTGGCTGAGCGCGTTGCGGCCGTTCTCGGCGGTGGCCGTCAGCCGCTGCAGGTGCTCCACCAGCTCCGACAGGGTGGCAGAGGCGTAGCTGTGCGCCTGCGCGGTGAGCGTGTCGGCCTGCTCCCGGGCCGCGGCCAGCATCGAGCGGGCGTCCTCCTCGGCTTCGGAGCGGAGCCGGGCCGCCTCGCTGACCGCGGCCTGGTGGACGCTGGCCGCCGACACCAGCTGCTCCTGCTCCCGCCGGCCGGCTTCGACCAGCTCCGCAGCCTGCGCCGTGGCGGCCGCCAGGCTCGTCCGGGCCTGGTGCTCGGCCGCCTCGACGGCAGCGCGCGCCTGCGTCTCGGCCGCGGCCACCGTGGCCGCCGCCTGTTCCTGGGCGCGCTGCAGCTGCTCCTCGGCCAGCCGGTCGGCCTCCGAGCGGATCTGGTCGCGGTGGGCCATCACCCGCCGGGCTTCGCCGAGCTCGGGCGGCAGCACCTCGCGCAGCGCGTCCAGCAGATCCAGGGTGCGCTCGCGCGGCACCACGCAGGAGGAGGACATCGGCAGCGTGCGCGCGGTCTCGATGAGCTCGACCAGCTCGGTCAGCACCTCATCGGCCCGCGCCAGGGTGTGGTCGGTCATCGCCGGACCTCGTCCAGCCGGCTCAGCAGCCGCTTGTGCACCGAGACCGGCAGCAGGCTGCTGACGTCCCCGCCGTAGGTGGCGATCTCCTTGACCAGGCTGGAGGCCAGGAAGCTGTACTCCGGGTTGGTCGGCATGAACACCGTGTCGACGCCGGCCAGCCCCCGGTTCATCTGGGCCATCTGCAGCTCGTAGTCGAAGTCGCTGACCGCCCGCAGGCCCTTGATGATCACCGGGATCTCGTGGGTCCGGCAGTAGTCGACCAGCAGCCCGTAGAACGAGTCGACCCGGACGTTGCCGTAGCCGGCGGTCACCTCGGTGAGCATCGAGATCCGCTCCTCGACGGTGAACAGGCTGGACTTGTTGCGGTTGACCAGCACCGCCACCACGACCTCGTCGTAGAGACCGGCAGCCCGGCCGATGATGTCGAGGTGGCCATTGGTGACGGGATCGAAGGAGCCCGGGCAGGCGACCTTGCGGACTATCGGCTCAGCGCTCATCTCGGCACCTTCGGATGGGGCCGCCCGCTGGCAGCGTCGCGGCGGGCGGTGAGGACTGCTACTCCCGGCGACCGTACCAAAGGCAACCCTCGCCGTAGCGTCGCTGCTTGATGGCCTTGATCTCATTCGGCCACGGCAGCGGCGCCTCCCGCGAGGACCGTTCCACCACCACGACGCCGCCGGGAACCAGCCAGCGGTCCTCGGCGAGCGCGGCCAGCAGGGTGCTGACCGAGGCGGTCGGGACGGAGTACGGCGGGTCGAGGAACACCAGGTCGAAGGGCTCGGCGGCGCCCACCGCGCTGAGGAAGGTGGCCGCCGGGCACCGGTGCACGGTGGCGCCCTCCAGCCGGAGCGCGGTGATGTTGTCCTGCAGCACCGTGGCGGCGCGGCGGTCGGACTCGACGAACACCGCGGCCTTGGCCCCCCGCGACAGCGCCTCCAGCCCGACCGCGCCGGAGCCGGCGTACAGGTCCAGCACCCGGGCTCCGGTGAGGTCCAGCTCGCCGCGCAGGGTGTTGAACAGCGCCTCCCGAGCCCGCTCGGACGTGGGACGAGTCGCCCGGGGCGGCACTGCCAGCCGCCTGCCACGCGCCTGACCACCCACGATCCGCGTCACGCATCCAGCCTAATGCCGGGCAGCGTCGGCGTCGTGCTGGAATGGGCTTGGAAGCACAGCCTGTACCCGCCTGTCCATATGACGAAGGAGAACGAATGCCACGGCCACGGATGACCTTGTGGGGCGTCGTGCTGGACTGCCCCGATGCGCAGGAGCTGGCGAGCTTCTACGAGCGGCTGCTCGGCTGGGCCCGGGAGCAGGACGAGCCGGGCTGGGCGAAACTCCGGAGCCCGGACGCGAGCACGGGCCTGTCCTTCCAGAGCGAGCCCGCCTACCAGCGACCGAGCTGGCCGACCCAGCCGCCGGAGCAGCAGATGATGATCCACCTCGACTTCAGGGTCGACGATCTGGAGCGCGCGGTCGAGCACGCCCTGGCTGCCGGCGCGGTGCTGGCCGAATTCCAGCCGCAGGACGATGTCCGGGTGTGCTTCGATCCGGTGGGGCACCCGTTCTGCCTCTTCGAGAACTAGGCCCTCTTCGAGAACTAGACCCTCTTCGAGAACTAGACCCTCTTCAAGAACTAGGCCCTCTTCAAGAACTGGGCGCCGCTCACCCCCGCAGCGGCCCGCGGTGTTGTGGCCCGGGTCGCGGTGGCTGATGCTGGACGGGTGGCCCAGCAACCCGACCCGCCGAGCTTCGTCGTGCTGTCCGAGGACTATGACGATCCCGGCGCCGCACCCGGCGGCCAGCACCCGGCGCCCCAGCGGCGGCGGGCGCCCCCGCGGCTGATCGGGCTGGCACACGACCGGCGGATCCGCTGGGCGGCCGCCCTGGCAGCCGGCGCGGCGGCCACCGGGTTCATCGCGGTCGCGGTGACCGGCGAGCACGCGGCGGCGCCCACCCGCACGCCGGCCGTCCAGGCGCCTGCGCCCGCGCCGGTGCCCACCCTGCTGGCATTCGGCCAGCCGTGGCCCACCGCGCCGGCGTCCTGCGGCTCGGTGCGCTACCAGCCGATCATGACCGCCGTCCCGCTCCGGGCCAGCACCGGCGTCCGGCTGCAGGTCGGCGGCCAGTCGGTGCACACGGTCGATGTCGATGCCAGGTCCGTGACGTCCACGCCCGGGCTGAGCCTGCCCTCGCAGCGGTTCATCACCCAGCTGGTGCCCGGCAGCGCCGGCGCCAGCTACGCCCTGGTGCAGGGGTGCGAGTCCACCGACACCAGCCAGGTGCTGCAGGTCGGCCCGGACTCCAGCCACCTGGTGCTGGCCAGCGACCGGCACATCGACTCGCTCTTCAGCGACGGCCGCGGCGGGGTGTGGGCGGCCGAGGTGGCAGACATCGCCACCGACGGGCCGATCACCATGGTGCAGCTGCCCGGCCCCGGGGTGGTCCGGCTGCCGGCCGGGCTCACCCCGGTCGCGGTGCACGGCCACCAGCTGATCGGGCTCACCAGCTCCGCGGCGGAGCGGCGCAGCGCGTCCTCGGGCACCCTGGTCAGCTACGACCTGGCCAGCCGCCGGCTCGGCAGCCGGATCGGCCGGGCCAGCTCGGTCACCGCCAGCGCCGGCGTGGTGCTGTGGACGCCAGAGCCGTGCACCCTGACGGCGGCCTGCCTGCTGCACCGCCTGGACCTGGCCACCGGTGAGCAGGACATAGGCAAATACGTCCTGCCGGTCGAGACCTCGGTGGCCGGCGGCGTGCTCAGTCCCGACCGCACCCTGTTCGCCTTTCCGCTGGCCCAGATCTACGAGGGCCCGCGAACCGACGCCGTGGGCTTCGGGCCGCCGTTCGACGTGGCCGTGCTGCACCTGGACACCGGCGCGCTGGAGCGGGTCGGCGGCTTGACGCTGCCCCCGACGGAGCTGCCGGGCCTGACCTTCTCAGCGCAGGGCAACTGGCTCGTCATCGCGCTCAACCAGGGCCGGCGCACCGAGCTGGTGCTGTGGCGGCCGGGGCTGCTGCGGCCGCTGCGCCCGGACATCCGGATCGGCGACCTGATGCTGCAGGCGCCGCCGGTGCTGGCCCGCTGACCGGCGCGTCCGGGCAGGCCAGCCTCAGGACTTGTGCAGGAACTCCGTCCGGTCGGAGTCGAAGGAGTCCCAGAGGAACTCCCGCAGGCCCGGGTGGTCGGTGAGCTCCGGATCGGCCTCGACCACCAGCTGGGCCTCGGCGCGGGCAGCCCGGATCAGCTGCTCGTCCTGCAGCAGCGAGAGCAGCTTCAGCTGGGACTTCCGGCCGGACTGGGCCGCGCCGAGCACATCGCCCTCCCGCCGCTGGGTGAGGTCGAGCTCGGCCAGGGCGAAGCCGTCGGTGGTCTTGGCGACCTCCTCCAGCCGTTGCAGCGCCGGGTGGCCGAACGGGAGCTGGCTGAGCATCAGGCACAGGCCCGGGTGCGCGCCCCGGCCGATCCGGCCGCGTAACTGGTGCAGCTGCGACACGCCGAACCGGTCGGCGTCCAGGATGACCATCAGCGAGGCATTGGGCACGTTGATGCCGACCTCGATGACGGTGGTGGCCACCAGCACGTCCAGGCCGCCGGCGGCGAACGCCGACATCACGGCGCTCTTGTCCTCGGCCGGCATCCGCCCGTGCAGCTGGCCCAGCCGCAGCCCGCGCAGCTGGTCGCTGCTCAACTCGGCGTAGGTCCCCAGCACGGACGCGGTCTGGGGCTGGTCCTCGCCGGACGCGCCGATGTCCTCGGCGTCGGAGTCATCGCCGATCCGGGGGCAGACGAGAAACGCCTGCCGGCCCTCGGCGACCTCCTCCCGGATTCGCTGCCAGACCCGCTCCAGCCAGTCCGGACGCTCGGTGACCGGCACCACGGTGCTGCTCACCGTCCCCCGGCCGCCGGGCAGCTCGTGCAGCTCGGAGGTCTCCAGGTCCCCGAAGACCGTCATCGCGACCGTCCGCGGGATCGGGGTGGCGGTCATCACCAGCAGGTGCGGCGGGCTGGCGGCCTTGCTGCGCAGGGCATCGCGCTGCTCCACCCCGAACCGGTGCTGCTCGTCGATGACCACCAGGCCGAGCTCGGCGAACTGCACCTGGTCCTGGATCAGCGCGTGGGTGCCGATCACGATCCCGGCCGCTCCGGAGGCGATCTCCAGCAGCGCGGCGCGGCGGGCCGGCGTCGACATCGACCCGGTCAGCAGCACCACCTGGGTGCCCTGCTCCTCCCCGCCCAGCCGGCCCGCCTGGGCCAGCCCGCCGAGCAGGTCGGTGATGCTGCGCTCGTGCTGGGCGGCCAGCACCTCGGTGGGCGCCAGCAGCGCGGCCTGGGCGCCGGCGTCGACGACCTGGAGCATCGCGCGCAACGCGAGCACCGTCTTGCCGGAGCCCACCTCGCCCTGCAGCAGCCGGTGCATCGGGTGGGACGCGGCCAGCTCGCCCTCGATCACCGCCGCGATCTCGCGCTGCTCCCCGGTGAACTCGAACGGCAGCCGCCGCTGGAAGGCATCGACCAGGCCACCGGCCACCCGGGGCCGGGCCAGCGCCGGATTGGCGGCGCTGGCATGCCGGCGCTGCGCGAGCACCAGCTGGACGCCCAGCGCCTCGTCGAAGGCCAGCCGCCGGCGCGCCTGGTGGTACTCGGCCATCGTCTCCGGCCGGTGGATCCGGCGCAGCGCCGCGTCCAGCTCCATCACCGACGCACGGGCCCGGACCGGCGCCAGCAGCGGATCGGGCACCGGGTCCAGCTGGTCCAGCGCCAGCCGGACGCAGCGCGCGATGGTCCAGGACGGCAGCCCCGCGGCGGCCGGGTACACCGGCAGCAGCGCGCCGGCGAAGTCCTGCGCCTGCTCCTCGGCCAGCTCCGGGCCGTCGAGGCCGGTGTCTCCCAGCAGGATGTAGTCCGGGGAGTTCAGCTGCAGCTTGTCGCGGAACCTGGTCACCTTGCCGGCGAACATGCCCTGCCGGCCGGGCCGCAGGTCGCGCTCGCGCCAGGGCTGGTTGAAGAAGCTCAACGTCGCGCGGTGCCGGCCGGAGCGGATCGAGACCTCGAGGATGTTGAGCTTGCGGCCGGGGATGCGGCGGGTGCTGGTGGACTCCACCTCGGCCAGCACCGTCACCTCCTCGCCCTCGACCAGCTTGGAGAGGTCGGTCAGCTCGCCCCGCTCGTTGAACCGGCGGGGGTAGTGCCGGATCAGCTGGCCCACCGTCGTGTACCCCAGCGCCTTCTCGACCGCCTTGCTGGACTTGCCGCCCAGCACGTCGCGCAGCAGGGTGGTGCGGGTCGCCATGACGCCACTGTGCCAGACCGGTTACTCGACCCCGATCAGCAACGGGAACCCGGGCTGGCCACCGACGAACACGCCGACCTCGACGAGCGGATGCCGGCTGCGCAGGTAGCTGTGCAGCGCGTCCGCGGCGGCCTCCGCGCCCGGGTCGGCGCCGGAGAGCACCGTCACCAGCTCACCGCCGGCGGCCACCAGCCGGCTGACCAGGCTGATCCCGACCTCGCCGACGTCGGAGCCGATCTCGACCACCTCGCCGTCGATCAGGCCGAGGACGTCACCGGCCGAGCACCGGCCGGCGTAGGTGATGGAGTCACCGGCCGCGATGGTCACCTCGGCGAACCGGGTGGTGAGGGCGGCCTCGGCCAGCGCGATCACGTTGTCCTCGAACCGCCGGGTCCCGTCGTGCACCGCGACGGCGGCCAGCCCCTGCACCGGCGACTTGGTGGGGATCACCGCGACGTTGACGTCCTGCTCGCGGGCCTGGGCGGCAGCGGCCTCGGCCACCGCCCGCATCGCCGGGGCGTTCGGGAGCAGGATCACCTGGCCGGCGCCGGTCTGCAGGATCTCGGCCAGCACCCGGTCCGCGGACGGGGCCGTGCTCTCGCTCGGCCCACCCTCGACGACGGCCACCCCCTCGGAGCGGAACAGGTCGGCCAGCCCGTCCCCGGGCGCCACGGCGACCAGGGCGGTGCCTGAGCGGCCGGTCCGCGCTGGTTGGGTGGCGACCTGGTCGGCGAACCGGACGACGGTGATCCGGTGCGGCCGGCCGGCCTCGATGCCGGCCTCGATCGCCGCGCCCACGTCGTTGACGTGCACGTGGACGTTGAACAGGCCGTCGCCGGTCCCGACCACGGCGAGGGAGTCACCGAGCTCGGCGAGCACCGCCTTCAGCGAGGACAGCGCCGATTCCGGGGCGTGCAGCAGGTACTGCACCTCGTAGCCGAACTCCGGGCTGCCGGACTCGCGCACCGTTTCCAGCCCCTGCCGGCTGCGGGCCGGTGGCAGCTGCGCCGGTCCGGGCGCGCCCTGGCCGGTGATCACCGCGGCGAGGGCGTCCAGCAGGATCACCAGGCCGCAGCCGCCGGCGTCCACCACGCCGGCCTCGGCCAGCACCGCCAGCTGCTGGGGGGTGTCGGCCAGCGCGGTGGTGGCGCCGGACGCGGCGGCGGACACCACGGCGGCCAGCTCCGGGGCGTCGCCGAGCTCCTCGGCGGCCTGCGCGCTCTCCCGCACGACCGACAGCATGGTGCCCTCGACCGGCTCGGCGACGGCCGCATAGGCCGCGTCGCTGGCCATCCGCAAACCCTTGACGAGCAGCCGGCCGTCCGCCTCGACCGCGCCGTGGCAGGCCTCGGCCAGGCCCGAGAGGATCTGGGAGACGATCACTCCGGAATTGCCGCGGGCCCCGAGCAGCGCCCCCTTCGCCATCGCGGCCAGCACCCCGCCGACGGTGCCCGAACGGTCGGCCGCCACCGCGTCGGCGGCGCTGTGCAGGGTCAGCGCGAGGTTGGTGCCGGTGTCGCCGTCGGGGATCGGAAAGACGTTGAGGTCATCGATCTCGCCCCGGCGGGCATCGAGGCCATCGACCACCGCGCTGCACCACCGGCGGACCGCCGAGGCATCCAGCAGCGCGAGCATCCGTGCCCCTTCCTCACCGACACCGGGCGTTGCGGTCTGGCCGATACCCTACTGGGGACGGTCCGGGCTGCCGGTTTGGATAGCGCTGACGTCGCTGGCTACACTTGGCCGGTTGTCCGAACGTTCGTCACCCAAGATCTTGAGGAGGCCATTGTGGCCAGCCACTGCGATGTCTGCGGCAAGGGGCCCGGCTTCGGCATGTCCGTCTCGCACTCGCACCGCCGTACCCACCGCCGGTGGAACCCGAACGTGCAGACCGTCCGTGCGCTCGTCGCGCCGGGCACCCGCCGCCGGGTCTCGGTGTGCACCTCCTGCCTGAAGGCCGGCAAGGTCACCCGCGCCTAGCCGCAGCCTGCCAGCATCCACCGGGCCGGTTCCCTTACGGGAGCCGGCCCGTTGTTCTCTCCCACCGTCCCGGCTCAGCGGAAGTGCTGGTGGCCCAGGTGTGCCCAGCGCAGGCCGTCCACCCGCACCTCGGAGCCCTCGTTGACCATTCCGATCACCTGCCAGGTGTCGGGCAGCCGGGTGTCGTTGGGGAAGGTCGCCACCAGCGCGTAGTCGTCCCCGCCGCCCAGCACCCAGGTCATCGGGTCGATGTTCAGCGCCGAGGAGACGTCCCGGAGCTTGGCCGCCGGGGCCAGCGCGTCGCCGCGCAGCTCGATCCGCACCCCGCTGGCTTCGGCGAGGTGCCCGAGGTCGGAGATCAGGCCGTCGGAGACGTCGGTCATGGCGGTGGCGCCCAGCTCGGCGGCCCGGATGCCCTCCCGATAGGGCGGCTCGGGACGGCGGTGGGCGTTGACCACCTGCACCGGCGAGCGGAAGCCCCGCGACAGCACCGCGAACCCGGCCGCCGCCCAGCCGAGCCGGCCGGTGACCGCCACCACGTTGCCGGGCCTCGCGCCGGACAGCCGGACCGGCTGGCGACCCTGCAGGTCCCCCAGGGCGGTCACCGCGAGCATCACCGACTCGGCCGCGCTGACATCGCCGCCCACCACGGCCGCGCCGACCTCGGCGCACTCCTCGGCGAAGCCGGCCAGCAGCGAGTCCAGCCAGCTCAGCTCCAGCTCGGCCGGGGCGGCCAGGCCCACCAGCAGCGCGGTCGGCTGGGCGCCCATCGCGACGATGTCGGCGAAGTTGCGGGCGGCCGCCTTGTGGCCGATGTCGTTGGCGGTCGACCAATCCCGGCGGAAATGCCGGTTCTCGATGAGCAGGTCGGTCGAGGCGACCACCCGGCCGTCGGCGAAGGACAGCACCGCGGCGTCGTCACCCCGGCCGACCACCGCCGATTCGGCAGGGGGCAGCGCGGCGGTGATCCGCCGGATCAGGCCGAACTCCCCCAGGTCAGCGATCGTTCTCGGCTCAGAAATGTCGACCAGCCTCCAGCGCGTGCGGTTCTCGATCCGGCCGGCGGCGGCCGGTCCTTCGGGTGCTGCCTCCCATGATCCCCGCCGGGCTGTCCGCGCCTGACACTGACCACCGGTGTTGCGCTACGTTCTAGCTGCTGCGGTCAGCTCCACCGACCCAGCGCTCCGACGCCACGACGACGAAAGGACGTGCCGTGCCCGATACGGTCAACGCCTACATTCTCATCCAGACCGAGGTCGGCAAGGCCGCCTCGGTGGCGCAGGAGATCGCTGAGCTCCAGGGCGTCACGATGGCCGAGGACGTCACCGGCCCCTACGACGTGATCGTGCGCGCCGAGGCCACCAGCATGGACGAGCTGGGCCGGATGGTGGTGGCCCGGGTGCAGGGCGTCGCCGGCATCACCCGCACCCTGACCTGCCCGGTGGTCCATATCTAGCGGCAGCGGGGCAGCGCACGACCCGAGGACGAGCCATCGACAGCGCACAACGTCGAGCCGCGGTGATCGCCACCGCGATCGCGGCCCCGATGACGGTGCTGCTGGCGTTCCTGCTGTCCGCCGGGCACTCCCCGGAGCCTTCGGACAACAAGGACCCGGCGCCGTCGGGCTCGGTGCTGCCCGCGGTGACGGCGCCGGCGCCGCCCAAGCCGGACGCCGCCACCCAGGCGGCCTGCGTCAAGGTCTTCGCCAAGCTGCCGGTGCAGCTGGGGCAGCTGCCCCCGCGCCGGACCCAGACCGACTCCTCGTTCGTCGCCGCCTGGGGGGACCCGGCCGTGGTGGTCCGGTGCGGGGTTGCCAAGCCCGCGGTGTTCGGCACCCCGGAGGCGGCCCAGCTGGTGGAGGTCAACAGGGTTCTCTGGCAACCGGACCCGCAACGGGACCGGACCGTCTACACGACCGTCGACCGCAGCGTCTCCATCGATGTCACGGTGCCGGCCGGCGCGGACCAGCCGCTGCCGCTGCTGGCGCCGGCGGTGTCTGCGTTGCCCGCGCTGTGCACCGCCACCGACGCTGCCGGCAACACCGGCGCCAAGCTCCCGATCTGCAGCGCCGACCGCTGAGCCGGCCTACTTCGCGTGCTGGGCCAGCGCGGTGGCGATCAGCCGGTCCAGCAGCTCGGAGTACTCGACGCCGGTGGCCGCCCACATCTTGGGATACATCGAGATGGCGGTGAACCCCGGCATGGTGTTCACCTCGTTCAGCACCAGCCGGCCGTCCCGGTCGAGGAAGAAGTCGACCCGTGCCAGGCCCGCGCAGTCCAGCGCCCGGAACGCCCGGCAGGACGCGTCCTGGATCGCCTGGATGGTGTCGACCCCGACATCGGCCGGAATGTCGAACTCGGAGGCGTCCTCGAGGTATTTGGCCTCGAAGCTGTACCAGTCGTAGTCCGGGCGCAGCCTGATCTCGGCGGGCAGCGACGCCGACACCGTGCCGTCGGCGTCCTGCAGCACGCCGCACTCGATCTCGCGTCCCAGCACGGCGGCCTCGATCAGCACCTTCGAGTCGTGCTCGAAGGCGAGTTTGAGCGCGGCCGGCAGCTCGTCGAGGGAGCGGATCTTCGAGATGCCGATGCTGGAGCCGGCCCGCGCGGGCTTGACGAACACCGGCAGGCCGAGCTCCTCCAGCGCCCGCTCATCGACCGGATCGCCCGGCTTGAGCACCAGGTAGCGGCCGACGTCGAGCCCCGCGGCTGCGAGCATGGTCTTGGCGAACGCCTTGTCCATCGCCGCGGCGCTGGCCAGCACGCCGGAGCCGACATAGCCGACGCCGGCCATCTCCAGCAGCCCCTGGATGGTGCCGTCCTCGCCGTAGGCGCCGTGCAGCACCGGGAAGACCAGGTCGACGCTGTCCAGGACGGCGATCGCCGACGCCGGGTCGAAGACCGCCACCTCGCCGTTGTCGGGACGCAGCGCGACGTCGGCGCCGGCCGGCAGCACCTCGGGCAGCGCCTGGTCGGCGATCTGCAGCTCCTGCGGCCGGACGTCGGTCCGCACCCAGCCACCGGATCTGGTGATGCCCAGGGTCAGCACTTCGTACCGGGCCGGGTCGAGCGCGGCGAGGACGCTGCCGGCGCTGAGCACCGAGATCGGGTGCTCGCAGCTGCGCCCGCCGTAGACGACCGCGATCCGTATCCGTGGAGCCATGGTTTTCGAGGCTAGCGGAGAACTACTCGCTCTTCGTGGACCGGCTCATCAGCAGCCGCGCGGCGTCCACCGGGGCGAGGTTGCCGTAGCAGACCGAATCCATCACCCGGGTGATCGGGACGTCGACGCCGTGCCGGCTGGCCAGCTCCAGCACCGACCGGCAGGACTTCACCCCTTCGGCGACCTGGCCGTGGGTGGCCTCCTGGGCCTGGTCCAGGCTCTCGCCCTTGCCCAGCCGCTCACCGAAACTGCGGTTGCGCGACAGCGGCGAGGCGCAGGTGGCGACCAGATCGCCCAGCCCGGCGAGCCCGGCGAAGGTCACCGGATCAGCGCCCAGCGCCATCCCCAGCCTGGAGGTCTCGGCCAGGCCGCGGGTGATCAGCGAGGCGATGGTGTTGTTCCCGAAACCCATTCCGGCCGCCATGCCGCAGGCCAGCGCGATGACGTTCTTGACCGCCCCGCCCAGCTCGGTGCCGACCACGTCGATATTGGTGTACGGCCTGAAGTACGGGGCGTTGCACGCCTGCTGCACCAACGCGCCGCGGTCGGTGTCGGTGCAGGCGACCACCGTCGCGGTCGGTTGCTCCATGGCGATCTCGCGCGCCAGGTTGGGGCCCGAGACCACCGCGACCCGGTCGGCGCCGGCGCCGGCGACCTCGCTGATCACCTCGCTCATCCGCTTCACGGTGCCGAGCTCGATGCCTTTCATCAGGCTGACCAGGGTCGCCTCGGCCGGGATCAGCCCGGCCCAGCCGGCCAGGTTCTCCCGCAGCGTCTGGGACGGGATCGCCAGCACCACCAGATCGGCGCCGTCCAGCGCTTCGGCGGCGTCCGCGGTGGCCTGCAGCGACCGAGGCAGGGCCAGCCCCGTCAGGTAGTCGGGATTGACGTGCTCGCGGCTGATGGTGTGGGCAAGCTCGGGCCGGCGGGCCCAGATCACGGTGTCGGTGCCGGCATCGACCAGCACCTTGGCGAAGGTGGTCCCCCACGAGCCGGCGCCCAGCACCGCGGCGCGGGTCATGACTGACCTTCCTTCGCCGCCGGGCGGCGGTAGAACTGCGCCGGTGGCTGCTCGCCGCGGATGTCGGCCACCAGGTCCCGGATCGAGGCCATGATCCGGTCGGTCATCTGGTGCAGCACCTCGGAGTCGGGCGCGCTGCCGGCGAAGTCGGACAGATCCACCGGCGGGCCGGCGGCGATGGTGATCTGCTTGCGCGGGAACGGCCGGAAGCGGCGGGCGTAGAAATCGAGGAAGTGCTGGGCGCCCCACTGCCCGACCGGCACCACCGGCACCCCGGGTGCCAGCAGCGCGAGCCGGGCGACGCCGGTCTTGGCCTGCATCGGCCAGAAGTCCGGATCCCTGGTCACCGTGCCCTCGGGGTAGATCAGCACGACCTCACCGCGTCCCAGCGCATCCACGGCGGCCTGCAGCGCCTGGGCCGCGTCCGCGGTGTCGCGGTGCACCGGGATCTGGCCGGCCCCGGTGACGATCCGCCCGAGCGGGAACGGCAGCGTGAACAGGCTGGCCTTGGCCAGGTAGCGCGGCACCCGGCCGGCATCCCAGATGAACCGGGCGAAGATCAGCGGATCGGCGTAGGAGATGTGGTTGACCGCCACGATCGCCGGGCCGGTTACCGGAATCCGGTCCAGGCCCACCCAGCGGCGCCGGAACAGCAGGCTGACCAGGGGGTAGACCACGACAACGGCGAACCGCATGTACGGCCCCACCCGCTCCGCGTGCCGTCGTGCCAATCGAGTTCCTTCCTGGTGACTTCCGACCCGGGCGGGCCGCGCCGGTGGGTGCGAGTCTGCCACCGCCGTGCGCTGGTGGCAGCATCTTGGGAGTGCAATGGCGAGTTCTCGTTCCGATCAAGCACGGGGCGCCGGCCAAGACCCGGCTGCGTCCTGCCACCGGCGAGCAGGATCGCCACGCCGAACTGGTTCGCGCCATCCAGCTCGACACCTTGGACGCGGTGCTCGCACTGCAGGCCCATCCCCTGCTGGGCGGGCTGTTCATCGTGTCGGGAGGAGTCTCCGGAGAACCATCCGGGCCTCCGGCGCTGCCGGCCGGGATCGAGGTCCTGCCCGACGCGGGCGGCGGCCTGAACCCGGCGCTGGCCGCGGCGGCCGCTGAGCTGGCCCGGAGGTTTCCCGCGGACGGGGTGGTCGCTCTGGTCGCCGACCTGCCGGCGTTGCGCCCGGCCGACCTGCTGGCCGTGCTGCGCGGGGCGCCGGCTACCGGACGGAGCTTCGTCCGCGACCTCGACGGCAGCGGGACCACGCTGCTGGCCGCGGGCCCGGGCGAGCCGCTGGCGCCGCTGTTCGGCCCGGGCTCGGCGCAGCGGCACCTGGACTCCGGCGCCCTGGAGCTCGACGCCGCCGCCAGCCTGCGCTGCGACGTGGACTCCGCGGCCGATCTGCGCCGGTGCCTGGAGCTGGGAGTGGGAACGCTGACCTCCCGGCTGGTGGCGCACCTGGTGTGACGGCTGGCGCCATCGGCCGGGCTGGCGTCATCAGCCGGTCTGGCGCCATCGGCCGGGCAGCGTGATCGGCCGGGCGGCGTGATCGGCCGGGCGACGTGATCAGCCGGGCGACGTGATCAGCCGGGCAGCGAGGTCGGCTGATCGGGTTTCGACGGGCAGAATGGGTTTCATGACCGACACTGTTGCTTCCGCGGAATCTCCGGCCGGCGCGATCGCGACGGCGCCGGTCGTCGAAGGCGAGGCCGAGCTGCCCGAAGGCCGGTTCTCCAACCGGGAGATGTCGTGGCTGAACTTCAACGCCCGGGTGCTGGCGCTGGCCGAGGACCGGCGGCAGCCGCTGCTGGAGCGGATGAAGTTCCTGGCGATCTTCGCGAGCAATCTCGACGAGTTCTACATGGTGCGGGTGGCCGGGTTGAAGCGGCGGCTGGAGATGGGGCTGGGGGTTCGCTCCGCGGACGGGCTCACCATCCGGGAAACCATGGTCCTGATCGGGGAACGCAGCCGCGAGCTGGTGGCCCGGCACGCCCGGTGCTTCAGCACCGACATCGAGCCGGCGCTGGCCGCCGAGGGCATCCGGGTCCTGAGCTGGGAACACCTCGACGTCGATCAGCAGCAGCAGCTGACCGAGTACTTCCACTCCAAGATCTTTCCGGTGCTCACCCCGCTGGCCGTCGACCCGGCGCATCCCTTTCCCTACATCTCCGGGCTGTCGCTCAACCTGGCGGTGCTGGTCCGCGAGCCCGGGTCGGAGCTGGACAAGTTCGCCCGGGTGAAGGTGCCCAACAACGTCCCCCGGTTCGTCACGGTGCACAAGACGGCCGAGTCGGCGGGCTTCCTGCCGATCGAGGAGTTGATCGCGGCGCACCTGTCGGCGCTGTTCCCGGGAATGCAGATCGTCCAGCACCACCTGTTCCGGGTCACCCGCAACACCGATTTCGAGGTGGACGAGGACCGCGACGAGGACCTGCTGCAGGCGCTGGAGCGAGAGCTGGTCCGGCGCCGGTTCGGCCCGGCCGTGCGGCTGGAGGTGGCCGAGAACATCGCCGACCAGGTGCTGGACCTGCTGACCAGCGAGATCGACGTCGAGCCCGAGCAGGTGCTGCGGGTTCCGGGCCTGCTCGATCTCACCGCGCTCTGGCAGGTCTATGACGTCGACCGGCCGGCGTTGAAGGAGAAGCCGTTCGTGCCGGCGACCCATCCTCGTTTCGTCGACGGCGAGACGCCGAAGTCGGTCTTCGCGACCCTGCGCGACGGCGACGTGCTGGTGCACCATCCCT
>NZ_DASVSG010000079.1:0-9243 GCF_036388195.1 Jatrophihabitans sp. | reverse complement strand
CACCGACCGGATCCGCGCCAACCAGGGCCACTCGATCGCCGTCGACCTCGGCCTGCCGCCTGCCGTGCCGCCGGACCGGCTCTACCACGGCACGCCGGTCGGCAACGTCGAGTCGATCCTGGCGCAGGGCATCCACCGGGGCAGCCGGCATGACGTGCACCTGTCACCGGACGTCGAGACCGCCCGCCGGGTCGGCGCGCGCCGCGGCCGGTGCGCGGTGCTGGCAGTCGACGCCCGCGCCATGCACCAGGACGGGCTGGCGTTCCGCGTCTCGGAGAACGGGGTGTGGCTGACCCGGCAGGTGCCGGCTCGGTATCTGTCCCGGTTGAGCTGAGCCGAACCGGCCGGCCAGCGGTTAGGGTCACCGGCATGACGACGCCAGGTGCGATTTCGTGGGTGGGACTGCTGACGTTGATGGTCGACGGCCCCGACCTGCCGGTGCGCGGGGTGATCAGCAGCCGGGAGGGGACCGACCCGTCGCAGCACGAGTTCGGGTGGACGGTGTTCGCCGGCCAGCCGATGCCGGTGTTCGCCGGCTTCACCGAGGTCAAGGTGGGCGACGGCCCGGGCGCCGACCCCGCTGGCGACCCGCAGGCCGACACGCCCGAGGACGTCGGCCACGCCGTCGAGGAGGAGCCGGTGTTGACCCGGGTCTGGCGCTCCGGCCGGCGGGTTCGTCTCGAGCACCCGGACGGCCGGCCGTCGCTGATCGTGGGGGAGGAGCGCTGCTGGCAGTTCCGCGGCGACGATCCGGTGCCGGTGGAGTCGCCCAGCAGCGCGGTGGCCTATCACGGCAACGGCACCCAGCTGCTGCACCGCCGGGAGGCCAACGAGTTCACCGGGGACGACTTCACCCGCCCGACCGGGCCGGTGGAACAGACCACCTTCCTGGGACGCCCGGCCTACGCCGTGGAGCTCGCGCCGCCGGCCCACAAGCCGTTCCCGGTCCAGCTGGTCGTCGACGCCGAGACCGGTCTGGTGCTGCAGCAGCGCAACGACGGGTTCGCCGCGGTGGACGAGTGGACCGAATTCGTGGTCGGCGAGGACGCCGACGACCAGCTGTTCCACTGGGAGGGACCGGCCCGGTCCGAGGAGGACGAGCGGGCCGAGCACGAGCGCGAGTGGCAGGCGGACCTGGCCGAGCGGACCGAGTGGTTCCGCGCCAACGTCGCGCCGCTGCCGCTCCGGCTGGAGCTGGACCTGGGGGTGCTCCTGCACGTCCACGAGCCGGACGGCTCGTTCCAGGCGAGCATCGGCGAGGGCGGGCTCGGCATGCTGGCCCGCCGGCCGAGCTCCCAGGAGGACTGGCAGCTCGGCTGGTCGGAGGTCCAGCACCGGTGGACCTCCGACGGCTGGGACTGGGCGCTGAGCATGCACGGCGATCAGCTGACCGACGCCGGGCTGGCCGCGCTGAAGCGGGCCCTCAGCAGGGCGTGAGCGGCCGTTCTGCGTTACTTTCAGCGGTAGCCGTCGATCACCAGCGACAGGAAGGGAGCGCACGGTGTCATTGACCGAGATCCATGACCCGGTGATGTTCGCGATCCCGGTGTTCGTGGTGTTCCTGGTCCTGGAGATCCTCGCCATCCACGTCCTGCATCACGACCAGTTCGCGGTCGGCCCCGGCGGCGTGGTCGAGCCGGTGCGCGGCTACGACCCCGCCGACACCCGGACCAGCCTGGCGATGGGCGTCGGGTACGCGGTGGTGAACCTGTTCTGGCGGCTGGTGGCGCTCGTCGTGTACGCGGCGCTCTACGAGCTCACCCCGCTGCGGCTCAGCCCGCAGCTCTGGTGGACCTGGGTGCTGGTGTTCTTCGCCGACGACCTGGCCTACTACGGCTTCCACCGCGCCTCGCACCGGATCAGGTTCTTCTGGGCGGGCCACATCGTGCATCACTCGTCCACGCACTACAACTTCTCCACCGCCCTGCGGCAGAAGTGGACGCCGATGCTGCTGCTGCCGTTCTGGATGCCGCTGGCGCTGATCGGCATCCCGCCCTGGGTGATCTTCACCGCGATGGCGTGGAGCCTGATCTACCAGTTCTTCCTGCACACCGAGAAGATCCGGAAGATGCCGGCCTGGTTCGAGGCGGTGTTCAACACCCCGTCCCACCACCGGGTGCACCACGGCAGCGACGCCGACTACCTCGACGTCAACTACGCCGGCATCCTGATCATCTGGGACCGGATGTTCGGCAGCTTCGTGCCCGAGACCCACCGTCCGACGTACGGGCTGACCAAGAACATCGACACCTACAACCCGATCAAGGTGGCGTTCGGGGAGTTCGTGAACATCGCGCGTGACGTCCGGCGCTCGCATGGTCTGAAGGCGAAGCTCGGCCACATCTTCGGCCCGCCCGGCTGGCAACCGGCCGGCGCCCGGCTGGACCCGGCGCAGCCGAACCCCGAGCAGCTGAGCCCGGTCCGGCGCGCCTAGCGGGGCTCGTCGTCGGGGTCCATCGGAACCACGGTGCCCGGGACGACCGTGCCGGTTCCCTGGGTGCCCTCGAAGTCGCTGGGGTCCGGCGCCGGCTCGGCGTCGTCGAACTGGTAGTCCGACTGCGGCTTGCCGGGGTTGCCGTTCAGCGCCGCGTTGTCGTCGTCGACGCGCTTGTCGCCGTACACCTCGTTGTCGAGCGGGTTGGTCATGACGCCTCCGACGTGCCCGGGCCGGTCCTGGAGACCGGCGGCTGGCCGCTGCTGGCCGGCAGATCGACTCTAACGCTAGCCCGCCCGGCGATGGGTCACCGGACGAACCCGGAGGGGATTTCAAGCCGCTAGCCGGGCTATCTGGAGCAGGTGATGTGCATCCCCGATGGCCTGGCGAGGTATTCGTCCCAGAAGCCCTCGCCGCGCTTGCGGTCCGAGTCCGGCGGGATCAGGAAAGGCTCGATCGTCCACGAGCGGAATCCCGCGGCCCGGAAAGCCTCCTCGTACGCTTCCCAGGGCAGCCAGTAGAAGTCGAACTCCACCGTCCTCTCGCCGAGGAATAGCGTGCCGCGAAGCCCCGCCCCCTCGCGGAGGGTGTCGTCCATCAGGCGGAAGGAGAACCCGTACTTGCGCTGATCGAGGATGGGCTGCGGCGGCTCCAGGATGTTGGCGATGCTCGCCACGAACTGCTGGCCCGGCTTGAGGTTGTCATAGGCCGTCTGCGCCATCTGGCGTAGTTGATCCCGGTTCTCGGCATAGTGCAGGAGGTAAGCGGCGCAGACCCGGTCGAACTCGCCGATCTTCCCCAGCCCCGCGGCGTCCGCGACACGGTATTCGATCCCCATGGGCTCGGCATCTTCCCGCTGCTGGGCCAGCGCGATCATCTGCGGCGAGATGTCGACGCCGACCACGCGCGCGGCACCCCATTGCCTGAGCAGGCGGGTGCCCATCCCGTCGCCGCAGGCCAGGTCGAGGACGGAGAGACCGGTGAGGTCGCCGAGCCGGACGCGCAGGGAGTGCCACTCGGCGTCGCGGAGCGGCACGGCGGCGGAGATCCTCTGGTAGTCCAGAGCGATCGTGTCGTACTGGGTCACGGGTCTCCCTGGGTGTGGTCGGCGGTGCTGAGCGAACGTTTCCTCTGAATCTAACGCCGGAGTCCAGCCGAGCAGGCGCGAACCGACCCCAGCGCGCGACCCTCTGACGGTTCCGGGTTCGTCAGGTGACGCCGTCCGTCCGGTGCGCCGCCGAGGTCCGGCCGAGCAGCGCCGGCAGCGTCAGGACGATCTCGGCCAGCTCGTCCAGCGAGGCCCCGTACAGCGCCTGCGGGCCGTCCACCAGCGCTGCCTCCGGATGCGGGTGGACGTCCACCATCACCCCGTCGGCGCCGGCCGCGATGCCGGCCCGGGCCAGCGGCACCACCAGATCCCGCCGGCCGGCCGCATGCGACGGGTCGACGATGATCGGCAGGTGCGACAGCTGCTGCATCATCGGCACCGCCGAGACGTCGAACATGTTGCGGATGGTCGGCTCGAAGGACCGGACGCCTCGCTCGCACAGCACGATGTCGAGATTGCCGCGCTGGGCGACGTACTCGGCGGCCATCAGCCATTCCTCGTAGGTGGCCGACAGCCCGCGCTTGATCATGATCGGCTTGCCGACGCTGCCGACCGCCTGCAGGAGCCCGAAGTTCTGCATGTTGCGGGTGCCGATCTGCAGCATGTCGGCATGCTCGGCCACCAGGTCGACGTCGTTGACGTCCAGCACCTCGGTCACGATCGGCAGGCCGGTCTCCTGCCGCACCTCGGCGAGGATCTTCAGCCCGGCGCCGGCCAGGCCCTGGAAGGCGTACGGCGAGCTGCGGGGTTTGTAGGCGCCGCCGCGCAGCAAACTCGCCCCGGCGCGCTTGGCCAGCTGGGCCGATTCCATCGCCTGCTCGGCCGACTCCACCGCGCACGGCCCGGCGATCAGGGTGAAGGTGTCCGGCCCGATCGGCACCCCGCCGACCCGGACGGTGCTGCGGTTGGTGTGGTTCTCGGCCGCGACCAGCTTGTACGCCGCGGTGATCCGCTTGGTGTCGGCCACGCCCGGCAGGCCGATCGGGTCGAGGGTCTCCAGCACCGCCTCGGAGCCGACCACGCCGATGATGGTGCGGGTGACGCCGCGGCTGACGAACGCCTGGCCGCCGTGGCCCTCGATGTGGGCGACCACGCTCTCGATGTCGGCCCGGGTCGCCGACGCAGCCATCACGATCACCATGCGCCAAGGCTAACTTGCCTGCTGCGGGCGGCTGGCCGGCGAAGTCCTCAGACCACCGTCAGCAGTACCTCCGTGCCCGGCCGCACCTGGGTGCCAGCAGCCGGGTCCATGCCGACCACCGTGCCGAGGAAGCCGCCGAACGCCCGCTTGATCCGGACCGTGAGGCCGAGCCTCTCCAGCCGGTCCTGGGCCAGCGCGACCGGGGTGCCGTTGCGGATCTGGGGCAGCGTGATCAGCCGGGGGCCCTGGGAGATGACCAGGTTGACGGTGCTGAACTTCGCCACCGAAGCCTTGGCCGCCGGGTCCTGCCGGATCACCGAGCCGGCCGGGACCGTGTCGGAGTAGTCGCGTTCGATGTTGAGCTTGAAGCCGGCCTTGGTCAGGGCGGAGCTGGCCTCGTCCTGGGTCTTGTCGACCACGTTGGGCACCGCGACGATCGGCGGGCCGGTCGAGACGTAGACGGTGACCGTCGAATCGCGCTTGATCTTGGCAGCCGGCCCGGGGTCGGTCCGGATGACCTGGCCGGGCGGGATCTTGCCGGTGGGATCGGCGGTGTTGCGGCGGACCAGCCGGACCGGGATCGGGTCGAAGGCCCGCTGCGCCGCGCCGTAGTCCTGGCCGGCCACCGCGGGGACCACGAACCGCTCCGGTCCGCGTGAGATCACCAGCCGCACGGTGCGGCCGCTGAGCAGGTGGCTGCCGGCGTCCGGCTCGCTGCCGAGCACGGTGCCGGCGGCCACCGTCTCCGAGTACGCCTGGTCGACGGCGGAGTCGACGCTGAAGCCGGCCTCGCGCAGCTCGGTCACCGCCGTCGCACGGCTGTCCCCGGCGACGTCCGGCACCGCGTGGTACCGCCCGACCGCCAGGTACCACGCCGCGTAGCCGGTCAGCAGGCCGAGCAGCAGGACGAGCGCGACCACCAGGATCGCCCGCCGCCGGGAGCGCCGCCGCCGGGCTGGCGCCGGACCGGATCTAGTGCCACGGTCACCGCGATCGGGCGGGCCGCCGCGCCCGGCTTCGGCGCCCGTCCGGTCCGGCAGGACCCGCTCGTGCACCGTGGTGGGGTGCAGGTCGACGCGGGCCGGTGTCGGAGCGGTGGCCGAGGTGGCGGTGGCAGCAGCGGGCAGCCGGCCGATCCGCTGGGTGTCCTGAGTCGCGGTGTCGGGCTGGGGCCGGGGTGGCACGCCGATCACCGGCAGCCCCAGATCGATCCGGGCAGTGTGCAGCTCGGCCAGCAGCGCACCGGCGTCCAGCGGCCGGCCGCCAGGTTCGCGGCAGGTGGCCCGCAGCACGATCTCGTCCAGCTGCGGCGGGATGCCCGGCCGCCGGGTGGACGGCGGCGGCACGTCGGAGTTGACGTGCTGGTAGGCCACCGCCATCGCGCTGTCGCCGACATAGGGCGCCGAGCCGGTGAGCAGCTCGAAGAGCACCACCCCGGCGGAGTAGACGTCCGAACGGGCATCGGCTGACCCCCGTGAGATCTGCTCCGGCGGGCAGTAGGCGACGGTGCCCATCATCAGCCCGGTGCGGGTGCTGCTCTGGTCGGCCTCGATCGCGCGGGCCAGTCCGAAGTCGGCCACCTTCACCGCGCCGTCGTCGGCCAGCAGGATGTTCTCCGGCTTGACGTCGCGGTGCACCAGGCCCGCCCGGTGCGCCGCCGCCAGCGCGCCGAGCACCGGCTCCATGATCGAGACGGCCAGGGCCGGCGGCAGCGCGCCACGCTCGCGGAGCAGGTCGCGCAGGGTCCGGCCCCGCACCAGCTCCATCACCAGGAACACGTGCCCGTCGTCGCTGCCCTGGTCATAGACCGCCACGGCGTTGAGGTGCGAGAGCCTGGCCGCCACCCGCGCCTCGCGGGCGAACCGGTCGGCGAACGCCGGGTCCATCGACAGCGCAGCCGACATCACCTTGACCGCTACCGGGCGGTCAAGGCGCTCGTCCAATGCGCTGTACACGGTCGACATGCCGCCCGGAGCGAGCTGTTGAAGAATCCGGTACCGACCTTCCAGCACACGGCCGACGATCCGATCAGGAGCCGTCTGCACCCCGCAATTCTAGTTCGGAACCTAGAGCCGCCGGTCAGCGCCGCGCGGCGGGCCGGCACGACGGCACGACAGTAGGGTGACGGCATGCCTGCTGCGACGCCTGCTGGGACGCCGTCCCGGCCGCGGATCGAGCTGATCGCCGATGACGAGCATCCCGGCGGCACCATGCTGGTGATGGACGACGTCCGGCAGTCCTATGTCGACATCGACGACCCCACCTACCTCGATTTCGAGTACATCCAGTACTTCGCCAGCGTCCTGGACACCTTGCCGGACGGCCCGCTGGCGGTCACCCACATCGGCGGCGGGGCCCTGACCATGCCGCGCTACCTGCAGGCCAGCCGGCCCGGTTCGCCGCAGATCGTGCTCGAGCCAGATACCGAGCTCACCGAGCTGGTGCGCACCAGGCTGCCGTTGCCCCGCCAGCACCGGATCCGAATCAGGCCGCAGGAGGGTCGCGCCGGGGTGCGCGCGCTGGCCGACGCCAGCGCCGATGTCGTGCTGCTCGACGCCTACGCCGACGGCCGGGTGCCGGCGTCGCTGACCACGCTGGAGTTCCTCACCGACGTCCGGCGGGTGCTCAAGGCCGACGGGCTGTTCCTGGCCAACCTGGTGGACGAGCCGGGCCTGCGCTATATCGCCCGGGTGCTGGCCGGCCTGTGGACGGTGTTCGACGATGTGGCCATGGTCAGCTCCAACGACGTGCTCAAGGGCCGCCGCTTCGGCAACGTGGTGCTGGCCGCCTCGTCGAAGCTGGATGTCGAGCGGCTGAGTCAGCAGATCGCCCGGCAGCCGTTCCCGGCCGGCGTCCGCGACCGCGAGCAGCTGGCGCTGCGGTACAGCAGCTTCCGGCCCTGGACCGACGCCGACTGCGCGCCCTCGCCCGAGCCTGCCCGGGAGGGCTGGCGGATCCGCTGAGGCCGCATGGCAGGCTTGATCGCATGCCCGACCCGACCGAACTCATTCCGCTCCCCGACGCCGCCGAGCTGCTGGGCATCCCGATCACGAAGGTGCATCAGCTGCTCAAGGACGGCCAGCTGGTGGTGACCACCGACGACGCCGGCCGCCGGGTGCTGCCCCGGGCGTTCGTGGCCGGCGGAACCGTGCTCAAGGCGCTGCCGTCGGTGATCACCCTGCTGCGCGACGGTGGCTACACCGACTCCGAGATCATCGACTGGCTGTTGCGCGCCGACGATTCGCTGCCCGGCACCCCGGTGCAGGCGCTGGCCGAGAACCGGGGGACGGAGATCAAGCGGCGGGCCCAGGCAGCGGCGTTCTGATGGCAGGGACGGCCCCGCGGCGGTTGAGGCTGGCCGCGCCATGCGCCAGCTGACCTACCTGGCCCTGATGGCCGGCTGCCTGCTCGGCACCCTGCCGCTGGAGGTGGTGCTGCGGGTCCGGGTGTACGCCCGGTGGCGCAGGCTGCTCACCGCGCTCGTTCCTGGCCTGGTGCTGGGGGTGGCCTGGGACCTGTACGCCGTCCGGCAGGGCCATTGGCGCTTCGACCACCGCTACCTGACCGGGCTGGAGCTGGCCGGGCTGCCGGTGGAAGAGGTGCTGTTCTTCGTGGTGATCCCGATCTGCGCGATCCTTACCCTGGAGGCGGTCGCCCGCCGCCGCCCCGGTTGGCCGATCGGGGACGAGCCGGCCGACCTGGATGGCCCCGCCGATCCGGATGGCCCGGCGCG
This sequence comes from Jatrophihabitans sp., assembly GCF_036388195.1. Taxonomy (GTDB): domain Bacteria; phylum Actinomycetota; class Actinomycetes; order Mycobacteriales; family Jatrophihabitantaceae; genus Jatrophihabitans_A. The sequence goes on along the minus strand of NZ_DASVSG010000079.1, from coordinate 827 downwards.
ATGACCTACACCTGGCTGGTCGTCGTCGGCCTGCTCGGCGCGGCTGCCTGCGACCTGGTGCTGCTGCGGACCAGGCTGCTGCGCCGCAAGGCGTTCTGGGTGTCCTACGCGATCATGGTCGGCTTCCAGTTGCTGGTGAACGGGGTGCTGACCGGCCTGCGGATCGTCCAGTACGACCCGGAGACCATCCTCGGCGTCAGGCTGGCCTACGCGCCGGTGGAGGATCTCGGCTTCGGCTTCGCGCTGATCCTGCTCACCCTGTCGTGCTGGGTGGCGCTGGGACGGCGGGCTGCCGGGATGCCGGCTCGGGGGAGCGCTGCCCGCGCTGCACGACCGGGCCGAGCAGCGCCCGGGTGGCCAGCACCGCGGCCAGCACCGCCGGAAGGTAGGCCGCCATCTCCAGGCTCGACCCCATCGGACGGGTGAGCAGGGTCAGCGCGATCGACGCGGCGGCGATCCAGCCGATGTGCCGGGGCTTGAGCACGAAGACCGCCGCGATGGTGAGCGACCAGCTGAAGTACCACGGCTGGACCGCCGGCCCCAGCACCACCAGCGTGAACAGGCCCAGCGCCAGCAGCCGCAGCGCCGGCCCGCGCACCGCCCGGAACCAGAGCACCACCAGCAGCAGCGCGCTGACGATTAGGCCGACGTTGCGGAAGTCGCGCACCGTCGCGTCGACCAGGGTGCCGGCGTTCGCGGCGCCGATCGCCGCCCGGTAGCCGACGGCCAGCATGGTGGGGATCGACATGAAGTTGATCACCGGCACCCCGGAGCTGACCTGCCGTGCCCAGCCCAGCCCCACCCCGGCGATCAGCGACACCGCCGCG
>NZ_DASVSG010000078.1:0-1519 GCF_036388195.1 Jatrophihabitans sp. | reverse complement strand
CGACGAGCGCGGCTTCGCCGGTCTGAGCAACTACGCCAGCGTGCTGACCGACGTCAACATGCGCCGGGCCATCTGGGTGACCGTCGTCCTCACCGTGGTCGTCGTCCTGGTCAGCCTGCTGCTCGGGATGGGCATCGCGCTGCTGCTGGACCGGCAGTTCCGCGGCCGGGGCGTGGTGCGGACCATGATGATCACGCCGTTCCTCGTCGTCCCGGTGGCCGCGGCGCTGTTGTGGAAGCACGCCCTGTTCAACCCGGAGTACGGCCTGCTCAACGGCACCCTGACCGCGATCTGGCGGCTGTTCGGCTCCGACAACGCGCCACAGCCGGACTGGATCACCACGGCGCCGCTGGTCTCGGTGGAGATCGCCCTCATCTGGCAGTGGACGCCGTTCATGATGCTGATCCTGCTGGCCGGGCTGCAGAGCCGGCCGCTGGACGTCATCGAGGCGGCGCGCATCGACGGTGCCAGCAGCTGGCAGATCTTCCGGTACATGACCTTCCCGCACCTGCGCCGCTACCTGGAGCTGGGCGGCCTGCTCGGGTCGATCTACATCGTGCAGAACTTCGACGCGGTCTTCACGATCACCTCGGGCGGCCTGGGCACCGCGAACCTCCCGTACGTGATCTACCAGACCTTCTACCAGGCCCACGACTACGGCCGGGCGTCCGCCGCCGGCGTCGTCGTCGTCATCGGCACGATCGTCATCGCCACCCTGGCGCTGCGGACGGTGTCGACGCTGTTCCAGGAGGAGAACGCGCGATGAGCTCCGTCACCGACGTCGCACCGGTCGCCGCCACCCGCACGCCCCAGGGTCAACCCCGCCGGCCGCGCAAGCCGCGGTCCGGTGCCCTCCTGGGGCTGCTCGCCTGGCTGATCGGCTTCCTGTTCGTCGTGCCGGTGCTCTGGATGGTGCTCACGTCGTTCCACAGCGAGGAGGACGCCGCCACCAACCCGCCGTCGCTCTTCGCCCCGCTGACCACCGAGGGCTACCAGTCCTTCTTCGGTGTGGGCGCCGGCACCAGCCCCTGGCCGTCGCTGGCCAACTCGCTGACCGCCAGCGTGGTCTCCACGATCATCGTGCTGCTGCTGGCCATCCCGGCCGCCTACGCGCTGTCGATCAAGCCGGTGCGCAAGTGGACCGACGTGATGTTCTTCTTCCTGTCCACCCGGATGCTGCCGATCGTGGCCGGGCTGCTGCCCATCTACCTGTTCGCCCAGTTCAGCGGCCTGCTGGACAACATCTGGCTGCTGATCGTCCTGTACACGGCGATGAACCTGCCGATCGCGGTGTGGATGATGCGCTCGTTCCTCGCCGAGGTGCCGGTCGAGATCCTCGAGGCGGCCTCGATGGACGGCGCGGGGCTGCTGCTGACCCTCCGTCAGGTGGTGGCGCCCATCGTCCTGCCGGGCATCGCCGCGACCTCGCTGATCTGCTTCATCTTCAGCTGGAACGAGCTGCTGCTGGCCCGGACCCTGACCGGCACCGTGGCCGGGACCGCACCGGTCTACCTGACCG
>NZ_DASVSG010000077.1:0-52877 GCF_036388195.1 Jatrophihabitans sp. | reverse complement strand
TCGCGTCCTGGGACCACCGGTACACCGAGGCGATCAGGTTGACGTCGTCGTAGACGGAGGCGGCCAGGAACCGGAGCTCGGCCATGCACAGCTCGCGCGCATCCACGTCCAGCAGCACCGCCGCCGAGCAGTCCGGGCAGGTCCCCGCGACGTCGGCGCGCAGCGTCGGCGCCAGCGCGGCCATCGCCTGCTCGACCGCCCGCGCGGCCTTGGCGCTCAGCGGCTGCCGGACGCACCGGGCCAGCAGCGCCGCCCGCGGGTTCTCGGCGCCGGCGGCCGCCAGCACGTCGTCCACCACCGGCACCCGGAAGCTGACCTCGTGCGAGTGGAGCAGGTACCACCCCGGCTCCGCGCGGGTCACCCGGCGGGGCTCGCGCGGCCGGTGATGGTCGGCGTAGGCGGCCAGGCTGAACTGCACGTCCACGGCCGAGGCGCACTGCGCGCACTGGCCCTCGGCCACCAGGGCGTCGCCGCGCAGCTCCCGGCGGCGGGCGACCACCAGCAGGTCGAGGTCGCCCACCGGGAGCGAGCCGGCGTCCAACGGAGCTCCGGCGTCCTCGGACAGCACCGCGGTCCGGGCGACGTGGGCCAGCGCGCCGGCCAGGCCGGGCTGGCTGTCGGCCAGCGCGATGTCGTCGGTTCCGGTGGCCGGCCGCCAGCGCGCCCGCCCGCCACTGATCGGCAGCCGGATCATGGCGTGCGTCAGAACTCCTTGGGCTCGGCCAGCGAGAGGTCGTGCTCCCAGCCCTCGTTCTCCAGCTTGATGTGCTCGATGGCGACCGCGTTGGTGCCGGCGTCGAGGTCGGGCAGCGCCTGGAACTCCGAAACCCAGGCGCGGTGGATGAGGTACCGGTGCACCGGCTGGCCCTGCTCGTTGAGCAGCTCGATCCGGATCTCCTTGCGCAGCTTGGACAGCGCCGAGCTCGGCGAGCCCTTGTCCAGGACCTGGGCCGCGTTGGCCCACTGCTCGAAGGAGTCGTCGTGGGTGACGCCCCGCTCCAGGGTGATCGGCTCGTACTTCTGGCGGCCGATGCCCTTGCGGATGATGGCGTTCCCGCCCTCCTTGTACTCGATCACATCGTTGGAGCGCTTGATCGAGCTGACCTTGCTGACGCCGGCGACCGGGGAGGTGGAGGTGTCGAAGTACACCAGGAAGCGGTAGCTCTTGTACGGGTCGAACCGGGAGACGTTGACGCTGAACGGCTTGGGCATGGTTGTCGGGGCTCCTAGCTCTGGCTCTGGCCGGCGAGTTGGGCGATCTTGATGATCACGAACTCGGCAGGCTTGAGCGGGGCGAAGGCCACGACGATGTTGACGATTCCGTTGGCCTGGTCGTCGGGAGTGGTGGTGGTGGCGTCACAGCTGACCTGGAACGCCTGGCTCGGCGAGCTGCCCTGGAACGCGCCCTGGTTGAACAGGCCGAGCATGAAGTTGTCGATCGTCGTCTTGATCGACACCCACAGCGGTGTGTCGTTGGGTTCGAAGATCACCCAGCCCAGGCTCTGCACCAGCGACTGCTCCAGGAACAGCGCCATTCGCCGCACCGGCACGTAGCGGTACTGCTGGAACGCCGGGTTGGCCGCCACCAGCGTACGGGCGCCGAAGACCACGGTGCCGACTCCGGGCAGGGTACGCAGGCAGTTGACCCCGATCGGGTTCAGCGTGCCCTGGCGCTCGTTGGTCATCCGCCCGGACGGCGCCACGCCGAGGGTGTTCGACACCAGCGCCTCGTACCCGGCCGGCGCCTTCCACACGCCGCGGTTGGTGTCCTCGCGGGCGATCACGCCGGCGACGAAGCCGGACGGCGGCACCAGCAGCGGCGCGCCGGTGCCCGGGTCGCTGGAGCGCAGGTAGGGGAAGTAGAGCGCGCCGTTCTGGCTCTTCGGGATCATCCTGCCGGGCAGCTGGTCGGACATGATGTCGCCGATCATCGGCAGCGGGAACCCGGTCGGGTCGGCGACCGCGTCCGCGGGCGGGTCGACGATCATGAAGGCCCGCTTGTGCTCGGCAACCGCGAGAGCACCGCTCACCACGCCGGGATCCCAGACGCCCGGCACCAGCAGCAGGTTGAAGATCGGGATCTTGTCCAGCGCCTTGTCCGCCTCGAAGGCGTCGGAGAAGTCGCCGGGGCTGAAGGTGGTGAAGGGGTTGGCCGGCAGGCCGCCGGCCAGCGGGGTGGCGCCGAGCGCTCCGGTCCACGCGGTCGGGTAGGCGGTGGTCGGAGCCACGCTGACCAGCGAGCTGACCGGCTTGTCGGCCGTCCCGATCCGCTTCTCCAGCGTGTTGTTGGCATCGGCCGCCGGCGGCGCCGGGTTGAGGGTGATCCGCCGGTAGGTCTCGGCGCGGCCGGCGTAGCCGATGGTCAGGTCGGCCAGATCGATCGGCGCGGCGCCGGTGGTGGCCCGCGGGTTGGTGATCGAGACGGTCAGCAGGTGGTGGTCGTCGACCGGCTCGCGGCCGGTGAAGACGATGCCGGTGGCCGCGCTGCCCAGGGTCAGGGTCGGGGGGTTGATGTCGGTGGTGGGGCCGCCGGCCAGGTCGTGGAACTGCGGCCTGAGCGCGACCACCCAGCCGAGACCGCCGCCGTTGACGAAGAACTGGAACACCGCGCGCCCGACCTCATCGGCGAGCCAGTCGACGTCGAACAACCCGCCGAACTCCCGCTCGTAGTCGGCGAAGCTGAAGATCTGGACGGCCTCGCCGTAGTGCTGCGGCTTGGTCTTGAACGGATGGGTGTAGCCCACGAAGACGGTGACCGACGTGGGCGCTGCGCTGATGGTGTGGGAGTTGCTCAGGATCTCTTCGATGTAGATCCCGGGATAGGTCGGCGTGACGGGCATGCGAGATCCTTCTACTCAGGGAAGCGCTCAGGTGTAGAGCAGGCCGGTGGCGGCGAGGCCGGGAGCGCCGCCGGAGAGTTGGACGGATGCGTCCGAGGGCAGCGCGGCGCCGCTGGGCGGTGCTGAGGCCGTGACGAGGTAGCCGACCTGGGCAGGCAGATCGCCCAGGTTCTGCAGGGTGACCGGGGTCTGCGTCCCGGTCTCCTTCGTCGAGTCGTAGGTGGCGCTCACCGTGAACGTCGCGCCGTTGACCGCCACGATGTAGGACAGCCCGCCGGTTCCCTTGTAGTCGGCCCGCGGCAGCAGGGTGAGGACGACCTTGCCGTCGGCGTCCTTGAGGTCGACCCCGGTTGCCTTCTTGAGCACGCCGGTATCGGCGACGGCAGGTTTCGCGGTGGCGCCGGTCGAGCCCTTCTTCACCACCACCAGGCCGGTGCCGGCGACCGGATCACCCGCCGTGCCGGTCGGCGCGTCCACCCCGATCGCCATGGCGGCGGCGTCGCCGGTGGCGAGGGTGGGGTAGCTGTCGGTCTCGGTGGCCGTGACCGTGAGCTTGGCCGCCAGCGGCGCGGCGCCCTCCTCTGCGTCCACGCTGACCCTGATGTTGTTGGTCTCGACGCCGGTGCGGGCCGCGGTGAAGGACAGCGCGGGAACCGGCGGCGGCACCGGCGGCGGGTTGAGCTCCCCGGCGCCGGCGCGGGCCTTGGCCAGCGCCAACAGCGTCGTGGTCTCGCCGGCGTCGAAGCGAGCGCTCCAGGTGGACCGGACCTGCAGGTCCGATCCGTTGAACTGCAACGCCGAGAGCGGGATGACTTTCTGCGCGCCGTCGGAATCGGTGAAGCTGAGCGGGGTCGAGCCGATCACGTCCACTGGGGCTGCTGCCATCGCGAGGCTCCGTTCCGGGTTTTCCACTGGCGATCGGCGCATCCTGACCGGGCGCCTGTCACGCGCCCGTCACGGCCGTGTCACCGGTTGTCGTGATTGCGATCCGCGACGGCTTCCGGGCTGCCATCATCGCCGTACTCGGGTCCGGATGGCGCGGGGTCACGGGCCCTGCCGAAAGGAGACAAACGATGTCGAGTCCGGATGAGATGGCTGTTGACGACAACCCCGGGGCGGAGGCCCTCAGCGGCGTGGAGGACGCCAGCGGCAGCGAGAACGCCAGCGGCAGCGAGAAAGCCAGCGAAGCCGAGGACAGCGCCGAAGCCAGCTCCGCCGAGTTGGCCACCCTCAAGCAACAGCTGGCAGCCGGCTTCCGGTCGGCCGGCCGGGTCGGCCTGGCAGAGGCGGTCAACGGCGCGGACTTCCACCTGTGGGTGCGGCAGGAGAGCGGCTGGAACCCGCGCGTGGTGTCCGGGCGCACCAACCAGGGCAAGGTCAACGGCGGGCTGTTCCAGTTCTGGTACGGCCATTCCTGGGCGCAGCCGTACTTCTCCCGGGGCAACGATCCGCGCAGCGTGTTCACCATGCCGCCGGCCGACCAGGCCCGCGCGGTGGTCCGGCACTTCTCGCACGTGACCGCGGCGACCGTGCGTACGTACGCTCAGCAGATTCGCAACGGCACCTACCACGGTTGGGGCTGACCGCACATGGACGCCACCAATCTCGCCGACCTCTACGGCCTGCCGCTGATGGAGTGGGCCGCCATCGAGACTCGGCTCCACGCCGGCATCCCGCAGGCGCCGGGCTCGGGCGGCCCGAACCGGCACACCTGCTGGTTGAGCACCATCAACTCCGACGGCAGCCCGCACGTCACGGGCATCGGCACGCTCTGGACCGACGGCGCGTTCTGGTTCGAGACCGGCGAGCGGACCCGCAAGGCCAGGAACCTCGCCCGCGATCCCCGCTGCGTGCTGAGCCTGGCCACCGAGGACTTCGATCTCGTGATAGAAGGCGACGCTCACCGGATCACCGATCCGGCGACGGTGGCCACGATGGCGCAGCGGTGGGCGAGCGAGGGCTGGCCGGTCGAGGTGGACGAGACCGGCCAGGCGATCACCGCCGAGTACAGCGCTCCGTCCGCCGGGCCGCCGCCGTGGCACGTGTACCGGCTGAGCGCGCGGACGGCGACCGCGCTCGCGACGATCGAACCCGGCGGCGCCACCCGCTGGCGGTTCTGACAGCGCGAGCCGGCCCAGGAGGGCAGCGCCGCTGCTGTTGACCGCACCCGCCCGGACCGGACAGAATCCGCATACCCCGGCCTGGGGCCGACCCAAAGACAATCCTGCGCAGCCGGTGATCGCGGCTGCCTTGACGGAGGTACATATGCCCACCACCCGCACCACCCGCATAGCGCTGGCCGGCTGTGCCTTGGCCGCCCTCACGGTGCAGCTGAGCCCGGCCTACGCCGGCAATGCCCGGCCAGATGCCACCGGCGCCACCGGGACCGCCAGCGTGTTCAAGGTCAACCCGGTGCAGTCCAGCGGCAACCAGAACCTGGTCGATGACAACGACTCGGCCACCGCGGTGCCGGCGAGTGAGTACGCGACCGTCCAGCTGCGCAACCTGGACGGCTCGGGCTATCTCAGCGGCAAGTACGTGAACGTGCAGTCTGCCACCGGCACGCCGGCCTACTCCGCGACCAACACCTTCGTCTATGACCGGCACGCCGACCAGTTCGAGCAGGTGATGGCGTACTTCTGGATCAACCAGGCCCAGGAGTACCTGCAGTCACTCGGCTTCGGCTCCACCCTGCGCCCGGTGAACGCAGGACAGATGCAGGTCAAGATCGACCAGTACGGCGGCGACAACTCCTACCAGACCGACAAGCCGTTCCGGCTGCGGTTCGGCAAGGGCGGGGTGGACGACGCCGAGGACGCCGAGGTGATCCTGCACGAGTACGGCCACGCGGTGCACGCCGCCCAGGTGCCCGGCTACGGGAGCAGCCTGGACGCCGGCTCCATCGGCGAGGCATGGGGTGACTACCTCAGCATCACCGTCGGCCTCGACGCCGCGCAGCAGTACGGCTGGCCGGTCAACGCCGACCTGGCCTGCTCGATGGACTGGGACGCGACCTCGTACACCAGCACGGTCCCGCACTGCCTGCGCCGGGTGGACACCAACCTGACCGTGGCCGACCGGAGGGGTGAGGTCCACTACGACGGCAAGATCTGGAGCCGGGCGCTGTGGGACATCCGCAACTCCTACATCTCCCTCGGCCTCGGATCCCGCCGGGCGGACACCACGATGGTGGACGCCCAGTTCGACTTCGCGCCGGGCACCTCGTTCAGCGCCGCGGCCAAGGCCACCTACACCAAGGCGCTGGCTCGCGACGGTGTGAAGGCGGCCAACGCGGTCCGCACCGCGTTCGCCAACCGGGGCATCACCTTCTAGGCACCACAGCAGATCCGAGCGCCGCGGCATCGCCCATCGGGCGGCGCCGCGGCGCCGTTCTGGGCCCGCCCGCTGTTGACGCGTAGCGCTTCGGCACGTCCGCAACGAGCGACATCGCTACCTGTCGGCGCGCTCGCGGCGGGGCTCAGTCCCGGGGCCGGGTCAGGGTGACGCAGCACCGCCCGGTCGCCGGGTCGAGCCGGGCCTGCAGCCGCTCGTCATCGAGGCTGTCGACCAGCCCGCGCATCAGGTGCAGGTTCATCCCGCACACCAGGCCGGTGTAGTCCTTGGCCAGGCCGTGGAACGGGCAGTTGCTCAGGGTGATCCGGTCGAAGGTGGCCCTGGGCTCGTACCCCTCGGCCTCCAGCACGCCACAGACCGCCGTGACGAGCTCGTCGGCGCCGGCCCGGCAGCCGGCGAGCTGGGCGGCCTGCTCGCCCATCCGCTCGCCGGTCGCGTGCGCGGCCGCCCGCAGCGTGGCCGCCACCGGTTCGCCGGAGGCGGTGCTGGCGGTGATCGCCTCGGCCATCAGCCGTCCGGGCAGCTCGTAGCGGCGTTCGGGCAGGCTGACCGCGATCTCGCGGGCGGCCCGGCGGTAGAACTTGGCCGGCCGGCCGGCGCCCGGGCCGGTGCGCCCGGCGGGCCGGCGGTACTCCACCTCGAGCAGGCCGTCCTCCTCCAGCTTGTCCAGGTGGAACTTCGCGACGTGATGAGCAACGCCGACCCCGCTCGCGGCCTGCTCCCGGCTGACCGGCTGGGATCGTTCGACGACGAACCGGTAGAGGGTCTGGCGCACCGGTTCGGCGAGTGAGGCGATGCTTCGCAGTTGCGCCTGGATGGCGGCCTGATGCCGCGACGGCGTCACAGGCGCTCCCTCCATAATTTCTAAAAGATACTCCCATTGACGAAAGAATGTCACTAGTCTAACGTCCACTCTGCAGTCCGATAGAGGGAGCGGTCATGGTCAATGTCGCAGCACCGGCACAGCCCGGCCGCGCACCAGCCGGCATCGGGGACGACCGGGAGGCCGCCGTGCCACACCAGACGTTGCGGATCGTCAACTCCACGCCCCCGATCGACCTGCCTGCCGCCGAGCGCGCGGTCCGGGCGCTGCTGATCGCCCTCGGCCAGGATCCCGATGCCGAGCACCTGCACCAGACCCCGCGGCGGGTGGCCGCTGCCTACGCCGAGCTGCTGACCCCGCGGGACTTCGACCTGACCACCTTTGCCAACGAGGAGAACTACAACCAGCTGGTGCTGGCCTGCGGCATACCGTTCCAGTCGCTGTGCGAGCACCACCTGCTGCCGTTCCACGGCGTCGCCCACATCGGCTACCTGCCGGACCAGCGGATCGTCGGGCTCTCCAAGCTGGCACGGGTCCTGGAGCGGTTCTCCCGGGGCCTGCAGGTGCAGGAGCGGCTCACCCAGCAGGTCGCCGACTGCCTGCAGGCGCACCTGCACCCCATCGGCGTCGGGGTGGTTCTCGAGGCCGAGCATCAGTGTATGTCGCTGCGCGGGGTGCGCGCCCACGGCTCCCGCACCCTGACGTCGGCCTTGCACGGCCACCTGCGCACCGACCCGGCGGCCCGGCAGGAGTTCTTCGCCCTGACCCGCGACCGCTGAGGTCGCCCTGAGACCCGGACCGCCGAGCCGCCTGATCTCCAGACCTCGAGGTCGCAGCACCCACAGAAAGGCAGGCTCGGATGAGCTCGTCGGAAACCTATCTCATCGTCGGCGCCAGCCTGGCCGGCGCGAAAGCGGCCGAGGCGCTGCGCGACAAGGGCTTCGAGGGCCACATCGTGCTGATCGGCTCCGAGCAGCACCTGCCCTACGAACGGCCGCCGCTGTCCAAGGGCTACCTGGCCGGCTCCGCCGAGCGCGGGAAGGTCTGGGTCCACCCGGAGGGCTGGTACGCCGAGCACGGCATCGAGCTGCGTCTGAACCAGACCGTGAGCCGTATCGACCGCGACGCGCGGCGGGTGGAGCTGGCCGACGGCGCCCAGCTCGGTTACGACAAGCTGCTGCTGACCACCGGCGCCAGCCCCCGGATGCTGTCGGTGCCGGGTGCCGACGCGGACGGGGTGTACCTGCTGCGCACGCTGGACGATTCGGATGCGCTGCGCGAGCTGCTGGCGCGGATCTCGCGGCTGGTGGTGATCGGCGCCGGCTGGATCGGCCTGGAGGTCTCGGCCGCCGCCCGCCAGGCCGGTGTCGAGGTCACGGTGGTGGAGAGCGCCGAGCTGCCGCTGCTGCGGGTCCTGGGGCCCGAGGTGGCCCGGGTGTTCGCCGATCTGCACATCCAGCACGGGGTGGATTTCCGGTTCAACGCCAGCCTGTCGGAGATCTGCACCGACAACGGCCGCGCGACCGGCGTCCGGCTCGGCGACGGCACGGTGATCGAGGCCGACGCGGTGCTGGTGGCGGTCGGCGTCAAGCCCAACAGCGATCTCGCCGAGGCTGCCGGCCTGAGCGTCGACGACGGGATCGTCGTCGATTCCTCCCTGGGCACCAGCGATGCCCGGATCTTCGCCGCCGGTGACGTCGCGAACGCGATGAACGCCTTGTACAACAAGCATGTCCGGGTCGAGCACTGGGCCAATGCGCTGAACCAGCCGGTGACGGTGGCCGCCTCGATGCTCGACCAGCCGGCCAACCACGACCAGCTGCCGTACTTCTTCACCGACCAGTACGACCTGGGGATGGAGTACGTCGGCCTGGTCGATCCGGGCGGCTACGACCAGGTGGTGTTCCGTGGCGACGTGGCCAGCCGGGAGTTCATCGCCTTCTGGGTGCGGGGCGGCCACGTGCTGGCGGGGATGAACGTCAACGTCTGGGATGTCGTCGACGACATCAAGGGACTCATCCGCTCCCAGGCCGTCATCTCGGCCGAGCAGCTGGCCGACGCCGGCACGCCGCTGGCCGAGCTGGCCCGGGTGCCCAGCTGACTCTGGCTGGGACCGGCCCGTCCCCGGCGGGCCGGGAGCTTAACCGGTGGACAGCGCGATCCGCTGGACCACGTGCAGCCTGGAGTCGGTCTCGTGGGGGCGGGTCGTCGCCAGCTCCACCAGGGCGATCCGGCCGGCCGCGGTGAACGTCATCAGCTCGTTGCCGAAGTACGGCCCCGCTTCCCGGGTCCAGTTCAGCTCGGTGCGGGGGACCCGGGTCAGCACGCTGAGCAGCGACCGGGTGGTCCGCTCGGCCAGCCGGCTCCACGCCAGCCGGAAGGCGACCTTCATCGCGGTCGGGACGTAGTTGTGCAGCGGGGAGCAGGTCAGCTGGTAGACCTGCGCGTCCATCGGCTCGTCGTAGATCGCCCGGGCCACGTAGGCGTGGTGGACGTCGCCCGACAGCACGCAGACCGTGGCCGGCGCTCGCCCGCCGCGCTTGCCCTGGGCCACCTCGCGGATCAGGTCGGCCAGCTTCTCGAAGGAGCTGTGGAACGCCGCCCAGTGCTCCAGGTCCGCCGCCCGGCGCAGCGACTCCGACCAGCGGGCGAGCCGGGCGCCCCGGACGCCGTCTGCCAGCGCCTCGTTCCACGACTCGATGTCGTGCAGCGCCCGCGCCAGCAGCCAGGGCAGCGAGGTGCCGATCAGCAGGTGGTCATAGTCGCCGTCGGCCTGCTCGCTGATCCAGGTCAGCTCCTCGTTCGCGACCATGCTGCGGTCGCCGTCGAGGATCCGGCCGCACCGTGAGTCGATCATCAGCAGCCGGACCGGCCCGAAGTCGCGCCGGTAGGACCAGCGGGTGCCCTTCGCGCCGTCGGCTTCGGCGTCTGCGTGCTGGGCGAACCGGCGCAGCAGCGGCTCGACGTCGGAGCCGTGACCGCGAACCTGCTGGTAGAGCTCATTGGCGGCCAGGTCCGCGGGGGACAGGTTGCCCAGGTGCTGGTAGACCCAGTACGAGGACAGCCCGCCGATGATCCGCTCGGCCCACCAGTCGGTCTTCTGCATGTCCTCGCGCCAGGACCGGGAGGTGTTCCAGTCGTCGCAGACATCGTGGTCGTCGAAGATCATCGAGCTGGGCAGCACCGACATCAACCAGCGCACGTCCGGGTCGTGCCAGGACTCGGCATAGAGCCAGGTGTACTCCTCGAAGTCGGCCACCTGTTCCCGCGAGCCGGTGGTGATGTCGCGCCGCTGGCGGATGCGCTGCTGGGTCGCCTCGCTGGTCTCGTCGGCATAGACCTGGTCCCCGAGCATCAGGAGCGCGTGCGGCCAGGCGGCTTCGTCCTGACCGGCCAGCTGGCGGGCCAGCACCATCAGGGCGTCGGGTTCGAAGTGGTCGTCGTCGCTGACCGTGGCGGAGGTGGCGTACCGGCAGGAGCCGAAGGCGATCCGGAGCGGCTCGCCGGCGTCGAGGGTGCGGATCCGGGGATGCGGCCGCGGGTCGTCGGCAAGCGGCCAGACGGTGTGGCCGTCCAGCCGGACGTCATAGCCGGTGCTCTGGCCGGCCGGCAGCCCGCTCACCAGGACCAGGGCGTAATGGTGACCGGCCACGCACCAGGTGGGCTCCTGGTGGCCGAGGATCTCCACGACGCACGGCCGGTCGGTCTCGACCCAGATGGTGGCGTCGTCCTGGCCGACATGACGCAGCGCGGGCCCGAGCAGGAGCTGCGGGCTGCCGGTCGACGGGGTCGCGGCGATCGTCATGACAGGCCCCCTGACCCAGCTCACGGCGGGCCTTGCCGGCCCGGTCGTCAAGCCTACATTTCCAGGCGCGGGGCCGTTCCTGGTCAGCGCGCGGGTTGCAGTCCGGTCACAAGCTCGCCGGCCCACCGGTCGGCCGGCTGGTCGGCGACCTGGTCGCGGCCCAGCGCCTTCGCCCGGTACATCGCCTGATCGGCCCGGTGCAGCAGGTTCTCCGCGGTGGCATCCGCCGGCTGCAGCTCCGCGATGCCGAAGCTGGCCGTGACGCTGGAGCCGATCGCCGGGATGGTGCGGGCTCGCAGCTGTGCCCGCAGCCGCTCGGCTACCACCCGGGCGTCCTGCAGGCCGGCATCGGGCAGCACCATGGCGAACTCCTCCCCGCCGAGGCGGGCGCTGAGGTCGCTGTCGCGGACGGTGGCGCGCATGGTGCTCGCCACGCACCGCAGCACCTCGTCCCCCGCGGCGTGGCCGTAGCCGTCGTTGATCTGCTTGAACCTGTCCAGGTCGAACATCACCACGCTCAGCGGCGTGCCGGTGCGCCTGGCCCGGGCGATCATCGCGGTCGCCGCGTCGTAGGCGCTGCGCCGGTTGGCCAGCCCGGTGAGGCCGTCGTAGGCGGCGTTGAACTCGGCGGTGGCCTTCAGCCGGCGGAAGGAGGCGAGCATGGCGATCAGCACGATCGCCGACGCCGCCACGGTCAGCGTCCTGCCGGTGTACCAGCCCAGGCTGTAGCGGTAGCGCGAGGCGTAGGTCAGGCACAGGTCGCAGAGGCACACCAGGATCGCCACGCTGCTCCAGCGCTCCGGCCCGGTCCGCCCGCGCACCGCCCGGGCGCACACCAGCAGGCTTGCCACCACCAGCGGGAGCGCCACCGGGGCCGTCACCTTGGCCATGCCGGAGGTGTCCAGGCCCTGGATCAGCACCGGCAGCCGGGTGGCGAACAGCACGCAGCCGGTGACCGCGAGCAGCGCCGCGGCGCACATCCCGGCCATCGCGGCGGCCAGCCGGGCCGCTCGCGGGCGATGCTCGATTCCGCCGAGGTAGGACCACGGCGCCCAGGCCGCGCCCAGCAGCGCCGGAAAGCCGGCATGCCAGCCGATGTAGAGGTACGGCGCCACCGAGGAGGTAACGGCCAGGGGCGGATGGCTGGAGATCACCCCGGGGAAGGCCAGCGCGTAGCCGCCCATCAACAGCAACGACCACAGGTAGGCCAGGGTCATCCCCAGCATCCTGCGGTCGCCGGTGTCCAGGTACTCCCCGGCCAGCAACCAGACCGACATGATGTCGAAGCAGGCCACCGTGGCGAGCACCGCCGGCACGTAGCTGGTGGTCGGCCCGAGATGATGGCCGCCCAGCGGCAGCACGAAGAGCGTCACCAGGATCGAGATCGAGGAGACGAGCAGCGTGCTGCGCTGCGTTCGGACTAGGCCACTCACACCCCCTCTATCGGCACCTGCCGACAATGCTTTACATTGAATTAACACTGGTCGCTGAATGGCGCGCCGAACAGGGGCAGCTGCTGCGCTGGCGGCACCCGCCCGGGCAGCGGGAACGCCCGCCTGTTCTATGGTGAGAAGAGCCCGCCTGCCTCTCAGGTACCGGTCAGCTGGGAGAACATGCTCACCGGCCGGCGGCATCGAGGACCCATCATGGCAAAACCCGTTTCTGAGCAGTGCGTGGTGATCGTCGGAGCATCGAGCGGGATCGGGCGGGCCGCCGCGCTGGAGTTCGCCCGCCGCGGCGCGTCCGTGGTCGTCGCGGCCCGGACCGTCTCCGCGCTCGACTCCCTGGTCGAGGAGATCACCGCCCAAGGCGGCGTCGCGCTCGCCGTGCCCACCGACGTCGCCGAGCCCGATCAGGTACGGGCGCTCGGCGAGCGGGCCGAGTCGGCGTTCGGCCGCATCGACACCTGGGTCAACGCGGCTGCCGTCGCGGTCTGGGGCCGCATCGAGGACATCTCCGACGCCGAGTTCGAGCGGGTGATGCGGGTGAACTTCCTCGGCTACGTGTACGGCGTGCACGCCGCGTTGCCTGCCCTGCGCCGCGCCGGTGGCGGCGTGATCATCGGCATCGCCTCGGTGGAGGGCATCCGCGCGGTGCCGCTGCACGCTCCCTACACGGCCAGCAAATGGGCGGTGCGTGCGCTGTACGACAGCCTGCGGATCGAGCTGGCCCAGGAGGGAAGCCCGATCGCCGTCACCACCATCCTGCCCGCCGCTATAGACACGCCGTTCTTCGAGCACAGCAGGAGCAAGCTCGGGTCGATGCCCAAGCCACCGCCACCGGTCTACGCTCCCGAGCTCGTCGCCGAGGCGATCGTCCAGGCAGCCGAGCACCCCACCCGGGAAGTCCCGGTCGGCGGCAGCGCCATCGGCTTCTACCTGGGCCAGCGGGTCTCACCGGCGCTGACCGATGCGGTGCTGTCCATCCGCCGGTTCGGCAAGGCGACCATGACCACCGGCCGGCCGGACAACGGTGGCGACAACGTCGACGCGCCGATGGAGGGACTGGGGCAGGTGCATGGCACCTACCCGGGACATGTGCTGCGGCACAGCGCGCTCACCAGCCTGCTGGCCCGCACCCCGCGCCCGGGCGAGCTGCTCACCGGCGTGGTGAACCGGATGCACGCCAGAGGCTCCCAGAACGGGAACAGGAACGGCCCGCGACCGTGAGGCCGCGGGCCGTACCAGGTGGAGCTGTGCTGGCGCCCTAGATGATCGGGGAGAAGGGCTCGGTCCCGGGGACCAGCGCCACCCCCGACATGCCGTGGGTGTTGGCGTACGCCAGCTCCTTGGGCAGGTCGCCGACCCCGTTGGAGCCGGCCAGCGGCGCGATGGCCACCGTGGACAGCACGCCGAGCGCCTTGCCCGCCGAGTCCAGGAAGCCTGAGCCGGAGTCACCGGGGATACCCGGCGTCACGGTGTACACCGTGTGGGTCCAGCCACCGCCGTCGTCACCGAGGCTGGCGCCGCGCTTGGGCGACAGCAGCTCGATGCCACCGCGCAACAGCGAGTTGCCGTAGCTGTAGATCGATTCGCCGACGGTCGTGCCGTCGCTGGCAAGCGCGACCGGGCCGCCCCAGAACGGGACGGACGGATTGACGTTGCCGACGTAGGCCGGGTCCACCTTCACCAGGGCGAAGTCGTTGTACTGGCAGATGTCGGCGTTGGTCTCACCGGCCTGCTGCATGGCCAGCCAGGAGGAGTACACCAGCGTTCCGGTGCCGACCTGGGTGCCTTCGCTGACCAGGCTGGCGCCCTTGTTGAAGGTGACGGGGGTGCCGAGCGGCAGCGACTGGGTCGAGCAGCCGTTCGTATCGGTGGCGGCGCCGGTGCCCGCGCAGTGCGCGGCATATCCGACGTAGGTGGCCACACCGTCGCTGAAGACGAAGTTGGCCGTGCACTGGGCGCCGTTGGTGAACATCTGGGTACCAGGGTGGATCGTCGCGGTGGCGGCCGGCGCCCACTGCGAGGTGCTGGTGGCGGCTTCGGCGGACGGTACGGCAGCCAGGGCGAGGATCGTCACCCCGCTGGCGACCACAGCCAAGGCTCGCTTGCATCCGGTCGGCATGCTCACTCGTGCCTCCTGTCATGGTGGGGGAAAGGGGACCTTTGACAGGAAAACGAGGCCGGAGCGCAGAGGTTACGGCTACCCGCCGCGGTTCAGCAGGCCGCCGACGGAGCAGGCAGCGTTCAGTCCAGCGCCGTGCGCACCGAGTAGAGCTCGGGAAAGAACGTCCGGTCCAGCGCCTTGCGCAGGAAGGTCGCGCCGCTGGACCCGCCGGTGCCGGTCTTGTTGCCGATCATCCGCTCCACCGTCTTGAGGTGCCGGAACCGCCAGAACTGGAAGGCGTCCTCGACGTCCACCAGCGCCTCGCAGGTCTCGTAGAGGCTCCAGTGCTCAGCAGGGGCGGCGTAGATCACCTTGAAGGTGTCGACGAGCTCGGGGGTGAACTGGTGCGCCTGGGCGACGTCGCGCTCGGTGACCGAGGCCGGGATCGGCTGACCGTGCCGGGACAGGTAGGCCAGGAACTCGTCGTACAGCGTGGGGGAGTTGAGGTACCCGGCGAGCTGCTGGTGGGCCATCGGGTCCTGCACGAACATCTGCAGCATGCCGGCGTGCTTGTTGCCGAGGATGAACTCGACGGCGCGGTACTGGAAGGACTGGAAGCCGGAGGAGTTGGCGAGGGAGTCGCGGAAGCTCAGGTACTCACTCGGGGTCAGCGTCGCCAGGATCGCCCACTGATCGGTCAGGGTGTGCAGGATGTTCTTGACCCGGGCCAGCCGCTTCAGGGCCAGGCCGATGTCATCGGCGCGCAGCCCGTCCCGGGCTCCGACCAGCTCGTGCAGCAGCAGTTTCAGCCATAGCTCGCTGGTCTGGTGCTGGATGATGAACAGCAGCTCGTCGTGGGCCGCCGGCTGCGACCGGGGGTGCTGGGCGCCCAGCAACTCGCCCAGGTGCAGGTAGTCCCCGTAGGACATCTCTTCCCGGAAATCCAGCCGGATACCTGCTTCGAGCCGGTCGGACGCCGCATCGTTGGTCATGCCCGGCCACCTCGGTCGCTTCGGCGGAGATCTAAGGCCTCACCCTAACATCACCCGAACCACCCGGACGGTGGCCACCGGCCGCTCAGCCGGCGCGGAATTCGGCGGCCCAGGACAGCTCGGCGCCCCGCTGCGCCCGGCGGGCGAGGACGCCGATGGTGTCGTCGACGATGGTGGCCAGGTCATGCACGACCGGGAGGTTCTGGGCGTCGTAGGTGATCCGCTCGGCGACCAGCACCGGCCGGCCGGCCGGCTTGTTGACCGCGGTCGCGATCGCGGCCGGCAGCGCCTTGGCCCGCAGGCTCTCGGTGGCCCGGACGATCGCCAGCTGGCACCGCTGCTCCAGCGAGCGGTACAGCGAGGCCACCTCGAAGTCGACGTCCAGCAGCTGCTCCGACCAGGGCCGCGGCACCCAGGACACCTGGTGCACAGCCGGCCGGCGCCCGATCCGGCGCAGCCGCTCCAGCCGCAGGGCCGGCTCGCCACGGGTCCGGTCCAGCGCGCCGGCCACCCCGGCCGGCAGCGGCCGTTGCCGGCTGCTCAGCACCACGGTCACCAGCTCGACGCCCTGGGTCAGCAGGTCCTCGGCCAGGCTGTTGAGCGAGCGTAGGTCCAGCGTCGGGACCGGCGTGACGAAGGTCCCCCGGCCGGGCAGCTGCGCGATCAGGCCGTCGCCCTCCAGCAGGCTCAGGGCCTGCCGGAAGGTCATCAGGGTGACGCCGTACTCCTTGCTCAGCAACGCCTGCGACGGCAGCGGCTGGCCGGGCTTGAACTCCCCGCGCGCGATCCGAGCAGCCAGGTCCTGCCCGATCTGCCGGTACTTCGCAGGTCCAGAGCTGGGCACCGGCGCCCTCCGTCCGTCCGCGGCCGATCCGCGCGGAGGCCACCCTAGTACCGGCCGATGGTGAGCCGCATCCTGCGGCGGGGTTGACCAGGCGCCGAACACTTCTAGAAGAGTAGTCATCTGCCAGCTGGTATGGTGGCCTTGACCAGCCAGTGCGTCCTCCCGACGCGCCTCGCGAAGAATCCGGTGATCAGCATGGACACCTCGCCCGAGAGGCGCCCCGGCGCCACGGTCGATCCGGCCAGCTCCTCGACGCTGCTCGCTGCCGATCGGTCGGCCATGAGCGACCCGGGAGCGCTGGGGCGGTTCGGGGACTTCGGCGGCCGGTACGTGCCCGAGGCGCTGATCCCCGCTTGCGAGGAACTCGAGGCGGCCTACCGGGACGCCCGCAAGGACCCGAGCTTCGAACGCAAGCTGGCCCAGACCCTGGAGGTCTACGCCGGGCGACCCACCCCGGTGACCCCGGCCACCAGGCTGTCACAGGAGCTGGGCATCAACCTGCTGCTCAAGCGGGAGGATCTGACCCACACCGGCTCGCACAAGATCAACAACGTGATAGGCCAGGCGTTGCTCGCGCAGCGGATGGGCAAGCGGCGGCTGCTCGCCGAGACCGGAGCCGGCCAGCACGGCGTCGCGACCGCGACCGCCGGCGCGTTGCTGGGCCTCGATGTCACCGTCTACATGGGAGAGGTCGACACCGAGCGCCAGCAGTTGAACGTGTTCCGGATGGAGCTGCTGGGCGCGAAGGTCGTCCCGGTGACCAGCGGCAGCCGCACCCTGAAGGACGCCTGCAGCGAGGCGCTGCGGCAGTGGGTCTCCCAGGTGGACGAGGCCTATTACTGCCTCGGCTCGGTGATGGGCCCGCACCCGTACCCGTGGATGGTGCGGGAGTTCCAGAGCGTCATCGGAACCGAGGCCCGGCGCCAGTGCGCGGGCCTGCTCCGACGCGGGGTGCCGGACGTGGTGGTGGCCTGTGTGGGTGGCGGGTCGAATGCCGCCGGCACCTTCGCCGGCTTCGTCGACACCTCCGCGCGGCTGGTGGGCGTGGAGGCGGCCGGCGGCGCGGCGATGACCGACGGCTCGCCCGGGATCCTGCACGGCTTCTACTCCCAGGTCCTGCAGGACGAGGACGGCCAGGTGAGAGAAGCACATTCGATCTCGGCGGGCCTTGACTACCCCGGCGTGGGACCCGAACACGCGAGCCTCGGCAGGTCCGGCCGGGCCGAGTACGCCACCGCCACCGACGAGCAGGTGGTCGAGGCGGTGATCACGCTGGCCAGGATGGAGGGCATCCTGGCCGCGCTGGAGTCCGCGCACGCGCTGGCCTGGATCATCCAGGCCGCCGGGTCGGGCGACCTGGCGCCAGGCTCGACGGTCCTGATGACCCTCTCCGGCCGTGGCGACAAGGACGCCGGCCAGCTGATGAGCCTGCTGGCATGAGCGCGCCGGATCGCCCTGCCGGCGCTGTGGAGGCCGCGCTGCGCCGGCGCCGTGAGGCCGGTGGGAAGTCGCTGGCGCCGTTCGTGACGGCGGGGATCACCTCGGACTGGACGGCCTACGTCCGGGCCTGCGCCGACAACGGCGCCGACGCGATCGAGATCGGGTTGCCGTTCTCCGATCCGATGCTGGACGGCCCCGTCATCCAGGCAGCCTCCAAACAGGCGCTGGACCGTGGCGTGCGAACCGCCGGCCTGCTCGACGAGGTGGCCGCCCTGGACTCCCGCGTCCCGCTGATCGTGATGACGTACAGCAACATCGTCGGCCGGCACGGCAACGAAGCGTTCTGCCAGCGCATCGCGGCCGCGGGGATCTCCGGATTGATCGTGCCCGACACCCCGGTGGACGAGATCGAGCCGTTGCTGTCGGCGACCCAGGCCGCCGGGATCGAGCTCATCCTGCTGGTCGCCCCGTCCACCCTGGCCCACCGGGTCGGCCGGATCGCCGAGCTCAGCAGCGGCTTCGTCTACGCGGTCAGCAACATGGGAGTGACCGGGCTTCGTGAGACGGTCTCCGACACCGTGCAGCGCACCGTGGATGCCATCCGCAGCCACACCACCCTTCCGGTGCTGGTCGGTTTCGGCATCTCCTCACCCGCCCAGGCGGTCGAGGTGAGCCAGCGCGCCGACGGTGTGGTGGTGGCCTCGACATTGATGCGCGACGTGCTGGCCGGCGGGTCGGCGCTCAAGCTTGGCGCCACCGTCGCCTCGTTCCGATCGGCGCTGGACAGCATCTCCTAGCTCGCCGGGCGTGGGTTGGCGGCCTCAGCCCTTCTTGGCCGGACCTCGCTCAGCCGACCCGATCGAGGACGAGCAGCCGGCCGGTCACCAGGCCGTCCGAGATCAGCCGCCCGATGAGCTGCTCCTGCTGGTGGGCGGTCTGCCAGCGCTGGTCGCTGCCGTGCCGGCGCTCGATGACCTCCTCGACCCGATCGGCAGCTGCTTGCCAATCCGGTTCCGGAGCGGGGAAATCGGCGAGCTCAGCGCGTTCGACGACCGCGAGGCCACTCGCCGTCAGCATGCGGTCCAGCTCGTCGGCATCGAGGAAGTGATTGCCTTCCGGCTGCTCGGGCAGTTGCGGCCTGGTGCGCAGGAAGACCAGCAGGCCCACCAGCGCCGACGGCCCGGCCACCCGCCGCAACTCCGCCAGCAGCGCCGCCTGGTCCGTCACGGTGCACAGCACTCCCAGGCTCCAGACAGCGTCGAACACCCCGCTGGCGAAAGGCAACTCCTCGCCACCGGCGGCGACCACCGGGCGGCCGAACAACCGGGCCGAGGCCCGGCAGGCGTAGATCATCGGCTCGGCCAGCACCGGCGCGACCCCGAAGCGCTGCGCCGCCAGCTCGGCCGGGCCGCCGACGCCGGCGCCGCAGTCGAGCAGCCGCATCCCGGGACGCAGCCGCAACCTGGTGGCCAGCCACTCCAGGGCCGCCGGGCTGCCGCTGCCCCGGCAGGCCGCCGGGATGGCGTGGCCCTGGCCGAGTTCGACGACCGCGTCCGCGGTCCAGGCCGCCATGGTGTCGAACTCGTCGGCCATTGCCTCGGCGTCGGTCATGACTGCGACCGTATCCGACGTCCGATCTCGGCCTTCACCTCGGCGGCATGGTATTCGCCCCGGCCGGAGGCGAGCCCGGAGAGGTTCACCCCGGCGATGCCCTCGAGCGCGAGCAGCTCGTGAGCCTCGGTGACCGCGGCGTCGATACCGGCGACGACCGGATCGTCGGCGGCGAGCACCCGGGCCACCGGTTCAGGATCGAGCTGCAGGCCGGGGAAGTTCTGCAGGACCTGGGCCGAGCGGGGATCGGTGTACACCGCGACCCCGGCGATCAGGGGGATGGTGACCCCGGCGTCCCGGCAGGCGCGGACGAAGCCGGCCAGCTCGGCCACGCTGCCGGCGTGGTTGAGGAAGGCCAGCTGGGCGCCGGCGCGCTGCTTCTGCAGCAGCCGGGCCGGCCGGATCGAACGCGGCGGGGCGGCGGGCGCCTCGGGCACCGCCACCGGAACGCCCAGCGAGGCGGCCAGTCCGGCCAGCCGAGTGCCGTCCAGGTCGAACACCTGGGTGACGCCGGGCCGGACGCCTTCGGCCCGGCCGTCGCCGGTCACGCACAGCACGCCGTCGGCTCCGGCGATCCGCAGTCCGATCAGATCCTGTTCCAGAACCAGCCGATTCCGGTCCCGGCAGGTCAGGGTCAGCCATCCGGTGCCACCGGCCTGCCGGATCAGAGCTGCCATCAGCGTCGGCGGGAAGTCGGGGCGGTTCTGGTGCTCGCCGACCAGCAACGCGTCGCACGAGCCTGCCAGCACCGCGGTGATCCGGGCCACCGCCTCCGCGTCGTAGGCCGGCAGGGTCAGATCGGTGACCACCACCGGATGTGTTCGGAGGGCTTCGAGCAGGGCGCTGGGGGCCGGCCGTTCGGGCGGGGGCTCTGCCCAGCGGGGCGCCGTCGGCCTCTCGGTGAACGGGCACCGGTGCGCGGCCATCTCACAGGACAGGTCCGGGCGCACCCCGCCGCACGGCCCGAACACCATGTGCTTGGGACAGCGCGGCTCCCTGGTCAGCATGAGCGGCGTCTGCGATTCGGCTGGCATCCAAGGATCATGGCACGCGCGGTTCCGCGCGCCCCGCTCTCACTGGCCTGCCGGGCCGCCTTCACCGGTGGCTATGCGAGGTGGGCAATACGGGCGGTTGACCGGCCCCGTCCGGAGTGTTCTGATTTTCCGGTTGGAGTGCCGTACGGGCTCGGAGAGGCGCGGCGGCTGGTTGGTCCCGCAGGAGCTGTCGCTTCCTCGCCCCCTGTCCTCTACAAGGAGATTGACATGCCGTTCATGCCAGATTCGTCGTCCTCGGCCGCCGGGCCGGCGGGCAAGCCGCCCACCGGCCGCCGGGGTCATGCCGCCGTCGGCGCTCTGGTAGCTGCCTCGGCGTTGTTGGTCGGCACGGCTGCAGGGGCGGCCGCGCACGGCGCCTCACGTGCCCCGGTCCCGAGCCAGGCCGCGTTCGCCAAAGCCTCGCAGGGCAAGGTCATCAAGGGTCAAACGCCGTTCGACCTGGCTGGCTACAAGCGCACCTTCCGCGAGGGGATGGTTCCGGTCGAGGGCGCCAGCGTGCATTACATCAAGGGTGGCGCCGGGCCGGCGCTGGTGCTGGTGCATGGCTGGTCCCAGACCTCCTGGGCCTGGCACAAGGTCATGCCGGAGCTGGCAAAGACCCACACCGTGATCGCCCTCGACCTGCCCGGTCTGGGCTCATCGACCATCCCGAAGGACGGGTTCGACGCGGCGCACACCGCCCGCCGGCTGCACGAGGCCGTGCTGGCGTTGGGCTATCAGCGGGTCCAAATCCTGGCGCACGATATCGGCGCGCTGGTGGCCTACCCCTACGCCAAGCAATTCCCGAACGACGTGAGCCGGATGGCAGTGCTCGAGGCGCCGCTCAATGGCTTCGGGCTGGAGAGCTTCTACGGCCTGAGCTTCCACTTCGGCCTGAACTCCGCGCCGAAGCCGATCCCGGAGAACATCATCGACAACGGTGATGTCTCGACCTACTTGGGCATGCTGTTCAACGGCACCCGGCACCCGGAGACGATCGACCAGCAGGTGTACTTCCGCGCTTATCACACTCAGGCTCGCCGCAGCGCCGGCTACGAGTACTACCGGGCATTCCCCCAGAACGCCCAGTACAACCAGGCGAACGCGTCGGCCAAGGTCAGCCTGCCGGTACTGGCGATGGGCGCCCAGTACGTCTTCGGCCCGGCCATGGCCGCGTCGTTCCGAGCGGTGGCCAGCGATGTCCGTGAGGTCATCGCACCCGACAGCGGTCACTACATCCCGGAGGAGAACCCCGCGTTCCTGCTTGCGTGTGCCGGGTATTTCTTCGGTGACACGTCGGCGACCCCGCCGGCCGAGCTGGCTTCCTGCAAGGCCTGACCCTCTGCGTTGTGCAGACGGTTATCAGGCCTACTCGTGGGCGTCTCCGGTCCAGCAGCCCAGGACGGCCGAGGCGATCTCGTAGGCGAGGTCGGTGCGCCGTTGCTGCTGGCTGCCGAACACGGCCGGCAGATCGGTGGTATCGACCCGCAGGGTCATGTTGTCCTTGAGCACGACGGCGATTCCGGTCTTTGTCGCGTAGGCCTGTTCACCCAGTCCCAGCAACGGCTCGGTGCTGCCCAGGCGGCTGCGCAGGCTGCGGAAGTAGTCCGCGGCGGCCGGTTTGCTGGCTGACTCCTGGACCGACAGCACCATCGTGCCCATCGGAAGGGTGTAGGTACACGTGTAGAGCAGGTTCTGCCAGCTTGATCGCACCGGCGCCGGCGCGGTCAGTCCCAGCACCGTCCGGACCTGGCCGCGGATGTCGTCGGAGCAGATCATCTTCGCGGCCTCGGACGGTTCGCTGCGGGCCGGCGCCACGGACATGCCGGCCATGCTGTGCCCCGGCGGCATCGACATGCCGGCCATGCTGTGCCCCGGCGCCACGGTCGTGCCGCCTGCGGCTGCCGTGCCGGAGTCCGCACCGGACGCGCAGCCGGTCAGCAGCAGCGCCAGGCCGCTCAGGCCGACAAGCAGTTGCCGTGTCTTCATAAGGGGGTGCTCGATTCTTCCGGGTGCCAGCGCGGCTAGGCCGGGTGGCTGGATACAAGGGTGGCGAAGGCGACGATGTTGCTCTCGTAATGGCCCGAGTCGGGATCGAACTCGCCGCCGCAGGTGATGAGCCGCAGCTGCGCGCTATCGGTGTTGCCGTATACCTCGAGGGTGGGGAAGTTGTCCTTGGAGTAGGACACCACCCGGTCCACCCGGAACACCGCCGCAGTTCGATCGGCCCGGGTGACCCTCACCGTGCTGCCCGGCCGGAGCGCGCCGAGTTTGAAGAAGACGCCCGGCCCGTACTCGGCGGAATCCACATGGCCGAGCAGGACCGAGGGCCCCAGCTGACCCGGGGTAGGGGAGTACTTGTACCAACCGGCGGGCGAGTTCTTGCCCAACGGCGGCACTTGCAGGCTCTGATCGGCGTTGAGACCCAGCTGCAGCAGATCGGAGCTGATGTCGAGCTGGGGTACCTCCAGCCGGATCGGCGCCGACCTGCCCAGCACCAGGCCGGTGGCCGGCTTGGCCGTGGACGGCGATCCGCTGGCACCCGTCCGGGGAGGTGGCTGTACGACCGGCTGCGACGAGCTTCGCTGCGAGGAACTGCGCTGTGACGCGCCGGGCTGCGAGGAGCTGAGCTGCGAGGGGCCGGGCTGTGAGGAGCTGGGCTGCGAGGGGCCGGGCTGTGAGGAGCTGGGTTGCGAGCTGGCGTAGGGAATGGCTGCTGCGGCGGGTGGTTGCGGCGGCTGACGCTGGGCGCGCAGGCCCACCACCAGCAGCAGAACTCCGGCCAGCACGAGCACGCCCGCCGCGGCAGCGGTCAACCTGCCGCGACGGGCGTGGGCTGCGATACCAGGCATCAGATATCGCTGTCGGAGTGCTCGGTCAGCTCTCGGACGCGGTCCGGCGACGCATCGCCAGCGCACCGGCGCCGAGACCGGCCGCGAGTAGAGCCCCCCCGAAACCGAGCACTGCCTGGTCCTCGATGCCGGAGGTGCTGCCACCACCGGTGTCAGAACCGCCGCCAGGCATTGAGCCCATCTGCGAGGCGACGAGCGTTCCGCACAGCGCCGGCGAGGTAGCGGCCAGCGGCAGCGACGGGACCAGGTCGCTCTTCGCGGCCTGTGCCTTCTGGCTCAGGGTGGCCGGGTCCAGCCCGTGTACCACGACCACCGCGGTGCCGTCAGCGAGCGCGGCCAGCGTCTTGGAGTCCAGCGTGATCGTGCGGGAGTAGTTGAACGAGGCGCCCGACGGGGCGACGGTCAGGGTGGTTCCGGCTGCCGGGCTGCTGTCGCCCGAGGTGGACAGGGTCGTGCCGATGGCGCCGTAGCTCGGAGCGCCCTCGGTGGTGCTGATGACACCGTCGCCGTCCTTGTCAGCGGCGGTGGTCGGGCACTCGCCCCTGGCGCCGATGTGGATGTGCTGCACGTGCGGGTAGGGATTGCCGCCGAACTTGTCGGCCAGGCCCGAGACGTTCTCGGTGATGGTCGCCTTCGAGCCGTTCAGCGAGATCATCAGGGAGCCGGACGCCGAGGAGTTGTTCAGCGCGTTCAGATCCGCCTGGTAGTGGTTGCTGCCGGCGGCTGAGGCCGCACCCGGCATCGCGAGGGCTGCGGCGCCCAAGGCGACCGCCGGT
Source organism: Jatrophihabitans sp. (assembly GCF_036388195.1). Lineage (GTDB taxonomy): Bacteria > Actinomycetota > Actinomycetes > Mycobacteriales > Jatrophihabitantaceae > Jatrophihabitans_A. The sequence goes on along the minus strand of NZ_DASVSG010000077.1, from coordinate 28,957 downwards.
GCCAATAGGAGCAGGGACTTCTTCATACGATATTCCTCCGGACGCCAGCCAGGCGGAGTTGCCCGGCGATGGGTGGGACGTGCCAGTGATTCGCTGCCCTCGCCAGGCCGGATTGCCTCCACTCGAAAGAAATCCGGAACGGCTGTTCCATGGCGCTCGGCGGACCTTCCGCGTGGGCGATCGTGGTAGGCGTATTGCCTATGCATTGCCGCAAAGGGCTCAGGTGCGGTGCGGGATCGGAATGGCCAGGTGTCCGTATCTTCGGAACCGATGCCTCCCACCGAGGCGGACTCGAGGTTCGCCGCAGACACTGTCTGCATGGGAGTGCCCGGGTAGCAATGGTTTGCCACTCGAAGTTTGTGCGCTACTTTCGAGCCAGCTCAACCAGGAGTAAAGCTGTCCGCGTCCAGCTGCAGTGTTCAGGGAGTGTGTGAGTAATGACCATAGATCGTCGATCGTTTCTCTTCGGGGCCAGCGGCGTGGCCGCTCTCACGCTCGCCGGATGTGGCGGTGTCAAGAGCGGCGGCAGCAAGAGCGGCAGCAGCAGCAGTGGCGGCGCCAGCTCGGTGACCACGCAAGGGTTCGGCAAACCCGATGACGTGGGCCAGGCCAGGATCGATGCGTTCAAGAAGGCCTACCCTCAGGTCACCGTCCGCATCAACGAGGGCGACTTCGATCCGCAGCAGTTCCTGTCGTCGGTAGCCAGCGGAAACCCGACTGACCTGGTGTACCTGGAGCGAGGCCTGATCGGCACCTACGCCGCCAAGGGAGCGTTGCAGCCGCTGGACGACCTGATCTCCGACGTCGACATCGACACCGGGCAGTATCGCAAGCCGGCCCTGAAGCAGGTCACCGTGGACGACAAGGTCTACGGGATACCGGAGTTCTACAACACCCGGAACATCCTGATCAACGGCAAGGCGTTGCGCGAGGCCGGCATGAGCCCGCAGGATCTGTCCACCACGGACTGGAACAAGCTGCACGCCAATGCCGCGAAGCTCTTCCGGGCGTCGGGTTCGAAGATCAGCCGGATCGGGTTCGATCCCAAGCTGCCGGAGTTCCTGCCGTTGTGGGCCAAGGGCAACGGCGCCGACCTGGTCAACGAGGACGGCTCGCCGAACCTCGACGATCCCAAGATCATCGAGGCGTTGACCTTCGCCTACAGCCTCATCCAGGAGCAGGGCGGCTGGTCGAAGTTCAAGGCGTTCCGCGACACCTGGGACATCTTCGGATCCGGCAACGAATTCGTGAAGAACCAGGCAGTGGCCTTCCCGTGGGAGGGCTGGTACGTCAACGTGCTGGTCCAGTCCTCACCGAACCTCGATCTGCAGTCGGTGCAGTTCACCGATCGGCAGGGCAATCCCACCAGCTTCTGCGACGGCAGCGCGTGGGCCATCCCCAAGGGGGCCAAGAACACCAAGGCCGCCGTCCAGTGGATGAAGGCCATGACGGCCACCGACACCTGGCTGCAGGCCGGCGCGGCGCGTGCCAAGACCGTGGAGAAGAACAAGTCGATCTTCACCGGGCTGTGGACGGCCAACACCGAGGCCGACCACCAGGTCCATGACAAGTACGTCAAGCCGAGCGGCCGACCAGGCTTCGACCAGGCGATCAACAACTACTACGCCTCCACCGAGAGCGCCTTCGCGATCAACCCCTCCAAGGCCGGCAGCGAGATCAAGACGGCCTGGACCGACGCCGTGAACCGGGTGCTCGCCGGCCAGCAGGGTCCGGAGCAGGCTCTGAAGCAGGCCCAGTCCGAGGCGGCCAAGGCATATTCAGCGGTCAAGTGACGGCGGTGACCGGATGACCAGGACGTTTCCGGCCCGGCCGGCCGAGAGCCCGGCGCTGCCCGCGGCGGACCGGCCGCCGGGCAAGCCCCGGCGCAATCGCGGGGAGATCCGAGCGGCGTACGGGTTCCTGTCCCCGTGGATCATCGGCTTCGTGGTGTTCACCGCGGCGCCGATGGTGATCAGCCTGTACCTGTCCTTCACCGACTATGACCAGATCAACGCCCCGAACTACGTCGGCGGCGAGAACTACCGACAGCTGTTGCAGGATCCGAAGGTGGCCCTGGCGCTGCGGAACACCCTTATCTATGCGGTGATGTACGTGCCGGCGGCGATGGCGGTGGCGCTCGCGCTGGCCATGGTGCTCAACCGGGTGGGCCGGGCGGCCGGGTTCTTCCGCACCGTCTTCTACCTGCCGGTGATGACCCCGACGGTCGCCGCGGCCGCCCTGTTCCTGCTGCTGCTCAACGGCCAGAAGGGGCTGATCAACCGCAGCCTGGCGCTGATCGGGGTGCACGGCCCGAGCTGGACCACCGACAGCTCCTGGATCAAGCCCGGACTGGCCCTGACGATGCTGTGGGGGTTGGGCGGCACCGTCGTGATCTACCTTGCCGCGCTGCAACAGGTGCCCAAGGACCTCTACGAGGCAGCGCAACTGGACGGCGCCGGCAGCATCGCCAGGTTCCGCCGGATCACCCTGCCGATGATCAGCGGCGCGCTGTTCTTCACCATGATCGTGCTGACGATCCATTCGCTGCAGATGTTCGACCAGGCGTACACCATGTTCTTCGGTGGCCAGCAGAACAGCACGTATGCCAACGACGCCGCGCTGTTCTACGTGATCTATTTGTTCCAGCAGGCTTTCGGCGTGCTGCACATGGGGTATGCCTCGGCGTTGGCCTGGCTGCTGTTCGGGATCATCATCCTGATCACGGCCGTGCAGGTCCGGTTGAGCAAACGCTTCGTGTACTACGAGGGGGAGCGCTGAGATGCCCGCCATCCGACCCCTGCAGAACGCGGGCCTCGAGCCCGAGGCGGCAGAGCGTGCCACTCCGTCAGCACGCACCCTGCCCCGCGGCCGGCTGACCCTCCGCCGGCTGCCGTACCTGGCCCTGCTGCTGTTCGCCAGCGTGCTGTTCCTGTACCCGTTCGTGTGGCTGATCAGCGCGTCGTTGAAACCCCGGACCGAGGTCTTCGACAACTCGCTGCTGCCGCACACGTGGCGGTGGGCCAACTACACCGACGTCTGGAATTACGCCCCGGTCCTGCAGTGGATCAGCAACAGCGTGGTGGTTGCCCTGACCGCCGCCGTCACGGTCACCTTGAGCAGCGCCCTGGTGGCGTTCGGCTTCGCCTACTTCCGGTTCCCGCTGCGCAACGTGCTGTTCGGGCTGGTGCTCGCGACCATGATGTTGCCCGGCGCGGCGACGATGATCCCGGTCTACCTGATCTGGCATCGCGTCGGCCTCACCGGTACCCAGGTTCCGCTGTGGGGGCAGAACCTGTTCGGGTCGGCGTTCTACATCTTCCTGCTGCGCCAGTTCTTCCTGGGCGTGCCCCGGGAGTACTTCGAGGCGGCCCGGGTCGACGGGTGCAGCTTCTTCGGCCTGTTCTGGCGGATCGCCCTTCCGCTGTCGCGTCCGGCGCTGATCGTGGTGCTGGTCTTCGAGATCCAGGCGAGTTGGACCGACCTGCTCAGGCCGCTGATCTACCTGCAGGACCCCAACCTGTTCACGTTGCCCCGCGGCCTCAAGGCGGTGATCGACACCTTCGGCAACGGCGGCGAGCAGCACTGGGAGATCATCATGGCCGCCAGCCTGATCGCCACCGTCCCGCTGATCGCGCTGTTCGCCCTGGCGCAGCGTCACATCATGGACGGCATAGCCAGCCAGGGCGGCCGAAAGGGCTGAGCCATACGGCTCAGCCCTTCGGTCACACTGGGAAACCCCGGCTTTCTCGCTCAACCGGGCGACGTGCCTGCTAACGCTCCGAGTGGAGGTCGGCGTCTGCCAGGCGCAGCTCTGCGGACGACATGGGATCGCCACTGATCTGGCTCAGCGGCACGGGCGCCAGCTGGCTGAACGCCGGCCGGCCATCGATCAGCACCTCTTGGGACGGATCTGCCAGCAGCCAGAAGTTCTCGGGCACCTGAGCTGCGGACATCAGCCGCCGCCCCCGTCCTCGTCGGTGGAGCTGTCCGTGTCCTGACCGCCTGGCTGGGTGGGCCCGCCGTCGGCCGACAGCGGGGTCGTGCTGTCCAGGTCGTCGAAGGTCTCACCGGCACCGGCCACCACCGGCGCCTCGGTGGCCGGGACGCCGTCGGTGGAAGGCATGTCCGACAGGTCTGGATCGGTCATCTCGTGATCTCCTCTTGGTCGAGTGCTATCCGAGCAAGTTTCCCAGACCGCCGCCACCGCCGAGCTTGCCCAGCAGGTCCTGCGGGTTGATGCCGAACTTCGACAGCAGGTTGCCGTGCTGCTCGGTGTCGACCTGGTCGGGCAGCTCCTGCTCGGCCTGGTCGGCCTGCGGGTGGCCCTGCTCTCGCAACAGCTGGACGATCTGGTTCTTGTCGATGTTCACCTGGCGTGGTCCCCTCGTCGAAAAGCGGTACGGCGGTGGCCCGGTGGGGCACCGCGCAAGCGCGGACGTGCGCTACGGGCGATGGTGTGTGCCTCGGCTCCACGGATGCGTGGCTAGCGGGCGGGCAGCTGACGGTTCAGCCAGGCACAGGCGCTGAGCACCCGGCACTGCCGACGCTAAGCGCTCTGCCCCGCCGCCCGCAACCCGTTCGGCTACACCGCCCGCTGAATCCAACCTGGGCCACACACCCAGGTGGCCCAGGCCTGCGTCACAGGATCGGATTGCCGCCGGTGACCGCGATCCGGGCGCCGGAGATGTAGCTGCCCTCGTCCGAGGCCAGCAGGACGTAGACCGGAGCCAGCTCGACGGGCTGCCCAGCCCGGCCGAGGGGCACCTGGCTGCCGAACTCGCTGACCTTCTCCGGAGGCATGGTGGCCGGGATCAACGGCGTCCAGACGGGCCCAGGGGCCACGCTGTTGACCCGGATGCCGCGCTCGCCGTACATCTGGGCCAGGCTCGCGCAGAAGTTGGCGATCGCTGCCTTGGTCGCCGCGTACGGCGCCAGGGAGGGGGACGGCATGTCGGAGTTGACCGATGAGCTGCCGATGATGCTGGCGCCCGGCTTCATGTGCGGCACGGCGGCCTTGCACAGGTGGAACATCGCGGTGATGTTGGTGGCGAAGGTGTAGTCCCACTCGTCGTCCGGGACCTCCTCGAGCGTGTCGTGCGTCATCTGGAACGCGGCATTGCTGACCAGCACATCGATCCTGCCGAACTCGCTCACCGCCTTGGCGATGATGTCGCGGCAGTGCTGGGGGTCGGAGAGGTCGCCCTTCATCAGAACGGCTTTGCGGCCGGCTTCCTCGACATAGCGCGCGGTGTCCTTGGCGTCGTCGTCCTCGCTGAGGTACGCGATGAGCACGTCGGCGCCTTCGCGGGCGTAGGCGATGGCTGCCGCCCGGCCGATCCCGCTGTCGCCGCCGGTGATCACGGCCGCCTTGCCGGTGAGGCGACCGGAACCCCGGTAGCTCTCCTCGCCGCAGTCGGGGCGAGGGGTCATCTCTGCCTGGGTGCCGGGTGTGTCCTGCTGCTGCTCGGGCTGGTTCATCTGTGCCTCGCTGAATGCATGGATAAGGCTGCTGTCCAGCCGAAATTCGACCATACCGAAGAGGGGTTGCCTCCGCCAAAGCGACCGGTGGCCGCCGCGGCCGATCTCGCCGCGGCGGCCACCGTAACCGGGCCAGCGCCTTGCTGGACGCCCAGCAGCACAGCCGATAGGTTCGGATCGGTTGGACCCGCAGCTGCCTTCAGCGCGCTCGTCATGGGCGTACGGATCGAGGCGTAGATGACCCATCCAGCACCCTTCGACGCGGCCGCCGGGGACACCGGCTCGCTGCTGTTCATCGGCACCGCCACCACCCTGATCCGCTACGGCGAGCTGACCGTGCTCACCGATCCGAACTTCCTGCACCAGGGCCAGCGGGCGTACCTGGGCTACGGCCTGACCGCCAAGCGGCTCACCGAGCCCGCCCTGACTCCGGAGCAGCTGCCGGAGCTGGACCTGATCGTGCTGTCACACCTGCATGGTGACCACTGGGACCGGCAGGCCCATCGCGGCCTGGATCACCAGCTGCCGGTCATCACCACCACGCACGCCTCCAAGCGGCTGCAGCTGCGGGGTTTCAGCCGCGCCATCGGGCTGCGCACCTGGGGCAGCCACGAGCTGGTCAAGGGCAACACCCGGCTGCGCATCACCTCGATGCCGGGCCGGCACGCCCCCGGGCTGCTGCGTCGGGTGCTGCCACCGGTGATGGGCAGCCTGCTGGAGTTCGGCTCGATCTCCCGGCCGGTCGAGCTGCGGATGTACCTGACCGGCGACACCCTGTTCGTCGATGACCTGCGCGAGATCCCGGTGCGGTACCCGGCGCTCGACGCCGCGGTGCTGCATCTGGGCGGCACCCGGCTTCCGGGCGGGCTGATGGTCACCATGGACGCCGTCCAGGGCGCGGACCTGCTGGAACTGCTCAAGCCACGGTTGGCGATCCCGGTGCACTACGACGACTACGGGTTGTTCAAGTCACCGCTGTCGGATTTCCGTGCCGAGGTAGAACGGCGCGGGCTGGCTGACCTGGTGCGATTCGTCGACCGGGGAGACACGGTCAGCCTGACCGGGCCGGAACGCACCTAGCTCAGCGATCCTGGCTCGCCGGCCAGGGCTCGCGACTCGCCGGCGGATCCGCCGTCCACAGCGTGCCGCTCGCCGGAGGATCCGCCGTCCACAGCGTGCCGCTCGCCGGCGGATCCGCGATACAGCCGGCCCATCACCAGCTCCGATGCCTTGCGCCGTCCGCCGCCGAGCAGGCCGTTGCGGGCCAGCGCGGCCCGGGCGGCGTTGGAGCCGGGCGCGCCGTGCACGCCACCGCCGGGGTGGGCCGACGAGCCGCTGAGGAACAGCCGGTCGATCGGGGTGCTCGCACCGCCGAAGCCCGGTACCGGCCGGAACACCAGCTGCTGGTGCAGCTGCGCCGTGCCGCCGTTCACCGCGCCGTGCACCAGCGAGGGATTCTCCTGCTCCAGCCTGAGCGGGGACTGGACGTAGCGGCCTGCCACCAGGTCGGCGAAGCCGGGCGCGTGCCGCTCGACAGTGGCCTCGACCCGGTCGACGTGCTCGGCGATGGCCTCGTCGCTGAACTCGACGCCCGGCGGCAGGTGCGTGTAGGCCCAGGCCGACTCGGTGCCCGCCGGGGAGCGGCTGGGGTCTGCGGTGGTCATCTGGCCGAACAGCAGGAAGGGCTGCCGCGGGATCTGCCGGGTGGCCAGGTCCGCCGCGTACCGGGTCAGCCCGTCCAGGTCGACCCCCAGATGGACGGTTCCGGCGCCCCGGGCGCCGGCCGCCGTCCAGGGCACCTTGGACCGCACCGCCCAATCGATCTTCAAGGTCGGGCTGTCCCACTGGAAGTTGTCCAGGTCGGCGACGAAGCCGGCCGGCAGGTTCGCCTCACCCACCAGATCCCGGTACAGCGCCGGAGCGGTCACGTCGGCCAGCACCGCGCGCCGGGCCCGGATCCGCTCGCCGGAGGCCAGCCGGACGGCCACCGCGGCGCCGTCGGAGATCTCGATCGACTCGACCGGGCTGGACAGCCGCAGCGTCCCGCCGCCGGCGGCGAGCCGGTTCGCCAGGGACTGGGTCAGCATGCCGGCGCCCCCGACCGGAACCGGGAAGCCGTAGCTCTGCCCCAGCATCGCCAGCAGCCAGCCGTAGATGGCGCTGCCGGCGCCTTCGGGCGGCAGGTCGGCGTGCAGGGCGTTGCCGGCCAGCAGGATCGGCGCGCCCGCTCCGTTGAACCGTTCCTCGCCGAGCCGGCGGACCGGCAGCAGCGCCATCCTCGCCATCCGCAGGGCGCCCGCGCCGCCCAGGCCGCCCAGCAGCCGCAGGGCCGGGCCGAGCGCGGGCAGCGGGGTGAACAGGGCGTCGATCAGCGGTTGTCGGATGCTCTCCCACTGCTCGGCCATGGCCCGCCAGGCCGCGCCGTCACCGGCTGCGAACTCCTCGACCGAGGCTGCGGTCTGGTCCAGGTCACGGGAGAGCACCGCGCACCGGTCATCGGGAAAGACGTGTGCCAGCACGCTGGGTGAGTGCGTCCAGTGCAGGCCGTACCGGTCCAGCTCCAGCGCGCGCAGCACCGGCGAGGCCGCCGACAGCGGGTAGAACGCGCTGAAGAGATCCGAGAGGTAGCCCGGGCTGGTGACCTCGGCCGATCGGACCGCGCCGCCCAGCTGCGGAGTCGCCTCGCAGACGACCACGTCCCAGCCCTGGTCGGCGAGCAGGTTGGCCGCCACCAGCCCGTTGTGACCGGCGCCGATCACCACCGCGTCGGGGGCATCGTCGGAACGGGCGCCGCCGGCGCGTTGAGCCTGGCTCGTTGCCTGCATCGGCTGCATGTGCCGCAACTTCACTGCGCTCCTCCCTCGTCCGCCGGTCGATGCTCGCTCAGCCTCAGCTCGACCGTACCGCGTGTCAGCGTGATTAACTGGCTTGCATCCCCGCTGAACAGCAGCGAGCACCGGGCGCCACTCGCCGGCCGCCGACTGCAGAGCCCAGTTCGGCCGCTCAGCGCCCCGGTGACCTCTGGCCGCGCGGGCAGCGCGCCGCCAGGAATCCCTCGCGGCGCTTGCCGCGCAGACCCACCGAGGAGCGGGCGAAGATCATGAAAGCTCTTACCTGGCAAGGAAATCTCAACGTCGAAGTCGTCGACGTGCCGGATCCGCGGATCCTGGAGCCGACCGATGCGATCGTGCGGGTGACCTCTACCGCGATCTGCGGCTCGGACCTGCATCTCTACGGCGTGCTGGGCCCCTACCTCAAGGCGGGTGACGTGCTCGGGCACGAGGCGATGGGCATCGTCGAGGAGGTGGGCTCCGACGTCAGCAACCTGCAGCCGGGTGACCGGGTCGTGGTGCCGTTCAACATCTCCTGTGGCTTCTGCTGGATGTGCTCGCGGGGCCTGTACTCCCAGTGCGAGACGACCCAGGTGAGATCGGAGGGCAAGGGCGCGGCGCTGTTCGGCTACACCTCGCTCTACGGCTCGGTGCCCGGCGGCCAGGCCGAGTACCTGCGGGTCCCGCAGGCGCACTTCGGCCCGATCAAGGTTCCGCACGGCACTCCGGACGAGCAGTTCCTGTTCCTGTCCGACATCCTGCCCACCGCCTGGCAGGCGGTCGCGTACGCCGACGTGCAACCCGGCAGCTCGGTGGCCGTGCTGGGCCTCGGACCGGTCGGCCAGTTCGCCGTCCGGATCGCCAAGCACCTCGGGGCCGAACGGGTGATCGGCGTCGACACGGTTCCCGAGCGGCTGGCGCTGGCCGCCCGCTACGGCGCCGAGCCGCTGGACTTCCAGGCGGTGGGCGACGTCGCTGCCAGCCTGATCGAGCTGGTCGACGGCAGGGGCCCGGACGCGGTCATCGACGCGGTGGGCATGGAGGCGCACGGCAACCGGCCGGTCGCCCTGGCCCAGAAGGCGACCGGGTTGCTGCCCGACGCCATCGCCCAGCGGATCACCGACAAGTTCGCGGTGGACCGGATGGATGCCCTGCATGCCGCGGTCAAGGGCGTCCGCCGTGGCGGCACCGTGTCGGTCAGCGGTGTCTACGGCGGCGAGATCGACCCGATGCCGATGATGGAGATGTTCGACCGGCAGGTCCAGCTGCGGATGGGCCAGGCCAACGTGCGCATGTGGAGCGACCAGGCGCTGGCCGCGGCCATGGACCCGGCCGATCCGCTCGGGGTGCTCGACCTGGTCACCCATCGGCTGCCGCTGGCCGAGGCGCCTTCCGGTTATGAGATGTTCCGCAACAAGGACGACGGGTGCATCAAGGTGGTGCTGCAGCCGTGAGCGCCGATGCCCGAGCGGTGACCGGCGATGCCCAGCCGCCCGTCGTGGTGGTGACCGGCGCCTCCAGCGGGATCGGCCTGTCCACCGCACGGGCGTTCGCGGCGCGCGGCGCGCGGCTGGTGCTCGCCTCGCGCAGCGCCGACCGGCTCGCGGCGGTTGCCGCGCAATGCCTGGCAGAGGGCGCCGGCGGCGCGTTGGTGGTCGTCACCGACGTCGCGGAGGAGCGGTCGGCGCAGAACCTGATCGACACCGCCGTCGCGGCGCACGGCCGGGTGGACGTGGTGGTGCACTCGGCCACCGTGATGGCCTACGGCGCCATCGAGGAGCTGCCTCCGGAGATCTTCACCGCGGTGGTGGACACCGCGATCCAGGGCACCTTCTTCGTGGCCCGCGCGACGCTGGGGGTGTTCCGGTCCCAGCGCCGCGGTCATCTGGTGGTGGTGAATTCGCTGCTCGGCGCGATCGCCGCCCCGGAGATGGGCGCCTACGTGGTGGCCAAGTGGGGCCAGGCCGGGCTGCTTCGGGTGCTGCAGCTGGAGACCCGGGACGAGCGGGAGATCCTGGTCAGCTCGGTGTCGCCGGGTGGCGTCAACACCCCGATCTACTCCCAGGCGGCCAATGTCACCGGCCGCTCGGCACGGCCGCCGGCGCCGGTGGACTCACCGGAGAAGGTCGCCCGAGCGATCCTGAGCTGCGTGGACCGGCGCCGGGCCAGGGTGTCGGTGGGCCCGGCGAATCCGCTGATCGTCGCGGGGTTCCGGCTGTTGCCCAAGGTCTATGACGCGCTGGTGACGCCGCTGCTGCACCTGGCCTCGCTGACCAGGCAGCCGGGCACCGAGCCCTCTGCCGGCAACGTGCTGCAGCCCCTGCCCGGCGGGGAGGCCGAGCACGGCCGATGGCCCGGCCCGCTGGGCGTGCCACACCGCTGACGCGTGTAGACAAATTCCCCGACTGTCCGCTTTCTCCTAAGACGATGCGTATTGTAATTGTGTCCTGATCTCGCGCATTGATCTGACTGATGTCCTCGACATCGGAGAAGGCGTACCCCATGACCGAGGTTCCAGCCGGGCTCAGCGAGCTGGCTGAGGATGCCTTAGCCCTGCTGGGGGCCTCAGCCGTCGCGGTGCGCGGGCTGGCCGGCGACGGTGGCATGGACACCCTCGCGCTGGCCGGGCGCAACGCCGCGGCGCTGGTCGCCGACCCCGACGAGCCGGCAGCGCCGGTGCGCGGGCGGTGGCGACGGCGGGAGCAGGCCGGACCGGGGGAGCCGGAGGCACATCCGATCATCGGCCCTGCCGGTCAGCGGCTGGGTTGGCTGATGCTCGAGCGCGGGTCCGCGGCCGGCGCCGGTCGGCTCGGCGACACCAGCCTGCGGCTGGTGCTGGCCCATGCCGCGGCATTGCTGGACACCGCTGAACTGACGGCGCGGCTGAGCGCTCAGCAGGACCTGCTGAGCCAGCGCTTGGACCAGCTCCGGATCTCCGATCAGGCGCTGCGAATCGCCTTCGAGGAGGGCGTGGTCGGAATGGCGATGATCAGCCTCGGCCCGTCCGATGCCGGCCGATACCTGCGGGTCAACGATGCGCTGTGCCGGCTCACCGGCTACACCCGCGAGCAGTTGCTTGCCCGCCCGTTCGAGGAGCTCACCCATCCCGAGGACCGCGGGCCGACCGCCTCGGCGATGCGGCGGGCGCTGGCGGGCCGGCGCACGCCGTTCCGGACCGAGAAGCGGTTCGTGCGCTCGGACGGCAGCATCTGCTGGGTGCGGGTGACCGCCACCCCGCTGTTCGACGACGACGACCGGCCGCTGTTCGCCCTGGGCCAGGTCGAGGACCTGAGCCAGCGCGCTGACCACGATGTCGAGCTCGCGGCCCGATTGGACCCGCTGACCGGGATGCTCAACCCGGCCGCGCTCGATCAGGGTCTGGTCGAGACGGTGCAGCGCGCGCACCGGATCGGCACCGGCTGCGCCGTCCTGCTCGCCGAACTCGACGGCTGGGACGAGTTCACCGCCGGCCAGGACCCGTCCAGCGGCCTGGCCGATGACCTGCAGGTGGCGCTCGCCCAGCGGTTGCGCACCACGCTGCGGGGCACGGACGTGATCAGCAGGGTGGGCGAGAACCAGTTCGTGATCATCACCGAGGAGGTCGGCCCCGAGCAGGTCAAGGCCGTGGCCCGACGGCTGGAGGAGGCGCTGGCCGCCCCCGAGACGATCGGCGGGCGGCAGTTCTCGATGTCGGCCAATCTGGGCATGGCGGTGCTGGCCGGCGATCCCGGTGACGATGCCGCCCAGAGCGAGACGCTGCTCGCCCAGGCCAGAAGCGCGCTGGTGGAGGCGCGGACGGCTGGCGGCGGATCGCATGTCCTGTACCGCAATGACGGGACCCAGCCGGCGCGCAGCACCACCCGCACCCTGTACGTCCACCCCGACTGGCAGGCCGGCTCCGGCCGGTGAGCCGGCGGCCGGAGCGAGCGCCTGCTGCCGGACCCCAGAAAACATCGGCGTGGGTGTTCAGCGCACGGCCGAGCAGCCGATAGGGCATCCGACGCTCACAGTGAGGACCTGCCTTATGCCGGGAGAATCAGCCCGCTCGCTTCGCAAAGCTGTCATTGCGGTAGGCGCGCTGGGTGCGTTGTCCCTGTCGGTGCCCGCGTCCCTCTGGTTGTCCCCGGGCCGGCTGTTCCCGACGCTGCACCCGGTCAGCCAGATCGTCCAGGCACGCGTGGTGGACGACCACGGCCGGCCGGTGGACACCCCGGCGCGGCTGCGACCCGGCTCCAGCACCACGGTCGTAGTGACCGGATTCGACCCGGGCGAGCTGATCCTGCTCCGCGGCTCCGCCGCCGCGACGACGCTCCCCGGCGGCCGGGCCGACCAGGACGGTGTCTTCCGCTACCGGCTCTCGGTGCCGGCCTCGATGGCCGGCGCCCACTTCCTGACCGTGATCGGGGCGAGCGATGATTCCAGGCTCGCAGGCTGGCAGCGCAGCGCGGTGTTCCGGTACGTCGTCAGCGTCGACCAGGCCGGCAACCGCTAACCGCGCACCGGTGAAGGATCAGCAGCCGCCAGCTCGGTGAAGCAGCACGTTCCGGTGGCGCCGCTGGACATGTTCACCGTGCCGTCGAGATCGCGGCTGCCGCGTACGAACATTCCGCCATAGCCCCGGTAGGCCATGAAGGCGCCCCAGGTCAGGGTCCAGTCCTCGGTTCCGGTGTCGGTGGGGAACCTCTCGGGGACCGGGTGGATCCGCCGCTGCACCACGTAGGGCTGGTCCATCGCCGCCGCCAGGCAGGCCCGCCACTCAGCCGGCTCGGCCAGCCAGCCGGCGACGATCCCCATACCGCCGTGTAGCAGGGTCGGCTTGATGATCAGCTCGTTCTGCTCGGCCAGCGCGTAGTCGGTGAGGTCGACGGTGGCGCCGGACACCGTCACCGGACCGGAGCGCGCCATCCGCGTCCAGGGCAGGATCCGGTCCAGGATGGCCAGCACGTCAGGCTGGTACAGCGGCCGGTTGGCCTCGTCGGACAGCAGCGCCAGCGCGCCCTTGCTGCCGTAGAGGTCGGCGTCCATGGGGGAGAAGATCGCGACCTCGCCCCGCTCGGCGGCCCGCAGCACCGGTTCGATCAGAGCCGGGCCTGCCTCGTCCAGCAGATCTTCCATCAGGAACAGCCGGTACACCACGTCGACTGCGACATCATCGAGCCAGACCCGGCCATCGGCATAGCGCAGTTGCCCGACGTGGCAGGGGCGGGCGTCGATACCGTACAAGGCGTAGGCCTGGGCGCTCTTGTGCAACCGCGGCTCCAGGGTCTTGAAACTCTCCGGCCAGTCCGTCAACGCGATCACCGGTGTGCTGCCGGGCGCCAAGTCGCACTCGGCGAACAGCGTGTGCACCAGCTCGACCATCGGATCGACGTAGCCGAGCCGGTGCTCTCGCACGAAGTCGCCGACGAACGGCTGCTGCATCATCTCCCGGTTCAGCACCGCGCCGTCCAGGCCGCCCAGCGCCGCGCCCCAGTTGATCTCCAGCAGCCGGAACCCCAAACCGTCGCGGTAGAAGTCGGCTCGGCCCATCCGCGAAGGGGTGCTGCCGCGCCCGCGCAGGATGATGTCGGCTTGGGCGTCGGTCGCTCCGACCGCGCGGGCGAAGGCGGCCATGTCGCCGCCGAACAGCCGGTCGGGCAGCCCGGTCAGGGCCAGGTGCAGCTGTTCGAGATCGCTGCTCAGCGTGCTGAGGGTCGCCTGGTCGAGAAAGGCCGGCCGGCTCAGCGAGCGGCCCATATAACAGGTGTCGACGGTGCTGGCCCGCACGCCGTCGAGGATCTGCCCAGCTCGCACGCCGCTGGCGGCGAAGCCGGCCAGGTAGGCATCGGTGAGCGACGTGGCGCTCATGCCGGATCCTTGGTCAGTTCCACCGGCGTGGCAGCTGCCGCGCGCCGGGCGAGGGCAGTGTCGGGCTCTTGCATTCCGAGCAGCGCGAGTCCCAGGCCGAGCATGGTCGCCAACGCACACCAGAGCCAGAGCTGCGCGCCGACCGCTCGGAAGACCGCGACGCCCACCACTGGACCTACCGCGGCGCCGAGATTGAACATCGTCTGCTGCGAGGCGATGTAGCGCCCACGCAGCGCATCGGGCGCCACCCGGCCAGGATAGGAGAACATGGTCGGCCCCGCGGCGATTTCAGCAATCGTCCAGATCATGGTGCCGACCAGGAAGACCCCGACGCCCCATGGCAGCGCATACATCAGCTGGCCGAGCGCCAGCAGCGCGAAGCCCACCACGACGATCAGCTTGATCGGCAGTCGCTGGGTGATCTTGGTGACCAGCAGCTCGGACGTGATCACGATGAACCCGTTCAGCGAGATGGCCACGCTGTACCAGAGCATCGCCAGTCCGGCGGCCTTCATCGCCAGCGGCAGGGTGCTGACGTACTGGATGTAGACGCAGCACTGGACGAAGGTGGCCAGCAGGAACAGCACGTAGCGCCGATCGACCAGCACCGCCCGGTAACCCCCGGCGCGCCGGCCGGCGGCATCGGGCCGCGCTGGCCGTTTCGCCTGTTTCGGCAGGGTCAGCAGCGCGATCACCCCGTAGGTCAGAGCAGTGATCGCGTCCACCCAGAACAGCAACTCGTAGGAGACCGAGATGAGCAGCGTTCCCAGCAGCGGCGCGGCGGTGGTGCCGAGGTTGATGGCCAGCCGGTACACCGCGAAGATCATCACCTGCCGGTGCTGGGGAGTCAGCTCCGACAGCAGCGCCGCGGCTGCCGGACGGTAGAAGCGCCCGACCAGGCCGGCAAGGGTGATAGCGGTGAGCAGCAGGGGGAAGTCGCGCAGGTAGAGCACCGCGATGAGCAACCCCGCGAAGCCTGCCATCGAGGCGAACGCGGCCGACCGCGGGCCCAGCCGGTCGGAGAAGGCGCCGCCCACCAGGACGCCGGCGAAGGACCCGGCGCCGTAACAGCCCAGCGCGAGCCCGGCCTGGACCGCGCTGAATCCCCGCTCGGTGAGGAACAGCACCAGGAAGATCTGGAGGAAGCCACCCAGCTGGTTCACCAGAACCCCGGCCAGGATCGCCCGGACCGGTACCGAGGACTCGCGCAGGGTGATCCAGACGCCGGCCTGGTCGGTGGAATCAGCTGCCTTGATGGCGGTCATCCGATCGGCTCGAGCCACCTGCGCCGGCCCGCCGCGCGCCGGCTGGCCGGCTGCTCAGGACGGGGAGTACGGCATCGGCGGCGAAAATCTCCTAGGTGGTGGCACATGGTCGCAAGGCGCGGTGAGAGCCGTCAATAGCGGAGGAAATATCGTGTCTTTCGACGAGATCCAGCCGGAGAGCAGCAGATCGGCGATGGCGGTGGGCGTTCCGGGCAGAGTGTCGGGTTGCTACCGTTCCCGCAACGGCCACGCGGAGGAAGGTCGATCATGGCGGTAACCGCAGAGCAGGTCCGCCGGGTGGCGATGAGCCTGCCGCGCACCACCGAAGGCCTGGTACGCGACCACATCAAGTTCCGGATCGGCCGGATCGTGTACGTCTCGCTGTCTCCGGACGAGTCGAGGATGGGTTTCGGCTACCCACGGGAGCAGCGCTCTGCCTTGATCGCCGCCGAGCCCACCAAGTTCCTGATGCCACGCAAATCGGATGAGAGGTATCAGTGGGTGGTGGCGCGCACCAGCGAGCTCGATCCCGTCGAGATGGCTGAACTGGTGCTGGATGCCTGGTGCCTGGTCGTCTCGAGGAAGGCAGCCGCCGACTTCCTGGCCAGCGTCCCGGCCGATTGGCCGGCGCAGTTCCGCTAGGTGACTGCTGGGTGACCGGCTGCTCATGGCCGAAATGTGCCGGCGGAGCCGTCGCGGGCGACAATAATTCAGCGTGTTATGTAGAGGTATTGACAATACTTCTAACTCCGTCTTAGCATCCGGTGCCGACTAATCAGTCGGCTGGCGTTAGGAACGGGGCCTAATTTGCTGGTGGTCACTTGTTGACTGCTCAATTTGATGTGCCGTCCACATCTGAACGTAGGACGCCCAAACTCTGGCCGCCCGGGGAGTACGGGCCCAGCTGTTTCGACCGTCAATATCTCCATGGCATGTCGGCCGTGCGGCCGTACAACTCCCTGAGAGGAAGATGTCCATGTCCATAGCCGGCAAACGATCTTTTCGATTAGCCGCTTCGTTGGTCGCCGCCGGGGCACTCACGTTCGCCGCCCCTGCTGCCGCGTCAACCGTCGTTGGCGCCGAGCACGGCAAAGTAGTCGTTCCGGCGTCGTGGGGTAAGAAGGCGCCGGTTATCGACGTCACGATGACCAGTGCCGGATTCGACCTGCCGGATGCGGTGCATGCGGGCTTCGTGACCTTCCGGGTCGGAAGTCCCGAGGACAGCTACCACGCCTTCCAGGGCCTTTCGGTGAAGCCGGGGTTCACCCTGGACCAGGTGATCACCGACTTCCAGCTCGGTGGGTCCAGCCTCCCGGCACAGCGGGCCGAGGGGCACCGCAACCTCCTTGCCCACGCCACCTTGATCGGCGGCGTGGTGACCACCCCCTATGCGCCGTTGTCGGTCACCGTGCCCCTGGAAGCTGGTACCTACTACTTCTTCGACCAGAACGAGATCGGCCCGCTCGGATCACCGCCGCCGGCCGTGCACAAGCTGACGGCGCATGGAAAGGCGAAGTGGGAAGGCATGCCGGAGTTCAGCTCGACCATCGGGATGAGCTCGCACATGGGTGACGGCATGCCCATGTTCAACGCGCCGAACACCTTCGACGCCAACGGCGCCACGCTGATCTACAACGACTCCGAGGAACTCCACGAGGCGGTCTGGGTGACGGTCAAGGAGGGCACCACGGATGCCTACCTCGACGACTACTACAACCGGATCAACAACGGCCTGCCGCGCATTCCGGCTGCCTGGACGAGCACCCAGCGCGGCCTGCAGGCCATGTCGCCCGGGCGGTTCGCGGTGCTGCAGCTCGACCTGCCCACGGGCCTGAATGCCCTGCTCTGCCTGATTCCCGGGGCCGAGACCGGCGTATCGCACGCCCGCATGGGCATGCACAAGATAGTGAACCTGACCTGATCAGGCGCGAACGGTAACCGGCCACGCTCTGGGGTTCAACAGCGAGCCCGAGAGCGAGGGCGGTCCCCTTACGGGCGCCGCGGCGAGCAGCCGCGGCGCCCGTTGCCGTCCCTTCCGTCCCGATTCGGCTGGAATCAGCAATCCTAATAGGGGCAGTATGTGACACGACCAGAAGATTGCAGTCACTGAGGGCAGCAAAGCCATCACGGATGGTTGCTACAGGCTTTTGAAATGAATTGTCGCTAGATCTTATTCGCAGTCACCCGCGGGCAGCTGAGGACGGCGGAGGTTCTCCGCCGTCTCGCAAGATCCCAGGCTGGCCTAAGCCGGGATGTCAGCTGCTGAGGCCGGGACGTCCGGTCAGCGCGGCCATCGCCACCGAGTCGAGGCCATGTCCGTTGCTCAAGGCTCCGAGCAGGCAACGCAGCGACAGCGCCGGGTCGAAGCCGGTCAGCTGCAAAGCCCGATCTGCCCGTTCCAGCTCACCGCGGGCCAGAGCGGGGGGCAGGCCGGCGCCGGTGGGCTTGCCCTCCAACAGCGGCCGGACGTACTCACCGAAGGCTCGGAACGCCTCCTGGGTGAAGTTGGACTCGTAGCGGTCGGGCCGGTGCCAGGAGAGGAACAGCCGTACCATTTCCGGATCCTCCGAGGCCATGTACTCGTTGACCCACAGCGCGTGGTTGCGGCTCGTGGAGAACTTCAGGCCTTCCAGCAGGAACAGCTCGTTGACGGTGGCGCCACGCATCTTCGGCTCCGACACGCCGGCCGCGGCGAACACAGCCGGGTACAGGATGCCGAAGTAGAAGGCATTGTCGATCCCGTTGAAGTGCCAGATGCCGTTGAATCCCCGCTGCCACGCGCTCACCCACTCGGCCAGCCCATCGGCTGCCGGATCCACCGCATGCGCCGGGCCGTACAGGTAGCTCAGGCCGAGCTCGAACGCGAAGTCGATCCGCATGCCCGACAGCGGGCCGGTTCCCTCTATGCCCCAGTTCGTGGGGTAGGCAACCGGATAATCGGGCAGCGGGGCCTTGAGATAGTGGCCGATCACCGAACGAACCCGGTCAGGCAGCTCCGCCCGCGTCCACTCGGCAACCAGCTGATCGCGGTAGTTCTCCAGGCGCAGGACCGGAAGGGTGGTCACCACAGGCTTCGGGTCGCCGCCGCAGCATGCGCAGCTGGGATGCACCAGGGTGCCGGCCGAGGTGAAGCCGCCGCACGGCTCGCACGCAAGCCCGTTGGCCCCGCTGCCGCAGACCGGGCACTTGCCCACGACGTAGGCATGATGCAGCGTCCGGCCGCAGTCGGAGCACTGGTGCAGGACCGTCTCCCGCATCTCGATGCTGCCGTTGCCCACCATCTCGTTCAGCATGCCGGTGACGGCCCGCTCGAATGCCGGCTGCTCCGGATCGATGAAGACATCGTGGCCGATTCGTCCCAGCTCGAAGGCGGTCATGATCTGCGAGCGGTAGTCGGCGACCATCTCGTGCACGTCCACGCCCAGCTTTTCGGCCTTGGCAAGGACGTAGTTCGGGTGCACGTCCACACCGGCCAGGGTGAACACCCGCTCACCGCGTCCTCGCGCAGCCCGCGAGGCGATGTCGGCAGCGAGGTAGGGACCGGAAAGGTGGCCGATGTGCAGTGGCCCGTTGACCGTCGGCTGGGGGATCACGATGACGGTCACATCGTTGGAGGACTCGGTCATCGGCTCACCTTCGATTCGGTGCCGCGGGTCGTCGATGCGGGCGGCGTCAGTGTCGGAGTGCTGGCCGGGTAGGGCATGTGTGTCTTCCAATCTGACGAGCGCCGACGGTGCTATGTCTGGGCAGGTCTGCGCCAGTTCGGTCGAGGCCGGTGCATACGGAGGAAAGGATGGGTGCTCGGGCTTACTCGTTTACCGAGCGACGCAATCTACCCACGAACTCTGGCCGCCGACTGCACACAGCAACAGGAGTTGCGTGGTGAGCGTAAACGGTCGAACTCGGGTCTGTCACGAGATCGCGACATCAATTTGTCCGCGTTTCGAGAAAGGCGGACTACGGAGAAGATCCGCTACTTCAGGCCCCCACGCGTCCGATTTGTGCTATGCAAAAGCGCTCCGGCTCCGTATGGTATTGGCCATTGCGGACCCACGGCTCGCCCTTGTAGCCTTCCCCCGGAACCTCCCCCCGTGACTATTTCTAGATCTGCACTGGGCTGCGGAGGAGGCGCCGACTTGGTGAAGCCGGAGACCTACTTTATGACTGCAGCGCTGGGCCGGCCTGTCGCTCAGGGCTTCGGCCGACCGCATGAGCTGCGCTGCCCGGACCGCGTTCGACCGGCTGACCGTCGCAGGCCAGTGGGTATCGCCCTACCGCTCAATTCCGCGTGCAGCCTGCGATATCCGCAGGTCGCGCCCGATCCAGTTACGCCACGCACATGGAGGTTTTTGTGAGTACCGAGTCGCTGTCCCGGGACGCTGCGGCGATCCCACTCTGGAATGGCGCCTACGAGCCCTCCCGGTTGAATGGCCAACCCAACCTCTGGGGCGATCCACCGGTTCCCTATGCGGAGACGGCCGCGGCTGTCTTCCAGCAGAACTCGGCGAAGGTCATTCTCGACCTGCCCTGCGGGGACGGGCGCAACCTGCCCCCGCTCGCGGCCGGAGCTCCGATCCTGCTGGCCGGTGACACCTCGGCCAACGCCATGGCGATCGCCCGTACGGTGACCACCAAGGCCGGGGTCGGCGACAAGGTGGTGTTCGTGACGGTCGACGCCTTCGACACCGGTTTCCTGGACGGCTCCCTCGACGGCATCTTCTGCTGGGACCTGCTGGGCCATCTCACCAATCCCGAGGACGCGCTTCGCGAGTTCGACCGGATCCTGTCGCCGGGCGGCAGCCTGATCGCCAACATGTGGACGATGAACGACTGTCAGGTGTCGGATCCGAACATTCGCGAGATCGCGCCGAAGGAGTACATCGACCACTTCGACTTCTACTGCCGCTTCTATGACCAGGACGACCTGACGAAGCTGCTCGACTCGGTCGGCATGAGAGCCGACTCGGTCGAGGTCGCCAGCTGGTGGGAGCCGCCGCACGCCGGTTATCGCGACTACGTCCACGAGCACGAGAGCCTGATCTTCCGAGTCACCAAGCCAGCAGACCCGGCCAGCTGAACCAGGGCGTGACAGCTGCTGCGAGAGGTGGTGGATATTGGTATCCGTTCAGGAACTGTCCCCGGTCGATGACCGCCCGTACCGCTCGGCGAGCATGGAGGTCGGCGTCGGGTACGCGCCTGCCCATCACGGCGAGTTGCTCCAGGGCATGTTCTACGACTCCGGAGGCCAGCTCCGCCGTGCGCTGGTGACGCTGCCGCAACCCAGCCGGGGAACCCGAGCGGTGTTCCATCCGAGCTACAGCCACGGCGGAATCCTCGGCCCGCCCGAGCTGACCAAGGTCAGGCGGGCTGCGATGCTGGCGCTGCGGCGGTTCACCACGCATCCGGCCCCGGCCAAGGGTGGCCTGGTCGAGATCGTCAGCGACGTGCCTCGCGGGATCGGAATGGGCTCCTCGACCAGCGATGTCACCGCCACGATCCGCGCGGTGGCCGATTTCCACGGCATCGAGCTGACCAGGGGCGAAGTGGCCCAGCTCGCCGTGATGGCCGAGTGCGCCTCGGATTCGATCATGATCGATGATCGGGTGGTGCTGTTCGGCCATCGTGACGGTGTGGTGCTCGAGACCTTCGGCTACCGCCTGCCGCCGATGTTCGTGATCAGCTGCGACACCGAGCCCGCTGCCCGGGTCGACACCCTCCGGCTGCAACCGGCCGACTACGACGATGCCGAGGTGGCCAGCTTCGGGGTGCTGCGAGCGGCGCTGCGCCGCGCGGTGGCGCTGTCGGACACCGCGCTGCTGGGACGGGTGGCTACCGCGAGCGCGCGCATCAACGAGCGCTACCTGCCCAAGCCCCATCTGGATCTCCTGCTGGAGGCCTGCCTGCGCCATGGTGGCTGTGGCATCCAGGTGGCCCACAGCGGCACCGTCGCCGGGTTGATCTTCGACGCGCAGCTGCCGGAGGCCGAGAAGCGGGTGCGCCGGTGCGCCGCCGAACTCCGGGCGAGCGCCTCGTCCACCGGCATCGCGATCCTCGGACTGATCGGGGTATCGGCCGCGCTGACCGGCCCGGCGGTCCTGGAGGGGGCAGCCCTGACGACCCTGGACAACATGGAGGTACTGACCGGATGAGCCTCCAGACCGCGTTCTCCGAGGCTACCGAGACCTACCAGATCCCTCGGTTGATCAGGCTGGCTCCCAACCTCTACGCAGCCTGCTTCACCCTCATGAAGATGATCCCGGCCCGGTTCATCCTGCGGCGTGCCGAGGAGCAGGGGGTGCTGGGTCCGGACACGGTGATCGTCGAAACCACGTCGGGGACCTTCGGGCTGGCCCTGGCGATGCAGGGGGTGCACATGAATCGCCGGGTGGTGCTGGTGAGCGACCCGGTGATCGACGAGCGGCTGTACCGGCGGCTGGTGGACCTCGGCGCGGTGGTGGACCGGGTGCCGGCCGCCGCGGGCGCCGTGCCAGGTGGCTATCAGGCCGCCCGGCTGGCAAGGCTGGCTGAGGTCAAGGCCGAGCATGAATCGACCTTCTGCCCGGAGCAGTACTCCAATCCCGACAACCCGCGGTCCTATGCCATGGTGGCCGAGTTGCTCCTCGAGTGTCTCGGGCAGGTCGATTGCGTGGTCGGGCCGGTGGGCTCGGGAGGCTCGATGTGCGGAACGGTCGGCAACCTGCGCACCGTGCTGCCCGAGTGCCGGGCGATCGGTGTCGACACCCACCACAGCGTGCTGTTCGGTCATGCCGACGGCCACCGCGAGCTGCGCGGGCTGGGCATGAGCCTGATGCCGGCGAACCTGGATCATCGGATCTTCGACCAGGTGCACTGGTGCTCGGCGTCGGCCGCCTACGCCGCGACCCGGCAACTGCACCAGCAACACGCGCTGTTCATGGGACCGTCCGGCGGGGCGGCCTACCTCGCCGCCCGGTGGTGGGCCGCGGCGAATCCGAGCGCGCTCACCGTGGTGATGCTGCCCGATGAGGGTTATCGCTATCAGGACACGGTGTACGACGACGGCTGGCTGCGCAACGCCGGCCATCTGGACTCGTCGCTGCCGGCCGAGCCGGTGCAGGTGCAGGACCCCAGCCGGCCCGAAGGCTCCTGGACGGCCTTCGACTGGGGCCGGCGCAGCTACGCCGAGGTGATGGCCGGCCGCCTGGACGTCGCCCAGGCGGCCCGGTGAGCCGGTCGGCGACCGGGGTCCGGGCACGACGATGAGCGGCACCGGCCGGCTGGTCGACGAGCTCTCCCCGCGCACCCGGAAGCTCGTGTACGGCGAGCCGTCCCCGGCCGAGATCGCGGGCGAGCTGGCCCTGATGGCGCGCGTCGATCAGGCGCACCTGGCGATGCTGACCGCCAACGACTTGATCTCACCGGCCGCCGGCCGCGCCCTGCTCGACTGCATCGCCGAGCTGTCCGGTCAGGGATTCGACCCGCTGCTCGACCGGCCGGCGCCTCGCGGGCTCTACCTGATGTACGAGGGATACCTGATCGAAAGGCTCGGCCCGGACATCGGCGGTGTGCTGCATACCGGGCGCTCGCGCAACGACCTGAAGGCGTGCATCACCACGCTGCGGCTGCGGGACTGGCTGCTGGACTTCGGCGAGCAGGCCGCCCGGCTGACGGCGGTCCTGCTGTCGCGCGCCAGGGCGTACCGCTCGGTCGTGATGCCGGTCTACACGCATTTCCAGGCGGCGATGCCCATCAGCTACGGCTATTACCTGCTCGGGTTGGCGCTGGCGCTCGAACGCGACCTCGACACCCTGGCGGCCGCGTCGACCGACCTGCGCACCTGCCCGCTCGGCGCCGGGGCGGTAGCCGGCACCGATCTGGCGATCGATCCGGAGCTGACCGCCCGGTTACTGGGTTTCAGCACCGGCAACCCGCATGCCCTGGACGCCGTCGCCAGTCGCGACGTCGCGCTGCGGATGCTGGCCGCGGTCAGCAGCCTGACGATCACAGTGAGCCGGCTGGCCACCGACCTGCAGCTGTGGAGCACCGCCGAGTTCGGCTTCATCGAGTTTCCGGACCGGTTGGTGGGCGGCAGCTCGGCCATGCCGCAGAAGCGCAATGCCTTCCTGCTGGAGCATCTCAAGGCCAAGCCCGGTCAGACGATCGGCGCCTGGACGGCGGCGGCCAGCACGATGGCCGGCGTTCCGTTCAGCAACTCCATCGAGGTCGGCACCGAGGCGATGGGCAGCATCTGGCAGGGGCTGCGGTCCGGTGAGCAGGCGGTGCTGCTGGCTCAGGTGCTGGTCAGCGGCGCCAGGCCGGTTCCCGACCGGATGACCCAACGGGCCGAGAGCGGCTTCACGGCAGCGACCTCGATCGCCAACCGGCTGGTGCAGCAGGGAATGCCGTTCCGGACCGCGCACCATCTGGTCGGGGACGCGGTGCGCCGGGCGATCGAGGCGGGCTCGACCAAGCTCGCCGAGTTCGGGCCGCCGGGATGGCTCGACGGCATCGGCCTGGCCGAATTGAATCTTGCCGACCTGGTGCAGGACCAGCGGTTCGGCGGCGGGCCCGGGGACTTCGACCGGCCCTTCGGCCAGGCGTGCGCGTCCTGGAAGGGCCATCGGCAATGGGTCCAGGACTGGCGCGAGCTGGTCAACGGCTCGACCGGCCAGCTGGCCGCGGCGGTCGAGTCCCTGCTGTCGCCGGGTCCGGACTCGCCGCCGGATCAGCCGGGGGAGACCGGATGACCGGAGCCTGGTTCGTGCTCGTCGAGAGCAATACCACCGGCTCGGGCAGGCTGTTCTGCGGGGCGGCACGGGACCTGGGGCTGCGGCCGGTGGTGCTGGCCCGCGATCCGCATCGCTACCCCTACATCGCCGCGGACGGGATCGAGAGCCGGGTGCTCGACACCGGCAGTCTCGACGCGGTGGTCGCGGCCTGCGCGGAGCTGCCGGGGCCGGTGTCGGCGGTGACCAGCAGCTCGGAGTACTACATCGCCACCGCGAGCGAGGCCGCCCGGGCGCTGGGCCTGCCACACGCGGACCCGGCAGCGGTGCGCGCATGCCGGGACAAGGCCAGCCAGCGGCGCATCCTGCAGGCCGCCGGCGTCGGCTGCCCGGACTTCGCCGTCGCGGGCAGCTGCGACGAGGCAGTGGCCGCCGCGGCCCGGATGCGGTTTCCGGTGGTGGTCAAGCCCACGGCCGGCTCGGGATCCGTCGGAGTGCGCCGCTGTGACGATGCCGGTCAGGTCGGGGCTGCCGCCCGGACGGTGCTCGAGTCCGACCCCGCGGCTCTGGGCCTGCCACCGCAGTCGGCGGTGCTGATCGAGCGCTACCTCGACGGCGCGGAGTTCTCGGTGGAAACCCTGGACGACCGGGTGATCGGCGTGACCGGCAAGCACCTGGGCGCCGAGCCGTACTTCGTCGAGATCGGTCACGACTTTCCGGCGCGGCTGGCCTCCGACCGCAGGCGTGAGCTCGGCGAGGCGGCGCTGGCGGCGTTGCGGGCGCTCGGCCTGGGCTGGGGCCCGGCGCACACCGAACTCCGTTGGTCCAGCGAGGGAATCCGGGTCATCGAGGTAAACCCCCGATTGGCCGGCGGGATGATTCCGCGGATCGTCGAGGTCGCCACCGGGGTGGATCTGATCCGCCAGACCGTCGCCCGGGCCGCCGGCCTGACGCTGCCGCCGGGACCGGCCCGGTCCGGTGGCGCCGCGATTCGATTCCTGCTGCCGCGTCAAGCCGGCCGGCTGGCCGAGGTGAGCGGGCTGGCTGACGCGGGCCGGCAGCCCGGCGTGGTCGAGGTCGTCCTGACGGCCGAGCTCGGGCAGCAGTTGAGCGTGCGCAATTCCTTCCAGGACCGGTTTGGCTACCTGATCAGCGAGGGCGAGGATGAGGAGATCGCGGCCGAGAGGGCCGACCACGCCTTGGCGTTGATCGAGGCCAGGATCGTCC
Organism: Jatrophihabitans sp.; assembly: GCF_036388195.1. Lineage (GTDB taxonomy): Bacteria > Actinomycetota > Actinomycetes > Mycobacteriales > Jatrophihabitantaceae > Jatrophihabitans_A. The sequence goes on along the minus strand of NZ_DASVSG010000077.1, from coordinate 3,604 downwards.
CGGCCTCGCTGGTCGAAAGAGGTATCTCCGTCTTATGACAGGACATTCGCACCACACCCACCGGCTGGACTGGGAGGACGTCACCCTGCGGGAATGGGACTGCACCGTCCTGTGGTCCGATCCGGCCGATCCCGAGGCCGGCATCGTGCTGGACCGGTCGGCCTTCTATCCCGGTGGCGGCGGCCAGCCGCCGGACCACGGTGTGCTGCTGTGGGGCGGCGTGCAGACCCGGATCGTCGGCACCCGCAAGGGCGATGACCTCTACCTGCTGCCGGCTCCGCAGGACCCGGTGCCGCCGGCCGGGACGGCAGTGCACGGCGCGCTCGACGACGTCCGGCGCAGCACCCTGATGCGAACCCATTCCGGGCTGCATGTGCTGTGCGGAACGGTGTTCCGCGATTTCGGCGCGCTGGTGACCGGAGGGAACATGGAGCCGGGCGAGGCCCGGATGGACTTCAACCTGCCCGACATCCCCGCTGACTTCAAGCAAAGCCTGGAGGACGCGGTGAACGCCGAGATCGCCGCGGACCGGGCCATCGAGGTGCGGTTCCTGCCGCGGGACGAGGCGCTGGCCATTCCGGACATCGTCCGCACCCAGGCGGTGTTCCCACCTGAGGCCGAGGAGCTGCGGATCGTGGACATCGTCGGCCTGGACGCTCAGGCCGACGGCGGGACGCATGTCGCCTCCACCCGCCAGATCGGTCATGTGCAGGTCTACAAGGTCGAGAACAAGGGACGGCAGAACCGCCGGGTACGGATCCGGCTGAGCAGTTGAGCCGACGGGGACAGCTCGGAATGGATAGTCAGGAGGTAGGAGGCATGGCAGCTGAGCTGTCGGTTGCCGTCATCGGCCTGGGCTCTCGCGGACTCGGCGTCCTGGAGCGGCTGATCACCCTGGCGCCCGCGGCCGGCCCGGTCCGGGTGGAGGTCGTCGATCCGGTCGGCGACGGGGCCGGCGTGCATGCCCGGCACCAGCCGGATTACCTGTTGCTCAATACCACCTGCGCTCAGGTGACGATGTTCCCCGATGCCTGCACGGTCGGCGACCAGGTGCACGGTCCCGGGCCCTCGCTCTACCAGTGGGCCACCGAGCGCGGGCTGCGGATTGCCGAGGACGGGTTCACGGTGGGCCTGACCGGCCGGCCCATCCGACCGACCGACTTCCTGCCGCGCCGGGTGCTCGGTGGCTATCTGGCCTGGTTCCTGGACCGGTTGCTGGACCGGGTGCCCGCTCACGTGTCGGTCACCCTGCACCGCGCGCAGGCGGTGGACCTCAGCTCCGACGACGACGGCGGGTTGCTGGTCGCCCTGTCCGACGGATCCCGACTCTCCGTACAGCACGCCTTCCTGACCACCGGGTACACCCCGAACGTCCGGGCCGGCAGCGACCTGCCCGGCGGTGACCGGATGATCGCCGATCCCTATCCGTTGCCGGAGCGGTTGGCCGGGGTTTCCACCGGACAGGCCGTCGCGATCGGCGGATTCGGGCTCTCAGCGATGGATGTGATGTCCTGCCTCACCGTCGGACGGGGCGGCCGGTTCGTCTCCGACGGCGACCGGATGCGCTACCTGCCCAGTGGGCAGGAGCCGGAGTTGCTCTTCTACTCCCGCTCGGGCCTGCCGTGCCGGGCCCGGCCGAAGGTCGTCGAGTTCGGCGATCGGTACCGGCCGCTGGTCTTCACCCGAGAGGCCGTCGACCTGGCGCGGCTGCGGCGGGAGGGCCCGCTGGATTTCGAACGCGATGTCTGGCCGCTGATCCTGACCGAGGTGCGGATCGGGTACCGGCGCACCCAGGCCCGGTGCGCCGGACCGGCGGCCGAGGCGGCGCTGGCCGACGAGCTCGCGCTGGCCGCGGGGATGCCCGGGATCGTCTCGGTGCTGGACGCCTTGGACGCCCGGCTGGGCCGCTTCGATCCTGAGGCGGCGCTGGACGGCTCGGGCACGATGTCCCTGCAGAGCAGTGATTCCTACCAGCGCTGGCTGTCGACAGTGATCGAGGAGGACCTCACCGAAGGGAAGTCCGGCTTTCTCGGCAGCCCCGTCAAAGGCGCCCTGGACGTGCTGCGTGACCTGCGGGACCAGTTCCGCTACGTCGTCGACTTCGGCGGCCTGACCCCGGCGTCGTTGGAGTATTTCGCGGCCCGGATCGTTCCGGCGCTGAACCGGGCAGTGGTCGGCCCGCAGTACGAACGGCACCAGGAGCTGCTGGCGTTGTTCGATGCCGGGGTGGCCTCGGCGCCGTTCGGGCCGGCTCCGTCGGTGCGCTGGCAGCCGCAGGAGGGCCGGTGGCGGCTGGCCTCCACCCGGCTGGCCGACCAGCACAGCCGCGCGGTGGACTGGCTGGCCGCCGCCTGGGTGGAGCCGCCGGCGGTGGACAGCTCAGCCAGCCCGTTGCTGGATTCGCTGTGGCGCAAAGGCTGGATCCGCCGGCACCGTCCGGGCAGCCGGCAGGTGGTGGGCATCGACATCGACGCCGACCAGCATCCGATCGACGTCGAGGGCCGGGCTGACCGGCGGCTCTGGGTGCTCGGGCCGCTGTGCGAGGGCGCCACCTTCTACAACCACCTGGTTCCCTCGCCGGCGTCCTACTCCAGGCCGTTGCATGACGCGCACCGCTGCGTCAGCGCGCTGTTCGCCGCTGACCGGGTGCCCGCCCTTCCGAGCTGACCCGGCGGCACCCGTGGCACGTCCGCGAGCGTTGCGGTGAAGAGGGGTAACGTGCCCACCAGGCCGTGAGATGCCCAGCAGCGTGGTATCGGCGCGGCGTCGAAGGAGTCTGACGTGACTGAGCCCTACGATCCCTCGCTGCCTCGCTCCAGCTCGGATCTCGGAGGCGCGCCCGGCACCGGCCCGCGAGTGCCACCCGCCGATCTGGGGTCCGCGACCGGTCCAGGCGCCGCGGTGGCCCCGGCCACCGAGCCGGTGGCCGCCCCAGCCGCCCCAGCCGCGCCTGCCGCCGGCGGCCGGACCGCGGGATCCGGCGCGCCAGCGCCCGGCTTCAACGAGAAGGGCCACGTCCGGGCCACCAAGGTCAGTGGGCTGTGGATCGGCCTGATCGCCACCGCGATCTTCGTGATCCTGCTGATCGTCTTCATCGCGCAGAACTCGCGGCGGATCACCCTGCACTTCTTCGGCTGGCAGGGCCAGTTCTCGCTGGCGTTGACGATCCTGCTGTCCGCCGTGCTAGGTGTGCTGCTGGTCGCCATCCCCGGCAGCCTGCGGATCATGCAGCTGCGCAGGGCGTTGCGCAAGAACGTCCCCGGCGGCCGGAGCCTCGGCTGATGCCGGGCGACGACGAGCTGCTCCAGCGGTTCGGCCGGGCGGCGCATCCGGAGCGTCCGGTGGCCAAGCAGCGGCCGGCCGGCGCGAGCGACGAGCTGGTGGCGGCGCTGGGCAAGCTGTCCGAGGCGCTGGAGGTGGTGGAGGAGGCCCGCGGGCTGCTCTACACCTTTCACCGCCGCTCGGGCACGGCCGACCGGATCCTGCAGGAGGCGGTGCAGGCGCTGCGCGACGCGGGCGAGGACGAGACCGCCCAGACGGTCGCCGACGTCCTGATCGGGCGGGACGTGATTCCCGGCTGCTGGACGTTCCAGATCGTCGAGCA